>JBJERF010000063.1:0-67530 GCA_051882115.1 Ruminococcus sp. | reverse complement strand
CTGAGAACTTTTCTATATCCGCCTTCAAAAACGGGATATATGCGGTGTTGCCTTAGAAGAAGAAGCCAGAACGATTGCCACTACGCCCAGAATGATTGCAACGAGTGCCAGCCAGCCGCCTCTGAACCAGAAGCCGCCGATCAGTCCGATCACACCGAGTACCAGAGCGACAACGCCGGCAATCGTGGAAATTAAACCCAGTTGATTGTTATTGTTCATTTATACATCCTCCTAAGAATTGATCAGATAAAATTGATCAGATAAAGCCCAACTCTTTCCAACAACAATATCATAACATAAGATTGGAAAATTGTCAATACTTGAGATTAGAAAATTGTCGATATACAGCGTTAAATTTCAGAGAATATCTATATAAATCACATGGAATTGTTTTCTGTTTCTTTCTTATCGATGGGCAGATTTTTTCTGGGCTTTTAAAATGCGTACATCATATCCCACAAAATGATGATTCACATAGGTGGCGAAAATGCGGGATGTAATACGTTCGTCATATTTATGGGAGATGCCGTTGAAATCCATATTGGTGCTGATAATGGTGGGCAGGCAGCGGTTCATCCGTGTGTTGATGATGTTATAGACGGCAGACTGATAGAAGGGCGTATCAAATTCTGTTCCCAGGTCATCCAGAATCAGCAGGTCACATTCCAGCAAAAGGGAAAGTGTATCATTGCCGTTCCGGTCACGTCCGAAGTGTTCATTTTCGATCTGCCGCAGAAAGTTGATGACGGAGTCATACAGCACGCTGTAGCCCTTTTCCAAAACCGCAGCAGCAATGGACAGGGATAGATGGGTTTTTCCCAGTCCGGTATTTCCGTACATGAGAATACTGGGCGATGTCTTGGTAAAGCGTGCAGCATACTCCTTACAGAAGTGGTAAATGATTTCCATAGCACGCAGGCAGTCTGCGCCGCTTTCGGTTTTGTGACCCCGATAATAGGAAAGGTCAAAGGTGTCAAAGCTGCACAGATTGATCTGTGCATTCTGATTCAGCTCTTTGGCGGCAATTTGTGCAGCAAGCTCGGTCAGACAGCTGCAATAGGTACCCTGATAATAGCCTGTATCGCTGCATTTGGGGCAGGTGTAGGCAATATCCAGATAATTCTCCGGATAGCCGTGTGCAGTCAGCATCTGACGCACCAGAAGCTGTGCCTGCTGATTCTGCTGCTTCAGCTTTTCGATCCGTTCTTCGGTCTGTTCGCCGCTTTGAATAATCTGCATGATATTTCGGCTTGTCTGAAAAAGCTGATGATTGATTTCGGCAATTTCAGGAATCCGGGCATGAATTTCCCGGAACCGTTCATCGTTGACTGTGCGTGCACGATTCCGGCGTGCATGAATCAGGGCACGTGCCTGTTCTAAGTGTTCTGCTTTCATGATAAACTTCCTTTCCGGATTATTCGTCCATATTATAAATCAGAGAACGATAGGCATCTGCCATGGGGCTTTCCGGAATTTCGTCTTTTTTCTTTTTGGAAGAAGTCCCTCTGCGTGCTTTGATGGCATTGCTGTTTTGTTCAAGGCGGTCGTTTGTATCCACTTCCTCACGGGTCTGATAATTTGCAGCTGCCCAGGATTCCAGAATTTTATTCATATAGGGCAGAGAAAGTTTATCCGTCTGTTCTATGGTTTTCTCATAAGCATACCGGATTAAATCCATGGGGAGCTGCATGGCCTGCCATCGGTCAAAAAATTCACGCTGCTTGGGGGTAGGCGGTCTGTTCATATCCAGTGTCCGTGCCACAAGGCCATAGTAGCTGCGTTTGTTCTGATCGTTTACAATGGCATCGTTGATCTGCTGCATGGTTGTAAGTCCTTGATTCCACCAGGCGAACAGCAGCTTTTCTTCATAGGAAATGCTGCTTTTTCCTATAGAATAGCAATAGGAGAGAACCGTCAGAATGATGTCTCCGGGAATTGACAGATATTCATACTGCCATAAAAGAGAACGCTGCTGCATGTGATTGAGAGGTTCTCCCACCAGCTGTTCTGCCATACGAAACAGCTCCAGCAGTCCGGTATTGTTTTGCAGTTCGCCAGCGATTTCGCTGGGTGTCAGATTGACCTCACTGCTGGAACGCTGCACAGCAGCCATTGCGGCTGGCTTTTCCGGTGTCAAAGCAGACTCAGAAGCCTGGACAGGAACAGCAGCGGCAGGCTTTTCTTTGGCAGACAGCTGCACCGGAGAACGAAACAGATCTGTCTGCTCCCAGAAAAGAACTGCTTCTTCTATAAGCTCTGTGCCAATGGATAAATCCTGTGCCATTTGTTCCGCTGCAATTTCGGTGCATGAATGCCGCAATAAATAGAGCAGTACCTTGATTTGAGAAGGCGTAGCCAGTTTGATGTATTGGTCAACTACGGCTGTAGGGACACCGAACATGGAGCCCCAGCCGTTTGTCTGTAAAATAAGTCCCATAAAATCCTCCGGAAAAATAAAAAAAGTGCTTGACAAATTCTATAATATATGGTATACTATGTAAGTCGATTGCCGGTGTGTCGGAATGGCAGACGAGACAGACTCAAAATCTGTTGCGGGCAACCGCGTGTGGGTTCAAGTCCCACCACCGGCACCAAACGCCTTTTCTTTGGAAAGGGCGTTTTTTTTATTGAGCTTTTGACGGTGGTATGCATGCCAATAATGCTGTGATAAAAAAAGAGCCGTTTGAATTTCTTCAAACGGCTACTTTTGCTGTGGCGTGCCTGGAGGGATTCGAACCCCCGACCTACTGGTTCGTAGCCAGTCACTCTATCCAGCTGAGCTACAGGCACATTGTTTTCTCACAACATGATATATTATATCACAGATGAAGAGGCTTGTCAAGGCTTTTTTTCAAAAAAATCTGATTTTTTTGAAAATGTATAAATGACACGTAATTGCGTATGCTTTTGCTTGATGTGGAAATCGGATGCTTCTTATTTCAGGGAAAACGAAAAAAATTTTGCAAAAGCACTTGACAAAACGTCTGTTGTCTGGTATAATATAAAAGTTGTTTGAGACATTAGCTCAGTCGGTAGAGCATACGCCTTTTAAGCGTAGGGTCGAGGGTTCAAATCCCTCATGTCTCACCAGTGGACAATTCGGGTAGAACATGGTATCATGATTCAACCCGAATTTTTTTATACTTTTTTGAATCAGGTGATGAGCATGTATTTTTGGGGCAAAACGCAGTCAGAACGTATAGATCGTATGCAGGCGGATTTAACAAGCGTGATTGAGCAGGGGATTGCAGAATCGAAATTGGCAGGTGCCTGTGTGGGTGTATATTGCGGGGGAAAGCCTCTGTATGAAGCTGCATTGGGCCATGCAGATCGGGAGCGCAGTCTGCCGATGAAAAAGGATACAATTTTTCGGATGTTTTCCATGACAAAGCCGGTGACAGCCATGGCGGTGATGCAGCTGTGGGAGCATGGCAAGCTGGATCTGACAGATCCCTTGGAATGGTATTTTCCGGAATATCAGAATATGATGGTTGCAGAAGGCGAAACACTTGTACCGGCACAGCGGAAGGTGACGATTCAGGATCTGCTGAATATGACTTCCGGTATTCCTTATCCGGACTGCTGGAATCTTTCTCAGAAAAAAATGGCGTTGTTTTATGATGAAATTCAGGCACGTCTGGATACAGACCATCCGGTGGATACACAGGAATTCTGCCGCAGAGCCGGCGGTGTGCCGCTGATGTTCCAGCCTGGAGAAAAGTGGGCATATGGTGCTTCTGCGGATGTTCTGGGGGGCGTGGTGGAAGCAGTTTCCGGTATGCCTTTTGATGTGTATCTGAAGCAGAATATTTTTGAACCGCTTAGCATGGCAGATACGGATTTCTATGTGCCAACGGAAAAGCAGGGACGCTTTGCACAGCTGTATACATGGGATACAGAAAACGGCGGTATACGGATAGAGCCGGATCCGCATCTGGGTATGAATGATTACCGGACGAAGCCGGCTTTTCTTTCCGGCGGAGCAGGTCTTGTATCCACCCTGTCTGATTATGCAGCCTTTTCCAATGTGTTGGCATGCGGCGGATGTCATCCGCAGCTGGGGGTACGTCTGTTGGGTGAACGCACATGGAAGTATATGCAGACCCCTCAGCTGAATGCACAGCAGAAGCAGTCTGTGGATTGGGATTCTCTTGTGGGACATAGCTATGGCAATCTGATGCGTGTTCTGGAGGAGCCGGCAGCGTTTCTGACCAATGCGCCGGCAGGGGAATTCGGCTGGGACGGATGGACTGGGACTTATATGACGGTATGTCCGGAGCATCAGCTTTCCATTGTGTATCTGATTCAGAACTGCGGAGCTGGTATCAGTGATATTGTCCGGAAAATCCGTACCATTGTTTATGGTGCTGTGGGTTGAGAATAAACGCATAAAATGGCACGAGTCTTGTTACATTCAGGGCGTGATTTATAGGCTCTCCTTTTCAGGAGAGCTGGCTTGCCGAAGGCAAGACTGAGAGGTTAAAAGGGGTTCTATTCGTTGCAAACGTTCCACCGGAACGTTTGCAAGAGAGGTTTACTTCATCGTTGAAACAAGGGGGAAGCGGTCTTGTCCGCTTCCCCCTCGAAATGCTGTCGCATTTCTCACCCCTTTTCCCCGCGCGCCAGAAGGATGGCGCAGGGAGTTTCGCCGTCTGCGGACGGCGACAAGGGGCTTTGCCCCTTGACCCCACAAGCCTTTTGAGAAAGGCTTGACCGAAAACTTTTATAATTGCTTCTCCCCCTTCCCTTGTGGGAGGGGGTTGATGCCTTCCTGTTTTCAGTAACATTCAAGGGGGGTGGGGTAAGCGGTCCAGCGGCACGCTGGTTTTGAGAAAGGCCCCTCCGAAAACTTCTATACCAAATGGGCTGTTGCATTTTGCAACAGCCCATTTGCGATTAACCCTTTCGCTTTCTGCGATTGAATGAACCGGAACTGTGATGTTTGTCATGGCCTCTGCTGCCAAAATTCCGGCGGTCATATCCTGCACGACGATTTCCGTCACGATAACTGCGTGAACGCTCCTGCTTGCTGTTGCGTTCTTCATGAAGCTTCACAGCAACCTTATGACCGTTGATTTTTTCCGACTGCATGGAATCAATGATGAAATCTGCTTCTTCTTTGGGCACCTCAACCGTTGTATATTGATCGTAAATATCAATCTTGCCGAAATCACTGCCGGATAAGCCGGTTGCATCCACCAGCGCACCCAGAATGAAGTTGGGTGCCATGCGTTCTTTTCTGCCCACATTGATGTGTACACGAACGGTATTGCGTGTTTCCTGTTTCCTGCCGTTTTTCCGTGTAATGGGACGGGGAATATCAAACAGGGGCAGTGTTTTCATGGTATCGGAAACCTGCTGTTGTAAAATTGCGCTCAGCAGTGCTTCTGCGGAGTAGCCTGTATCCAGCAGGCTCTGTGCCAATGCTTTGGCATCATCGGAAATCTCTCTGTTGCAGCTTTCCAGAATGGCTTCCTTCAGCGTATGCATGGCAGAGGTCTTGATTTCGTTTGCAGTGGGTACAGCCACTTCGGTAATGGTTGCCTTGGTATAACGTGAAATCTCACGCAGCTCGTATTCCTGCTTTCTTCCGCTGACAATGCTGTACGCCGTACCGCATTTTCCGGCACGTCCGGTACGTCCGATCCGGTGGATATAATACTCATGATCCTGGGGCAGGTCATAGTTAAACACCATATCAATGCCCTTGACATCAATTCCCCGGGCAGCTACATCTGTTGCAATCAGAATGGTACTTCTGCCGCTTTTGACGCTGTTCATGACCTGTGTGCGCTGGCTCTGTTTCATATCGCCATGCAGACCAATGGCAGGAAATCCTCGGTTGATGAGTGCTTCTGTCAGCTCATCCACCATTTTCTTCGTGTTGCAGAAAATCATAGCGGAATTGGGCTTCTTATCCGTCAGAAGCAGATGCAGCGCATCTGTTTTGCGTCCCATGGGAACAGATACATAGAACTGCTCAATGGAATCCACGGTTTTGGCGGCACTCTGAATCTGTACCAGAACCGGATCGGTCTGAAACTGCTTGGTAATTTGCAAAATGGCAGGCGGCATGGTTGCAGAGAACAGAACGGTCTGACGTGTTTCCGGAATTTGTGCCAGTACGGCTTCAATATCCTCACGGAAGCCCATATTCAGCATTTCGTCCGCTTCATCCAGAACGATGGTTCGCAGATTCTGAAGCTTGAGTGTACGGCGGCGCAGATGATCCAGCACACGCCCCGGTGTGCCGACAACAATATTGGCACCGTTTTTCAGTGCATAAATCTGACGTTCCATGCTGGCTCCGCCGTAAACCGCAGCCGGCTTGACATATTTCTTGAACTTGGAAAACTTTGCGATTTCCTCGCATGCCTGCATAGCAAGCTCACGGGTCGGGCAAAGAATCAGTGCATTGACATGGTGACAGGTTTCTTCAGTAATCTGCTCAATAATGGGCAGACTGAATGCGGCTGTTTTACCAGTACCGGTATTGGATTTGCCGATGACATCCCGTCCCTCCAGCAGCGGCGGGATTGCTTTTTCCTGAATTTCTGTCATTTCGGAAAATCCGATTTTCTCCACCGCTGCAATCAGCTCCGGGGAGAGATTCATTTCATGAAATTGCATTTTGTTTCCTTTCTCTTTCTCTCATGTTTTGAATGAAAAGGCGTATCCGAAGCAAATTCGAATACGCCGTACAGAACTATGATGATTGGAGTATTCGAACCGCTCAATCCTCAGCCGGCATACTCCAGTTGTGATAGACATTCTGAACATCGTCATTATCTTCCAGATGTTCGAGCAGGAGATTCATTTTTTTAATTTGTTCCTCATCGGTCAGCGTGGTATAATTCGCCGGAATCATATCCACATCGGCAGACAGGACGTTATAGCCCTTTGCGGTCAGACCGTCACGGAGTCCAGCCAGCGCAGCAGGTGCGCATACAACTTCAATGACATCCTCCTCAACAGAAAGGTCATCTGCCTCAAATTCAAAGCAGTCCTCCATAACCGTATCCTCATCCAGACCGGTATTTTCCAGTACAACAACGCCTTTCTGGGTAAACATAAAGGATACGCAGCCGGTTGTGCCCAGATTGCCGCCGAATTTGTCGAAGTAGTGACGTACATCGCCGGCAGTACGGTTCCGGTTATCCGTCAGACAGTCTACAATAACCGCCACACCGCCCGGACCATAGCCCTCATAGACATTGTTTTCGTAGCTGTTTTTATCGCCGTCACCAGCAGCCTTTTTGATGACACGCTCAATATTATCATTGGGTACATTATTGGATTTTGCCTTGGCAATCAGATCACGCAGTTTGGTATTGCTGGCAGGATCTGCACCGCCTTCTTTTACACAGACTGTAATTTCACGGCCGATTTTTGTAAAGATTTTCGCCTTGACTGCATCGGTGGCTTCTTTACGTCTTTTAATGTTGTTCCATTTTGAATGTCCTGACATGGTTAACACTCCTTATTGAAAAGCTCGGCATCTGCCTGACAGATGATGTCAAACAGAGCTTGCAGCCGTTCCTCTGCACCTGTCAGATACAGAAATCCGAACAGAGCCTCCAGACCGGTTGCTTTATGATAATCTGCCGCATGGGCATGCTTCGGGACTGTATTGCCCGTTGCATTGCGGCCTCGTTTATAAACAGTTTCTTCTTCTTCGGAAAGCTCCGGCAGAATCCGATCTGCCGCTGCTGCCTGATAGGCTGCACAGACACGCTGTATTTTCAGTGTATGCAGCTGCGCAGCAGATCGGTTTGCGCTGCGCAGAATATAGTCACGCATCATGGTATCATAAACGCTGTCTCCGAGAAATGCAAGTGCAAGAGGGCTGTATTGTCTCGCCTCTGCGTCAGTCAGCGGATGATTCATGCAGATATCATTCCTTTCTGTTTAAGAGACAAAGTCGAACTCAAATCCGAGGATATTGACCGTATCTCCCTCCTGAATGCCTTTTTCCTCCAGTGCATCAATGATGCCGCTGCTGCGCAGTACACGCTGGAAGTATTGCAGAGAGGAATAGTCATCCAGATTGACGGTACGAAGAATGGGTTCCAGCCATTTTGCATCCACAAAGTAAATGCCGTCCTCCACTTCAATGTCGAACTTGCCGTATGCATCTGCAATCAGTTCTTCTTCCGTGATGGGTTCCGGCTCATATTGCAGAATCGGCGGCAGCTCTGCCAGCATATGACCGGCAGCCTGTACCAGTTCAGCGGTTCCCTGCGTAGTGGCAGCGGAAATCTCAAAGAAGGGGAGGCCCTTTTCTTCAATATAGGCACGGAAACGGGCAATCTGTTCCGGCTGTGCCATATCGCATTTGTTGGCGGCTACAATCTGGGGACGCTGTGCCAGATCCTCGCTGAAGCGTTCCAGCTCCTGCTGAATTTTCTCATAATCCTCAATGGCATCCCGTCCTTCTATGCCGGACACATCCACCACATGGATGATGAGTCTGCACCGTTCCACATGGCGGAGGAACTCATGCCCCAGACCGATTCCATCGCTTGCACCTTCAATCAGTCCGGGGATGTCTGCCATGACAAAGGAATTTTCTTCGCCCAGACGAACCACACCCAGAACCGGTGTCAGCGTTGTGAAGTGATAATTTGCAATCTTGGGCTTTGCCGCACTGACAACAGAAATCAGGGTGGATTTTCCCACATTGGGATATCCTACCAGTCCCACATCAGCCAGCAGCTTCAGTTCTAATGTGATTTCAAATTCTTCGCCGGGAAAGCCCGGTTTAGCAAAACGGGGAATCTGTCGGGTAGAGGTGGCAAAATGGATATTGCCCTTGCCGCCTCTGCCGCCCTTTGCCAGAATCTGCGGCTGATCTGTGGAAAGATCCGCCATAATGCGGCCAGTTGCTGCATTGCGGATGACAGTACCTCTGGGCACTTTGATGACCAGATCGGGGGCACTTTTTCCGGTGCAGTTTTTGGCACCGCCCGGCTCGCCGTTCTGGGCAGTATATTTTCTTTTATAGCGGAAGTCAATCAGCGTAGAGAAGTTATCATCCACCTGAAAGATGATATCGCCGCCCTTTCCGCCGTCGCCGCCGTCGGGACCGCCGGCAGCAACATACTTTTCCCGGTGGAAAGAAACTGCGCCGTCGCCGCCGTTTCCGGCCTTGATTTTGATTTTCGCCTGATCTACAAACATGAAAAAAATCCTCTCGTATGGATGCGAAAGAACGCATCTCTGCGGCTTGTGTGATGAAAAGAAAATCCCAAGCAAGTGCTCGGGATTTCCGTCAGATTCATTCGAATCGCAATTATTCAGCAGCGTATACGCTGACCTTCTTGCGGTCACGGCCGACACGCTCGAACTTTACAGTACCGTCCACCATTGCGAACAGTGTATCATCAGAACCGATGCCCACGCCATTGCCCGGATGAATGTGTGTGCCTCTCTGGCGAACCAGAATGTTGCCTGCCTTTACGAACTGACCATCTGCTCTCTTGACACCCAGTCTCTTGGATTCAGAATCACGGCCGTTCTTTGTAGAACCGGAGCCCTTCTTATGTGCAAAGAATTGCATACTAATCTTCAACATGCGATATTACACCTCCGTGTGCTTTATTTGAATGAACTTGGGATAATCCTCTTTCAGCAGCTCTGCATGAAGCTTCAGACCCATCAGAATCTTTACGCCCTCTGAAGGGCACCCATGGGGCAGTCTGATGGATACAGAATTTTCATCTGAACGTACATCCGCATTTATATGAAAAATTTCAGTCAGCATATTTGCGGTAAGCTGCACAGCGGAAGAAACGCTTGCACATACGATATCTTCGCCTTCCTCTGCATAACCTGCATGACCGGAAAGCTTACAGCCCCAGGGCTGACCATTCTGCTGAAAGAACAGAATACGGATCATTATGCGTTGATCGCTTCGATCTGTACCTGTGTATACGGCTGTCTGTGACCCTGCTTCTTCTTTTCGCCCTTCTTCGGCTTGTAAGTCATAACAGTAATCTTCTTTGCCTTGCCGCTTTTCAGAACCTTAGCGGATACAGTTGCGCCTGCTACATAGGGAGCACCTACGGTCAGACCAGCATCTGTGCTGACTGCAACAACCTTGTCGAATGTGACGGAGCTGTCAGCCTCTGCGTTCAGCTTTTCGATGAACAGCGTATCGCCAGCCTTTACCTGATACTGCTTGCCGCCTGTTTCAATCACTGCGTACATAATATTTGGCACCTGCCTTTTCTAAAAAACTCGCTGTATAAGGTGCGCTGTGCGCTTGTCAACCTGATACATGCGGTTTTACTATTATAGCACAGCTTTTGGATGCTGTCAAGAGGAAAATGTAAATTTTTTCTGGAAGTTTCAGACGATTTTGAATTTTTGTGCAGATGAAAAAAATTTGATTTTTCGGGCATTGTATAATGTGCGCAGATTCACGGATTTTTTTGATTCTGCGAATGTGCAGAATGACAGTTCAGAAGGAAAGGGTTTACAAAAAACGTGATTTGTGGTACAATAAATATGGATTATATTCTGAATTTGAAAGGATTATCATATGGAACAGCAAAACAAAACCAGACAGCCAGGCCGTCAGAGTTCCTCCCGTACCGGCAAAAGCCGCCGCGGCAAACGCCGCAAGATCCGGTATGATCGGATTGTGATTGCCTTAGCCATTGTCGTGGTTCTTCTTGTTCTCATGTGCTCCTGTACGTGCAGCTGCGTTCAATGTGTCTGCGGACCATCCAAGCCGGAAGAGGCGACAGATTCTACGGCATCTTCCAGCGGCAGTACGGATGCCACTTCGGAAAGTGATGCCGTCAACATTACAACTGCACCTGCACAAAATGCAGTCTCCATGACACTTTCGGGGATAGACATGCAGAAAGGAACGCTTTCCGTTGTCAATGAGAGCCATGAGTATCGTTTCCCGGCGGGAGATGTAAGCCTTATCAGTGTATATGAAAAGCGCAACAATAGCTATTCTGTCAGTGATATGGGCATTCTGCTGGATGAAGAGGTGGTAGAGCATCTGAATATGTTCCTGTCGGAGTTCAGCACGATTTACGGAAAAAATGATATTCAGGTGACCAGCGGCTACCGCAGCAAGCAGGATCAGCAAAGCCGGTATTCCAGCGGCAGCTCCATTTTCCCAGGCGGCTATTCGGATTATCACACAGCACGTTCCTTTGATTTGTGTATCGCACCCAATGACGGCATGTCCAGTTATTATGTGCCCAGCGGCGATTACACATGGATTACGGAGCATGCAGATGAATACGGCTTTGTGGTACGCTATCCGGACGGGAAAATTGATTCCACAGGTGTGAATCCACGTTCTTATACGTTCCACTATGTGGGTGTACCGCATTCTGTTTATATGTATGAGCATGATTTGTGTCTGGAGGAATATGTAGAGCTTGTGAGAGATTATCCGGCCACTGCACCGCTGACCGTGAAGACAGAAGATGGTGAATGGACTGTATTCTATGTAGCCATGTCTACCTCCGGCAGTACGGTCATCAATATTCCCAGCTGTCAGGAATACACGGTTTCCGGAGACAACATAGGCGGATTTATTGTTGCCTATCATTGAGCCAATGAACAGAATCCGATAAAATGGGCTGCTGCACGAGTATGGTTGCAGCAGCCTTTTCTCTTTTTGTGTGAAGTGTATAAAAATGTAAGAGGCAGCCGGTGCAAATTCTTTCTTGAAATTTCAAAAAAATCGGATAAACCCTTGCAAAATGATGCAAAATAGTGTACAATAAAGATGTTTGGTGTAGTGTACACCGGAATCACTGGTATTTTATTCATGAAAGGATGTCAAATTTTATGGCAGGTTTAAACAAGGTTACAGTAGACGATATCAATGTAAAGGGCAAGCGTGTACTTGTTCGTGTGGACTTCAATGTTCCCATGAAGGATGGCGTTATCACAAATGATAACAGAATTCAGGCTGCTCTGCCCACCATCAACAAGCTGGTTGCAGATGGCGGTAAGGTTATTCTGTGCTCTCATCTGGGCAAGCCGAAGAATGGTCCGGAGGCAAAGTTCTCTCTGAAGGCTGCTGCTGAAAGACTGGCTGAGCTGGTTGATACAAAGGTAACTTTTGTTCCGTCCGATGTTGTAGTTGACGATGCTGTAAAGGCTGCTGTTGATGCAATGAACGATGGTGAAATCATTGTTCTGGAAAACACAAGATTCCGTGGGGCAGAAGAAACCAAGAACGGTGAGGCATTCAGCAAGGAACTGGCTTCCATCGCAGATGTATTTGTAATGGATGCTTTCGGCAGTGCACACAGAGCACACGCTTCTACGGAAGGCGTTACCAAGTTTGTGGATACAACTGCTGTAGGTTATCTGATGCAGAAGGAAATTCAGTTCCTGGGCAATGCCGTTGAAACACCGGTACGTCCGTTTGTTGCAATTCTGGGCGGTGCAAAGGTTGCAGATAAGCTGAATGTCATTTCCAATCTGCTGGAGAAGTGCGATACACTGATTATCGGCGGCGGTATGGCTTATACATTTATCAAGGCAAATGGCGGCTCAATCGGAACCTCTCTCGTTGACGATGAAAAGATTGATTATTGTAAGGATATGCTTGCAAAGGCTGAGGCTCTGGGCAAGAAGATTCTGCTGCCGGTTGATACTGTAATCGCAGACAGCTTCCCGAATCCGATCGATGCAGAAATTGCAGTGGATGTTTGTGAATCTACATCCATTCCGGCTGATAAGATGGGTCTGGATATCGGTCCGAAGACACAGGCACTGTTTGCTGAAGCTGCTGCCAATGCAAAGACGGTTGTATGGAACGGCCCGATGGGCGTATTTGAGAACCCGATTCTGGCAAAGGGTACCATTGCAGTTGCAAAGGCTCTGGCTGAAACAGATGCTACAACCATCATCGGCGGCGGCGATTCCGCAGCAGCAGTTATGCAGCTGGGCTTTGCTGACAAGATGAGCCACATCTCCACAGGCGGCGGTGCTTCTCTGGAATATCTGGAAGGCAAGGTTCTGCCGGGTGTTGCTGCTATTGCAGACAAGTAAGAAAAAGTATTACTGATATGAAAAAAGCTGTTGAAAATATTCTTTCTTCTGATAATATCGGTCTTGCATTTGCAGCAGGACTGGCAATAGGCACTGCTATAGGCGCAGTTTGCGGTCTGTTTTCAAAGGGAATTGTTGTAGGAAGCTATAACGGATGTGAAAACAAGGTTTCTGCTGACAAGGTATCAGGTGATGCAATGCCCCAGGAGAAAAGGAAACATAAAGCATAAAAGGAGTTTTAATCATGAATAAGGCACTTAGAAAGGCTGTTATTGCCGGCAACTGGAAGATGAACAAGAACCGCAAGGAAGCAGCAGAGCTGATTGAGGCACTGAAACCCATTGCTGCGGATAAGACCTGCGGCGTAGTAATCTGCGTTCCGTTTACCAATCTGGAAACCGCACTGCGTCTGACAGAGGGCACGAACATTGAGGTTGGTGCTGAAAACGTACATTTTGAAAAGAGCGGTGCATTTACCGGTGAAATTTCTGCGGATATGCTGACAGAAATGGGCGTAAAGTATGTAATCATCGGTCACTCTGAGAGAAGACAGTACTTCGGTGAAACGGATGAAACCGTATGCAAGAGAACGATGGCTGCTCTGGAAGCAGGTATGACTGTTATTCTGTGTGTTGGCGAAACGCTGGAAGAGCGTGAGCTGGGCATTACAGAGGAGATCGTTGCAAAGCAGGTAAAGGTTGCACTCTCTAAGGCTTGCGAAAAGTGTGTAAAGAACGTGATCATCGCATACGAGCCGGTATGGGCGATCGGCACAGGCAAGACTGCTACGGCTGAGCAGGCGCAGGAAGTTTGCGCATTCATCCGCAAGACCGTTGCTGGTATGTTCGGTCAGGCTACTGCTGACGGCATGACCATTCAGTATGGCGGTTCCATGAATGAGAAGAACTGTGCAGAGCTGCTGGCAAAGGAAGACATTGACGGCGGTCTGATCGGCGGTGCATCTCTGGTTGCTGAAAAGTTCGGCGTTCTGCTGGAGGAAGCTTCCAAGTAAGCATACAGACGGATTCAAACGTATAGAACGAAGCGGGCGGTGAACAACCGCCCGTTTCTGAAAGGATGGATATTACATGAGCAAGAAACCGATTGCACTTATTATTATGGACGGCTTTGGCTACAATCCGGAGGACTACGGCAATGCAATCCGTGCTGCCAAGAAGCCGAATCTGGACAAGTATTTTCAGGGTCCCAATACGCTGATTGGTGCCAGTGGACTGGATGTTGGTCTGCCGGATGGTCAGATGGGCAACTCTGAGGTGGGTCACACCAATATCGGTGCAGGAAGAATCGTGTATCAGATGCTGGTGAAGATTACAAAGGATATTCAGGATGGCGTATTCTTCCGGAATCCGGCACTGGTTGCAGCCATGGAAAATTGCAAGGCAAAGGGCAGTGCGCTGCATCTGATGGGACTGCTTTCGCCGGGCGGCGTACACAGCCATATGGAGCATCTGTATGGTTTGCTGGAAATGGCAAAGCAGAATGGACTGGAAAAGGTATATGTACACGCATTTCTGGACGGACGTGATGTACCGCCCTCATCTGCTGCGGAATTCATGAAGGAAGCCTGCGCAAAGATGGAAGAAATCGGTGTGGGTAAGGTTGCAACGATTTCCGGACGTTATTATGCAATGGACAGAGACAATGCTTGGGATCGTGTGGAAAAGGCATATGCAGCTATGGTTTACGGTGAAGGCGTAACTGCATGCTGTCCGGTAAAGGCCATTGAGGATTCCTATGCAAACGGCGTAACGGATGAATTTATGCTGCCCACGGTTGTTCATGCAGAGGGAACCATTCATGAGGGAGACAGCGTAGTATTCTTCAACTTCCGTCCGGATCGGGCAAGACAGATTACCAGAAGCTTTGTGGATCCTGAATTCAGTGGATTTGAGCGCAGAAACGGTTATTTCCCGGTACATTTTGTATGCATGGCGCAGTATGATGCTGCAATGCCCAATGTATCCGTTGCTTATCCGCCGGAAGAGCTGAAAATGACACTGGGCGAATATCTGAGCAAAAGCGGCAAGACACAGCTGCGTATTGCTGAGACGCAGAAGTATGCCCATGTAACATTCTTCTTCAACGGCGGTGAGGAGAAAACCTTTGAGGGCGAGGACAGAATCCTGATTCAGAGTCCGGATGTGCCTACATTTGACCTGAAGCCGGAGATGAGCGCATATGAGGTAACAGATGCGGTTGTCAATGCCATTGAAAGTGACAAGTACGATGTGATTATTCTGAACTATGCAAACTGTGATATGGTTGGACATACAGGTGTTTTTGATGCAGCAAAGGCAGCTGTTGAAGCGGTTGATACCTGCGTGGGCAGAATGGTGGACGCAATCCTTGCAAAGGGCGGCGTGGCACTGATTACAGCCGATCACGGCAATGCAGATAAGATGTATGAGCCGGATGGTTCTGCATTTACAGCACATACCACCAATCCGGTACCGTTTATCGTAGTTGGTGCAGACTGTGAGCTGCGTGAAGGCGGTGTGCTGGCTGATATTGCTCCGACGATGCTCCAGCTGCTGGGACTGCCTCAGCCGGCTGAGATGACCGGTAAGAGCCTGATTCAGTAAGAGCCTGTTTAAAATTTTCCAACAGCCGTCTTTTCGGCATCTTTCCGCTTCAATCATTTTGTAAAAGAGACTGCTGCGCTGTTCAATTCCGGTGCAGCAGTTTTTGTATAGATTGCCTGTTCTGGCTTTTTCTGCCTGAAAGTTTGTGTATCATCCACAAAATTTGAATCGATATATTGTGAGAAAAATAGAAAACAGGATGTTCTGCACAAAAGGCATTGACAAACACAAGAAAATATGGTAAACTATACTCAACAAAAATGAATAGAGCAAAAACATTTATTGGAGTGTTACCATTAGGGCATAACCAACTTTTTGTACGTTTTAAATTCGTTTCACGGATTCTTTGCGCACAGAAGTTGGTTTTTTTGTTGCCGGAATTCGGTAAGGAGAAAGGTATGAAAGTCATTAAGGTGATCAATAATAATAATGTATGTGTTCTGGATGATGACGGAAGAGAACAGATCGTTTCAGGCAAGGGAATTGGTTTTGGAAAAAAATACGGAGATGTGGTTGACCCTGCACAGATACAGAAAACCTATCTGATTACGGATTCTGAGCTGCAGAAAAAAATGATCTCCATGCTCAAAGAAATTCCTTCAGAGTATATGATTTTTACCAATGATATGGTAGAGCATATCCGAAAAACATATGCGCCCAAGCTCAATGAATCCTTGCTTGTAACATTGAGCGATCACATTGCATTTGCCATTGAGCGAAAGAAAAACGGCATTGAATTTACCAATCCCTTGCTGGATTCCATCAGCGAGGTCTATCCGGAGGAGCTGAGTCTTGGTGAATATTGCGTAGAGCAGATGCAAAAACGGCTTGGCATAAAAATGAGCAGAAGCGAAGCCGGATTTATTGCCATGCACATTATCAACGCAAGACTGGATACCAAAATGAGTGATGTATATGACATCACCAAGCTCATTAACGGTTGTATTGAAATTGCAGAATACTATTATTCAAAGAAACTGAATCGGGATTCGGTTTATTTTGAACGTTTTCAGAAGCATCTGAAATATCTTGCCCAGCGGCTGTTTCAAAACAAACCGCTGCCGCAAACACTGAGCCGAGATGCTGTTTTCTTTACAATGATCCGGAAAACATGCGGTGAACATTATAAATGTGCCCAGTGCATTCAGGAGTATATTCTGAAAACATATAGAAAAGATATCAATGATGATGAGCTGATTGCTCTGACCATTCATTTGAAAAAGATCAGTTCTGAAACTGATTTTTGATTAGACTTCCTCGGAAACTGGAGAAGTGCCAGATTCCGCAGGATATTTTGTGACTGACAAAGAGACGCTCTCACAGGAATACTTGGTGTATTTCAAGGGAGAGGCTCAAAGTCAGGCGCAAAAGAGACAAGGAAGATGGTGCTTCGTAAGTTCTCGAGGAGGTCTGTTGTATGATATGCATACAGTGCGGTACCAGCTGTGTTCATGTCATTACGAATCCATTCATCGGTTTCAGTCCCTGGGAAGCCGATCTGATAAAAAAACGGAGGTATCATCTATGAAAGACAAAATCTTTGGGGTTTTGCAGAGAGTCGGACGTTCCTTTATGCTTCCGATTGCACTGCTGCCCGTTGCCGGCCTGCTGCTGGGCATCGGAAGCTCCTTCACAAACCCCACCACACTGGAAACCTATGGCCTGACAGGAATCATCTATGAAGGCGGCATCCTTTATACCATTCTGGACATCATGAGCAAAACCGGCAGTATTGTGTTCGACAATTTGGCTTTACTGTTTGCCATGGGTGTTGCCATTGGTATGGCAAAAAAAGAAAAAGAAGTGGCTGCTCTCTCAGGTGCCATTGGCTATCTGATTATGAATACAGCCATCAGTGCGCTGATTGCTGCAAAGGGCGGCGTGGAAGCAATGGCTGCCAACTCCACCACTACCACGCTGGGTATTACAACTCTCCAGATGGGCGTGTTCGGAGGTATTATTGTGGGACTGGGCGTTGCTGCCCTGCACAACCGGTTTTATAAAATCCAGCTGCCTCAGGTGCTGTCCTTCTTTGGCGGCACAAGATTTGTTCCCATTATTACCAGCATCGTCTATCTCGTCGTAGGCATTGCCATGTTTTATGTGTGGCCTGTTGTTCAGAATGGCATTGCACATCTTGGTCAGCTGGTATTGGAATCCGGTTACGCTGGAACATGGATCTATGGAATCATTGAACGTGCACTGATTCCTTTCGGTCTGCACCATGTATTCTATATGCCCTTCTGGCAGACAGAACTGGGCGGTTCCATGATGATCGATGGTGTGACTGTACAGGGTGCACAGAATATCTTCTTTGCAGAGCTTGCATCCAAATCAACCGAACATTTCTCTGTATCCGCTACAAGATTTATGTCAGGAAAATTCCCGTTCATGATCTTTGGTCTGCCTGCTGCTGCATTTGCCATGTACAGAGCTGCACGGCCGGAAAAGAAAAAAGTTGTCGGCGGTCTGCTGCTGTCCGCTGCACTGACCTCTATGCTGACAGGTATTACAGAACCCCTTGAATTTACTTTCTTGTTTGTTGCTCCTGTAATGTATGCAGTACATTGTGTGCTTGCCGGTCTTTCTTATATGCTGATGCACATTTTCAACGTAGGTGTCGGCATGACATTCTCAGGCGGTGCCATTGATCTGACCCTGTTCGGTATTCTACAGGGCAATGAAAAGACCAACTGGATCTGGATTGTCATTGTCGGGTTGGTTTATGCAGTGATTTACTATTTTGTTTTCTACTTCATGATTACAAAATTCAATCTGAAGACACCCGGCAGAGAAGCGGATAACGAAGAAACAAAGCTCTATACACGGAAAGATATGAATGCAAGAAAAGAATCTGCCGCAAAGGACAGCGATGGATTTGACAGAGTCAGTGCACTGATCCTGAAGGGACTGGGCGGAAAGGACAATCTTTCTGATGTAGACTGCTGTGCAACACGACTCAGAGTGACGGTCATCCAGCCGGATCTGGTACAGGATAGCCTGCTGAAAGAAAGCGGCGCATCCGGTGTCATCCATAAAGGCAATGGTGTACAGGTGATTTACGGACCACAGGTTTCTGTTGTGAAATCCAATCTGGAAGATTTTCTGGATACCGCTGATGCAGATCATGTGGACACGCTGCTGGGCAGTGCCGTTTCTCCAAAGCCGGTTCAGGCAGAGAAAGCAGAAAAACAGGAAAAACAGGAAAAACAGTCCGTTGCATTGTATGCGCATATGAACGGTGCATTCGTCGCATTGGAGGATGTAAAGGATGAGGCATTTTCCTCTAAGATACTGGGCGATGGTGCTGCCATTGAGCCTACAGAGGGAAAACTCTATGCACCCTGTGACGGTAAGGTGGATATGGTCTTTGATACAAAGCATGCCATCAATCTGGTTTCAAAGGAAGGCTGTGAGATTCTGCTCCATATCGGTATTGATACAGTCAAGCTGAATGGAAAGTTCTTTGAAACCCATGTAACAGACGGGCAGGAAATTCATAAGGGAGATTTGCTGATTTCCTTTGATCTGGATGGCATCCGGAACGCAGGCTATCAGACAACCACGCCCATGATCATCTGCAACACGGATGATTACCAATCAGTAGAAGCAATCCGTACGGAAAATGTATCCGTTGGAAATAAACTCATTGAAATTCAAGGATGAAAGGAAACGATTATTATGAAAACATTTGATTACACCATTCAGGACGAACTGGGCATTCATGCAAGACCCGCAGGTATGCTGGCAAAGGCTGCAAAAGGATTTGACAGCGAAATCACCATTACCAAGGGTGAGAAAACCGTTGGTGCCACCAAGCTCATGGCATTGATGGGACTGGGCGTAAAATGCGGAGATACTGTGACCGTGACCGTAAACGGCGGTGACGAAGCAGCAGCATTGGAAAGCATGAAGCACTTCTTTGAAACCAATCTGTAAGAGCCTGTTTAAAATCTTTCAACAGCCGTCTTTTCGGCATCTTTCCGCCCTGACTTAGCCCGTCCTTCTTGCAATACACCAAGTATTGCTGCGTCGGACGTTCGTCGTCAGGACGAAAATCTGCTCGAAAATCCGACTGTCTCCAGATCTTAAACAGACTCTAAGAATCGGATGAAATGTAATCTCCGGCAGATATTCTTTCTTCTGCCGGAGGTTCAGGAGGTATTGTGATGAATATCTGGCATGACATGGATGAAGAACGAATTTATCCCACAGACTTTGTTTCAGTCATTGAAATTTCCAAGGGCAGCAATATGAAATATGAGCTGGACAAGAAAACAGG
Source organism: Ruminococcus sp. (assembly GCA_051882115.1). GTDB lineage: Bacteria > Bacillota > Clostridia > Oscillospirales > Ruminococcaceae > Ruminococcus_C. The sequence goes on along the minus strand of JBJERF010000063.1, from coordinate 47,610 downwards.
CATGCTGTCATTGGATCGGATTCTGTTTACAGCGACTTATTATCCCATGAATTACGGTTTTATCCCACGCACCTATGGAGATGACAACGATCCCTTGGATGTGCTTCTCCTTTGTTCGCAGCCGATTCAGCCGATGACGCTGGTTCGGAGCTATCCCATTGGTGTTATGTATATGGAGGACGGCGGAATGGGTGATGAAAAAATCATTGCAATTCCATATGGAGATCCTACGTATATGGCATATACGGATGTGAAAGAGCTGCCAAAGCATATTTTTGAAGAGCTGAAACACTTTTTCTCTGTATACAAGCAGCTTGAACGCAAGAAAACAGATGTCAGAGAAATCGGCGGGCCCATTGAAGCGGTTGCCGTGATTGAGAAATCTATTGAAAACTACAAGAAAAAATTCTGTACAGCAGGCAGTATGGAAAGGAGTTGAGGTCCATGGTGAAATATCAGGGGAAGGGCGTTTACGGAGCCATTGCCATTGGCAGGATTTCCGTTTTCAAGCGACAGGATGTTCAGGTAAAACGTATCAAAATTGAAGATACGGCAGGGGAGCTTGCCCGTCTGGAAGCAGCAAAGGAAAAGGCAACTGCACAGCTTCAAGGAATTTATGAAAAGGCACTGAAGGAAGTCGGAGAAGCAAACGCACAGATTTTCGAAATTCACATGATGATGATTGAAGATGACGATTATAATGAAGCCATCACTGAAATGATTCAAGGGCAGAATGTGAATGCAGAATATGCAGTAGCCGTTACCTCAGACAATTTTGCGGAAATGTTTTCATCCATGGATGACAGCTATATGCAGGCGAGAGCCGCAGATGTGCGGGATATTTCAAACCGGATCATTGCATGTATGGGCGGCTGTGAAAACGATCATGCACTCTCTGATGAAAAGGTCATCATCTGCGCAGATGATCTGGCTCCCAGTGAGACGGTATCTTTGGATAAAGAACGGGTTCTTGCATTTGTTACGGCGCATGGTTCTTCCAATTCGCACACAGCGATTCTTGCAAGAAATATGAATATTCCTGCAATCATCGGATTGGGAGAGGCTTTTTTGAAGGAGATTCAGGATGGAGCCATAGCCATAGCCGATGGTTTTACCGGCACATTGATTCTGAATCCGGATGAGGCAACCTTGTCGAAATATGAGCAGCAGCAAAGGGCAGAGGAAGAGAAGAAAAAGCTGTTACAGGAACTGAAGGGCAAGGAAAATATAACCCTTGACGGCAGAAAAATCCAGATATTTGCCAATATCGGAAGTGTTGACAATATTGGTGCCGTGCTTGTGAATGATGCAGGCGGCATTGGCTTGTTCCGGAGTGAATTTCTGTATCTGGAAAATACGGATTATCCTTCTGAAGAAGCGCAGTTCAAGGTTTATAAGCGTGTATTGGAAAGCATGGCACCCAAAAAGGTGATTATCCGGACGCTTGACATCGGTGCAGATAAGCAGGCAGATTATTTTCATCTGGAAAAGGAAGAGAATCCAGCCCTTGGGCTTCGTGCCATTCGTCTTTGCCTGTCCCGTCCCGAGATTTTCCGGGTACAGCTCAGAGCCTTGTACAGAGCTTCGGTATACGGCAAATTGGGCATTATGTTCCCCATGATTACCAGCACCTCTGAACTGGAAGAAATTCTTACGCTTTGCGATCAGGTGAAAAAGGAACTGGATGCAGATGAAATGGAATATTCCGATCATGTTGAACTGGGCATTATGATTGAAACGCCTGCTGCGGCACTTGTCAGCGATCGGCTGGCACCGATGGTTGACTTTTTCAGCGTAGGTACAAATGATCTGACGCAGTATACGCTTGCCTGTGACCGGCAGAATCCTCATATTGAGCGTTTTTGTGATACGCACCATGAAGCCATTCTGCGGCTGATTGAAATGTCTGCGAAAAATGCACATGCCAATGGTGCATGGATTGGCATCTGCGGGGAACTTGCGGCGGATACCACACTTACGGAAACATTCCTTCGTATGGGTATCGATGAGCTTTCTGTTTCTCCGTCCTTTGTGCTCAAGGTGAGAGATGCTGTGCGAAAAGTTGATTTATCCAAACCATGCGGAAGGAATGCAGGGATATCCTGAAGAACATGAACAGAAAAGCTTGCTTAGGAACAGCCTGAGCAAGCTTTTTGATTTTTATAAAAATGAGCCATTTGAAAAAAACACCCTGATTTTTGTATCAAAATCAGGGTGCAAATATGGCGGACAGAGAGGGATTCGAACCCTCGATACGCTATTAACGTATACACGAGTTCCAGTCGTGCGCCTTAGACCAGCTCAGCCATCTGTCCACTTATAAAAATTGGTGCGAGTGACGGGACTTGAACCCACACGTCGTTTCCGACACTAGCACCTCAAGCTAGCCTGTCTGCCTATTCCAGCACACTCGCAACAACTTAATTATTATAGCATATGGATCTGGATTTGTCAAGTGTTTTTTTATATTTTTTAAAATCTGTCTGACACTCTATGAATGAAGCAGAAAAATACAAGGCGGTACGATTAAAAATCGTACCGCCTTATTATAAGTATTGCGATAACATTCGTTATACGATATCGAAAGCTTATTCAGTAGTTACCGGCAGAGCCTTGATGATTTCAACAACGAACTTCAGCAGAGCTGTAACGTCACCAGAGTTGATGTTGCCTTCAGGATCTGCTACACACTGTGCATTGTACATCTGCTGTGCATTGAAATCAATTGCACCAGCCAGATACTTGTTCAGATATACAACGTCAATCAGAGATACCATGCCGTCCAGGTTTGTATCACCAATCAGACCCTCTGTAACCTCTCCACTTGTAGATGTTGTTGTCTCTGTTCCGGTTGTAGTGGTTGTAGTAGTTGTGGTTTCAGTAGTTGTACTCTCAGCAGTAACTGTTACAGTAGCAGTAGCAGTGTTGCCCTCAGAGTCTGTTACTGTGATGGTGGTTTCACCAGCAGCAATACCAGTTACAACGCCTGTAGACGGATCAACTGTAGCGATGGACTCATCAGCAGATGTGAATGTGCAGCCATCCTTATTTGCCTTCAGTGTTTCTGTCTCACCAACAGCAATTTCAATATCCTCCGGTGTAACAGACAGAACCTCAGATGCACCGTCCGGCGTCAGATCCGGATACAGTTCATGCAGAGTACCCAGAGCCATGAGGATATCACCAGCATGCCAGAATCTGTGGAGTGTGAAGTAGTAGTTATCTGTTGTACCGGTTGCTTCGTAATCCTTCTTAGCTTCCTGATACATAGCAGACTGCTCATAGTCAGCACGGATATCGAAGAAGGATACGCCGTCCTTGATTTCATAGCCGTGCGGCATCTTACCAGTGTAACGAGAAGCATCCAGAACCTTACCCTGACCATTCTGACGCTGACCGTTCGGAAGAACCAGCTTGGTCTCCCACAGTCTTACCAGGTTAGTGTTGTGATCAGCTACAGCTACGCCGATGTCATCACGATACTTAGCCCATTCACGGTCAACCAGCTGCTTACCAAGATACAGAGCCTGCAGAGCCAGATCATCTGTAGAAGTAGAAGAAGCACTTGTCTTAGACTTGTAGGAAGCCTCAGCAGCATCCAGATCAGAGCCACTCACACCCTTTGCCTTTGCATAGTGAATCAAAGTGTTTGCCAGAGAAGATACGCAGCCCAGGTCACCGTCACCATAGCCAACGATTGTGCAGGTCAGACCTGTATTTTCCTGATAAGAGCCTGTCCATGTATTCGGCTGACCATCCCAGATCAAAGAGGACGGGATGGCGAAGCTGATGCCGTCATCTGTAACACCCTGAGACAGATCCGGAACTTCGAATGTGCTCATTTCAGTATCATACGGCTCATAGTAATCCTGGAATTCCTTGGTTGCATTTGCTGTACCCAGAATGGTGTTGTCCATGAACCAGCCAACCCACTTGTCCAGAATGGTTTCCAGTACAGTTGTCAGATCCATACCGCCGATAGAGATGTTGCTCTGATCGCCTTCTGTCTTAACAACATAGTACAGTTCTGCCAGACGCTGTACAGCCCATACCTGGTTACCAATCCAGTGGTTGGAACCCGGGTCAGCATATACCGGGTGTTCCAGATATGCCATATCGTAGAATGTAGCCTGACCGGACGGATACTGCTCATAACGGCCGTTCCAGGAGTTTGTACAACCACCAGCGATAGGACCATCGTTAGACAGCAGCCACAGATACATTTCCATCTGACGCTTGAAGGAAGCCTTATAGTCTTCAACTGCGCCCTGTGCCTTCATTGCACCACTCAGGTTCGAATCATATGCCAGAGCATAAGCAGCCAGCGGGTTCTGATAGAATTCGTGGCAGTGAGAAGCACCGATCTGCCATGCCCAGCCGCCATCCAGCGCACCGCCCCAAGATGTATACCAGTTCATCAGGTAGTGCTTACCGTTGTCAGAACCAGTGCCTGCATTTTTACCGCCCTTTGAAGCAGCACCGATCTGAATATAGTACTTATCGTACATATTATTACGGCATTCGTCACCCATCTTACCAGCAAGAGCAGTCAGAGACTGAGAACCGCCCCACTTGGAGTTTACCTGCTGATCGCCTACGCCCCAGCGGTTTGCAGCGTATACAGCCTGAATTGCACGGTCTTCTGCGTCAGGAGCATTGGTATAAGCAAACTGCTGAGCAACCTGTGATTCTGTATTGAAGAAGCCCTTCATACCCTGACCCGGGATACCGAACTTCAGTTCTTCAACAGATGCGTGCGGAATGGTTTCCCAGCAGGATTCCTGCTCGCCACGCTGGAAGGTGTTGATCATGGTGAAGTTGCCGTTTACTTTTTTCTGCTTGTATTGGCTGGATGTACCAGAGCCGAAGCCATACCAGTCATCAACGTCAGCCAGCCAGTTCATCAGGTACAGACCGCCATCGCTGCCGTATGCATTGCAGAAGAACTGGTGAATCGGGTTGTTACCCTTTACGCCCTGATCCATATCTGTCGGATATTCCTCAACCTGACCCCATTCATCAGAATAGGTTGCACTCAGGCTGCTGCCCATGGACATAAAATTGCCCTGTGCATCCGGAACCAGTGTGGATTCCATAGTCAGCCATGCCTTAGCGGTATCGCCGACTTCTTCCTGGGAAGCATCCTTTACATTTTTAGCAGTAGCGTTGCCGTTCTTTGCATCATTTACGATGTTGTCGCGCATTGCTGCAACCCATACCAGGTAGGACAGTGCTTCAGATGTTGTTTCATGACCATAGTCCGGAGCTTCAATACACAGCTCTTCTACAGAGTGGTACGGTACGCCCAAGCCACCGCTTACAGTGGAAGTGGAGGACAAATAGCCATTTTCCACACCATTGGTGATGACATCGTCATACAGAGACATATAACGTGCTGCATAGGTTTCATCACCATAAGCTTCTTCCTTGGTTCTGGTTCCTGCTGCGGAAGCTGCTGTCGGCAGAAGTGACGTGCAAGCAGTTGCAGCTGCCAGGAATGCAGCCAGGAATGTTTTGCTCTTCTTGATTTGCATTAGAAAAATTCCCCTCTCATTAAGATTAAAATGTTGGTGAATAAAAAGTTGACCGTTATCCACAGTTTTAAAGGAGCATCCTTCCCATGGCTTGTGGACCGCACCTTGTGTCACCGCATTTCTGCGCCCGTAAATAACCGTCAAGATAAATCTCACATATCTGCTGTATTTTTCACAAAACACACACACAATATGCGCACTTTTATATTTAAAATTATATACCACTTCTCATTTTTTGTCAACCCATAACACAAACATCTTCCTCAAAAATCAGATTTTTTGTAGCATTTCACAGTTTTCCCGTTCACATATTGTGCAAACCATCCACATAGTTGCGCAATTTGCCCAAAAACGGAGCCCGAATTTTTATTTGCTGTATTTTGCACAATCCTTTCACGATGCTCACACAAGAATCGGTTATACTTTTCCAGATCTTAATCAGATTCGCCACTTTTTTGCCCGCCCCCATCTGTGATTTATGGTTTTTCACCTTGATTCACACAATAATTACTATGTGTTCATCCTGTGTATATATTATTCTGAGATAATAGGAGTAACTGCTTTATATTGGAGCGGAAAGGAGATTTTTATGGTTGAAATTAAACATCTGACCAAATATTACGGGCATAAGGCTGCTGTAAAAGATATCAGCTTTACCATAGAGGATCATGAGATTCTGGGCTTTCTCGGGCCCAATGGTGCCGGAAAGTCCACGACGCTGAATATCATCTGCGGTGTGATTCCGTCCACAAGCGGTACGGTAACCATCAATGGCTATGATATAGAGGAACAGCCTGTCAAAGCCAAACAATGCATCGGCTTTCTGCCGGAAATCCCGCCTGTCTATGCAGATATGAAGGTAGGGGAGTATCTGATGTTCGTTGCCGGGCTGCGGGGTGTGCCTGCCTCCAAGCGCAAGTCTCATATTCAGCGTGTCATGCAGCGAATGAATATTGAGGATGTCAGCAAGCGTCTGATTCACAATTTGTCCAAGGGCTATAAGCAGCGTGTGGGCTTTGCGCAGGCATTGATCGGTGATCCGAAGATTATCATTCTGGACGAGCCGACAGTAGGTCTTGACCCGTCTCAGCTGATTGAGGTGCGGAATCTGATTCTGGATCTGAAGCGAGATCATTCTATTATATTAAGTTCTCACATTCTGTCGGAAATCAGTGCCATTTGTGACCGTGTGGTCATCATCAATCATGGTGAAATTCAGGCGATTGATACAATTGCCAATCTGGAATCCAGCACAGGGGCGAATACCATACTCAAGCTGAAAGTGCAGGGCAGCTCCCGTGATGTGGCACGGATTGCAAAACAGGTGGATGGTGTGCTTCGGGTATCCAATATCACATTTGTCAAGACCGGCATTTATACATATGATGTGGAAATCGCAGACAAAGAGGTTCGTGCGCCTTTGTTGTCTGCACTGCTTGTCAACAAGCTGGAAGTGCTGGAAGTCTCCGAGGAAAGAAAGAGTCTGGAACAGGTTTTTGTCAATCTTGTCAACCAGCCGGCCGGAAAAAAGAAATCCCTTCAGGATCTTCTCGATGAGATGGAAGATGAATCACAGAATGCTTCTGATGAAGCCGAAGAGGAAACTGCTGCGGCTGAAGAAAACGAGGAGGTTTAATGGTATGTTTTCACTTTATAAAAAGGAGCTTCAGGGCTATTTCCTTTCCCCCATCGCCTATACATTCATTGCACTGGTGATGCTGATTTTTTCCGGCTTTTTTGTCTGGTGGATTTTTACATCCTCCAGTACGCAGGTGGAATTTCAGTTTTCCTATTTCTTCTATTATAATATATTGCTGACCACGATTCTGCTGATACCGATTCTGACCATGCGTGCCTTTGCGGAGGAGCGCAAAAACGGTACAGAAGTGCTGCTGCTGTCCAGTCCGCTGAGTGTTACCAAAATTGTAATGGCAAAATTTCTGGCAGTTGCAACGGTTCTGGTCATTGCAATGGTGTTTTCTTTGATCTATCCGCTGATTACATCCATTTACGGCTATGTGGTGCTTCCGAATCTGATTGCAAGTTATATCGGATATTTCCTGTATGGTCTTGCCTATATTGCACTGGGTCTGATGATTTCCTCCTTTGTGGCAACACCGGGTCTTGCAATGCTCCTGTCGGTTGCCTGCTCACTGGTGCTTTTTTTCATGGAGTTGATGCTCGGTTCCAGCTATCTTGCTTCACTTCCCGTCATTTCAGATGTTCTGTACTGGTTCTCCAATCAGGCGAAATTTGAGAACTTTACACAGGGCTTCTGTCAGTTGTCTGATCTGGTCAGCTATGTGACGGAAATTGTGGTGTTCCTGTTGTGGACCATCATTTCCATTGAAAAAAGACGGTTCAGCCGCAGCTAAGCTGCTTGCTGAAGGGATGATATACAGAAGCCGGAGGTAATGAAAATGGCGAAAATCCGAAATACGAAAAATAAGATTTTTACCAGTTTTGCATGGATTATCGCAATCCTCATTCTGGTAATTGCAATTATAATCAATATTGTGGTTGCAAAGCTTGACTTTAATATTGATGTTTCTGTTCAGAAGCTGTTCAGCCTGAGCGAAACTTCTGAGGAATATCTGGATGAACTGGACAGCCAGGATGTCCGTGTGGATATGTACCTGCTGATGGATATGAATGAACTGGCAGATGACAGCTCCACCCGTTCTCTGTACCGTGCATTGGTGGAGTATGACGATCATGACTGTGTGAATCTGATTGATTTTGATCCCAATGAGAATGAGGATCTGCTGGAAGAAATCAATCCGGACGGCATCTACTCACTGGCAATCGGAGACATCCTGCTTGTATGCGGAGATAATAAACGGCATATTGCAGGCAATAGCATGTATAACACCAACTATTATTATGACACCAGTGGAAATGTTACGGAAAGTGAAGAACTCTTTGCAGGTGAGAATATTATTACCAGCGGTCTGAAAGCGGTTGTAGATGGATATCTGCCGACGGTTTATTTTCTGACGGGTCATGGCGAAAAGGAAATGAACAGCAGTTATGCCAGTCTTTCTTCTTTGATGAAGAGTAAGAACTATCAGGCAAAAACGCTGAACCTGTCCGATGTGGAGGCGGTTCCGGAGGATGCGGAAATCATTATTCTTGCAGCACCCACAACCGATATCACAAAGCAGGAAAAGGATAAGCTGTCTGATTTTCTGGACGAAGGCGGCAATCTGTCGATTATGCTTTCTCCCAACGGCGGTGCATTTGACTATGACAATTTGCAGCAGCTGCTGAATTCATTCTGTCTGGAAATTGATTATGACTATGTACGTGAAACAGACAGCAGCTATCATGTATCCGGTGATGATACCACCATTCAGTGTACGATTGTAGAACAGGATGAAAGTTCTGAGCTGTATGCAGACATTCAGTCTCTGATTGATTCCGAATTCATTACCTATATGCCCCAGTCCAGAAGCTTTAACGTGGATACGAACAATCCGAATATTCAGTCTGTTGTGACGGGTACGCTGCTCAGTTCTTCTGCCGCTGCTGTAGGTGAGCCTTACGGCGGTACTTATGACATGGATCCCCTTGAAGATGCGGAGCTGGCACTGGCGGTTTATTCCGAAGACAAGAGCCGGAATCATGCCAAGGTTGTTCTTTTTGGAAACGCAGAGTTTATTGATGATACACATATTGAAGATGTTTCCTACATGTCTTCTTATTATGTATACCTGTCGACCATTACCTGGATGGCAAACCAGAATCTGGATATGGGTATTGGTGACAAGAGTGCTGCAACAGATTATCTGAGCCTGACAGAGGACACAGCTTACATGCTGATTTTTGTCTTCCTTGCGCTGCCGGTTGTCATTCTGATTATTGGTGTTGGTATCTGGCTCAAACGACGCCATTCATAAGAAAGGAATATCCGCCCTATGAAAAAACAATTGATTCTGATTCTGACGTTGATTCTTCTGGTGGGTGCCACAGCTGGAGTATTGCTGTTTGTCAGTCATATGGAAAATGAGAAACAGGCAGAGGAGCAGCGTCTGGAACAGGAAAAGGTACTCTTTTCTCTGAATTCCAATGACATCCAAAAAATTGATCTGACTTCAGAGGGAACCGTCTATACAGCTGCGCTGAATGAAAACGGACAGTGGGTATTGGAAAATCAGGTTGACTTTGAAATCAATACATATTTTTTAAATAGTCTGGCAAGTCAGCTTTCCACACTGACAGCAGATGAAACCATTGCACCGGTTGAAGGTGCAAATCTGCAAGACTATGGTCTGGATACGCCGAATACTATTACATTGTATACAGATGATGCATCCTATACGCTTCATGTAGGAAAGCTCAGTGCTACCAAGGAATTCTATTATGTTACGGTAGAGGGCAGAGATCAGATTTTTGGTGTTTCCGCAGATTACAGTGATTATCTGAATGCCAATAAAAGTTCACTGAAGAGCATTTACATTTTGCGCAACAGTGACTCTGCCATTACAGCTGTTTCGCTGGAGGCGCATGGTGAACTGGTTTATGATCTGACAATGGATGAAGATGACCTTTGGAACATGAATGAACCGGTGGAACTGACCGATCGTGTAGACACTTCGGGTGTCAGCTCTCTGCTGACCACCATCAATCAGATGGTGGTAGACCGGTTCGGAGATGAATCTGTTACCGAGGAGGCATATGCGGAATACGGATTTGATCATCCGGAGTATGTTTTCCGGTTCCAGCAGGAGAACGGTGAAACTACTACACTGCTGGTTCTGGATTATGATCTGGATAGTACCAATCTTGTCACAATGCTTTGTAAGGAGACCGGTCAGGTCTTTTATATGGAATCCACCTATGTGGATTTTCTCCAGCAGCGTCCGGAAAAGTTTATTCAGAAAATTGTCTACAACTGTGCCGTATCTGAAATTTCAGATGTCCATGTGGAATGGTCGGAACGTGCAGATGCACAGATCATGATAGATGAGGCAAACGGACAATATCAGCTGAATGGACTGGCTCTGGAGGAGATCGGTTCGGAGTCCATTGCTGCACTGGAAAATTTCTATACAAAGCTTCAGGCATTGAAGTATGATACCCTTGTTCCGGAGAATCCCTTGGATGAAACCGTGACGGAGCCGGATGTGACGGTTACATATACGAAAAAGGATGGAACGGAAACGGTCATCACATTCTACGAATCGGATGCAGATAACTACGCCGTGTTTGTGGATGGTGCATATTCTTACTTTACAGTGAGCAAGAAAAATTTCACAGCAAGAGATGGCATTTATGATTATTATGACCAGCTGCTGACGGCGGCTGGTATGGAAGACTGATTGCGGATTCCCCCTCTTCGGAGGGGGATTTTGCTGCTGAAACATAGGGTATTCATCGGGTACTTTTGGCAGAATGCACATAAATTCGATTCTTTTTCAGCTTTTCCATTTCACTCTATTGACAATTTCCGAGCATCGTATTATAATAAAAATAGATGTATTATTTTGTTTGACGAGGTGCAACATGAGCTTTCTGAAAAAAATAACGGGTGAAAACCGGTGGATTGGTATTCTTCTGGCGGCGTTTGGCGTACTTGTGCTGTTCTTTATCATTGCAGGAGCTGCTGTCAGCTGCAGCAGAAATGACTGGAAAGAGAGCAGCGGTTCGATTCATACCGGCGGCTCGGATGAAGCATTGTTTATTGCGCAGCCTGAAACGGAGGCATTGGAAACAACTCCAGGCGGAGAGCAGGTCAGCGCAAATTATCCGACCTATGCAGAGGATGCCCTGAAATTGACGGCATCCAATATTTATAGTGATTATGCGGTGCTGCTGGATGTTGAAACCAATGAAATTCTTGCGTACCGGGGTGCTGACCAGCGGATGAGTCCTGCATCTATGACAAAGCTGATGACATTGCTGGTCTGTGTAGAGAATATCTCTGATTTCAATGCAACTTATACGCTGACCTATGATATGATTGCACCGCTGATTGAACAGGAAGCGGCACGGGCAGGCTTCGATGACGGGGAGACGGTTTCCGTTACAGATTTGCTTTATGGTATGATTCTGCCTTCCGGTGCAGATGCAACCATTGCAATTGTACAGTATGTTGCAGATAATGAAGAAAGTTTCGTTGCAATGATGAATAAAAAGGCGCAGGAACTGGGGATGACCCATACACATTTTACGAACTGTACGGGTTTGTTTGATGAGCAGCATTATTCTACTGTGACAGATCTTGCCGTTCTGATGAAAGAGGTTATGAAAAATAACATCTGTCGTAAGATTCTGGGTGCCGTTGAATATACAACCACCTCCACAAAGCAGCATCCGGGCGGTATTCTGCTTCAGAGTACGACTTTCAGCAGAATGTATGGTACAGAGGTTTCCGGTATTGAGATTATTGCAGGAAAAACTGGTTTCCATGATCAGGCTATGCAGTGTCTGGCAAGCTATGCACGGGCAGTGGACGGCAGGGAATATGTTCTGATTACAGGTCATGCGCCTACCGATATGGATCCCATCCGGGATGCATTTGCCATTTATGGAACCATTACCGGTACATATGAAATGCCAACGGATCTGGAGAAGAAAACCCAGCCTTCCGCTACAGATGTTTATGTAATTGTAACCGATGAATATGGTGCACTGGTTACGGATGAAAACGGTGATATTGTAACGGAGCTTGCTTCAGCAGCCAGTGAGACAACGGAAACAGAAACGGTTTCTGAAGCTGCGGATTACTAAAGAGAAATATAACGGACGAAAGGAGATCCGATTCCTATGCCAAAATCAAAGCTGCGGCTTCGTTTTCCGAATATTATTTTGCTGCTTTGCGGATTGATTCTGCTGATTTTTCTGTTTGATTTCCTGTGGCGCAATGTGTTTTCTCCCAGTGTTCCGGGGGATACAGAGGGCGCAATTGTTGTACAGGGAGATTTTGCAGAAAATGATCCCAGTGAAGCCTCCCTGGAGGATGCCTCTGCCGCTGACAGCACGGAGCAGGAGGAAACAGAATCAACAGAAAGCACAGAATCTACAACGCAGGAAGACTTAAATGTTGAAACGATTACGCTTTCACAGGGGCAGATTCATAACGGGCCGCTGATTCTTGTGAGCAGCACCTGTCCTTTTATTGGACAGACGGATTTTATTGATTTCACCACCAACACCAACAGCAATGTGATTCCTCGTGATTTAAGTCTGAGATATCATCCGGATATGCAGCAGGCAATGTCTGATTTGTTTGATGCTTATTGCTGGGACAATGGCTATGTAAATCTTCAGATTTACAGCACCACGGAAATTAACGCAGCGGAGAACAGCCTGTATACGACCGTTCTTTCTGAGCGCAGCTCCGGCTATACCTTTGATATTGGCTTGATTACCAGTACAGGTGAAGTCGTTGCTTATCTGACAAAGAGAAACGAATGGATGTTCAATAACTGTTGGAATTACGGATTCATTGTCCGTTATCCGGATACAAAAACAGGCACAACCGGTGTGGGCTTTATGCCGCATCATTTCCGGTATGTGGGATTGCCCCATGCGATGCTTATGTATCAGAATGATATGTGTCTGGAAGAATATCTGCAATTCTTGACTGGCTATACTTTGGAAACCGGTCCGCTGACCTATCAGACCGATACAAAACTGTATGAGATTTATTATGTTCCGGCAGAAGCATCCGGTGATACCACGGTTACACTTCCTAAGGGAACAAAATACACCGTTTCCGGTAATAACACAGACGGATTTGTTCTGACTGTTGAATCTGCCAATATTCCTGAATCTACCGAAGATCCAACGGAGCCCAGTGAAATTACAACAGATGATTCCGCTGTGACGTCGGATCTTGTCGGCTAAAAAATATCCGAATCAATGGAAGTTTCCGGTCCGGCAGCTTTTCAGAAAAGCACCGCAAAAATTTCTATGCCTTTTTAAATGATGGTAAGTCCAAAAAAGCTGTTGCTTCAGCGGTATGCTGTTGCAGCAGCTTTCTTATTTGCAAGAAAAGTAGTTGAGAAATTATCTGTATGGTCGTACAGTTCAACTTTGTTTACAGTTGGTTCTTATTCACTTTGACAGAAACGACTTGACAACTCAGTAAAAATATTGTATAATAATCACGTATGGTTGTGATTGGATATCCATCCAATTTTCGGGATACTGGAAAGTGAAATAACGAAAGGATTTGAATGTGATGAATAAGAACTTAAGAAAAACAATCGCCGGACTTCTTTCATTGGCTATGATTGTATCATCTACACTATCTGTGGTACCGGTAGTATCCGCAGAAGAGGCAGCATCTGAGTCGGAGCAGATCCTTCTTATAGAAGGTGAAGACGCAGCAGAGGATCCCTTTGCAGGGGAGTTGACGCCTACGCCGGAGGAGTATTTTGATTATGATTTTTTAAACGATGCGATTCAGATCAAGGGCTTTTCAGAAGCAGCTGAGGGTGTGGATCTGACTACGGTAATCATTCCTGATGAAATCAGCGGATTTCCGGTAAATGGTATCAACAACGATGCATTTTATGCCACCAACATTGAAACCATTTACATTCCGGATTCTGTAGAGTCTATCGGAAATAATGCATTCTGTGCCTGCGTGAATCTGAAAAATATCCATTGGCCCAGCAGTCTGACACGAATTGGTGAAACTGCATTTACCATGTGCGGTCTGGAATCGATTGAATTGCCGGAAGGCGTGACAAAGGCAGGCAGTGAAGCATTTGCCGGCTGTCCGAATCTGGTATCTGTAACGCTGCCGTCAACATTGACCAAGGTCAGCACACTGATGTTTCAGGATTGTCCGAAGCTGACCGAAGTGAATCTCCCGGAGGGACTTACGACCATTCTTGGCAGTGCATTCTATAACTGCGGTTCACTGACACAGATTACGCTGCCCAGTACATTGACAGATATTTCAAGCAGTGCCTTTGCTTATACCAATCTGGTAGATGTTGTGATTCCGGATAGTGTAATGGAAATCAGTACAGCTGCTTTTTCCTATTGCTATTCCTTGAAATCTGTGACGCTTCCGAGTAACCTGAAGGTGATTCGTCCGGATGTATTTTCTCATTCTGCATTGGAATCCATTGTCATTCCGGATTCTGTGACAGAAATCAATTCCGGTTCTTTTGCATTCTGTGAGAATCTGACTTCTATTATACTGCCGGATACACTGACAGATCTGAGAAAGCAGGCGTTTTATGGCTGTACTGGTCTGACCGAAGTGAAGCTTCCTTCTTCCCTGACAACCATTACGGATCATCTGTTCTATGGATGTACCAGCCTGAAAAGCATTGAGATTCCTGAAAATGTGACAAAGATCTGTGATTATTCCTTCTATGGAAGCGGTCTGGAGAGCATTACCATTCCGGATAATGTGGCAACGATTGGCATCAGCACATTCTCTCATTGCGATAATCTGACTTCCGTTACTGTGGGTTCCGGATTGACTCAGATGGGTAAATGGGTATTCAGTGATTGCCATTCATTGACAGATGTAAATCTTGAGGGTTCTTTGACAGCACTTGAGAACTACACTTTTGCTGAATGCGATGCACTTGAAAATATTGTAATTCCGGACAACATTACGCAGCTTAAAGAGTATGTGTTCAGCGGCTGCGATGCACTGACTTCTGTTGCGCTGCCGGAAACATTGACATCCATTGGCAGACAGGCATTTATCAACTGCCCGTCTTTGACGGAGATTACAATTCCGGAAAGTGTAACCAGAATAGATGCTCTTGCATTGGGCTATATTCTCCATGAGGATGGTACGTTGATTCCATCCGATAACCTGACGATGGCTGTGACAAAGGATTCTGCTGGGTATACTTATGCAGTAGACAATGGTATTCCTGCTGTGGATTATGAAGGGAATCCCATTGAAACATCGAATCAGTCCTTGATTGGTGATGTAAATCTGGATGGTACGATCAGCTTGGCGGATGTAGTTGTCATCAATCGTTTTATTGCAAACAGCGTTCAGCTGAATGAAGAGGCGTTGAAAAATGCAGACTGTTTTGCTGACAGTAGGATTACATCGGCAGATGCTACGGCATTGCTGAAGTTCCTGTTGGAATTTGAAAAGGCACTTCCGGTTGTTCCGGTAGAAGAGACGCCGGTTGTAACCACTACCACTACGACCCTGTTGGTTGATGCTTCGGAAACGACCAATACAGAAGCAAAGGCGAATTGATAGATATTGATCGACGAAAAAAGCTGCTGCACCCATGTGATGCAGCAGCTTTTGAATTATATACGCACTTGAAACAAACCATGCTGGTTGCAGTAAGCATAAATGATGCCATGACCGCACATGGAAAATCGTGCTTCCGGATTTTGTTCCGGATACAGCTTGATAAGCTGTACACGATAATCGGTTACATAGGCAAAGAATGATATGAAATGTTCCTTCAGCATGGGATGTGCCATGGTAACATAGTAATCATATTCAATCTGTGTTACCGAAAGCATATGAGCAGCATCAGCCGGTTCAGCCGTCAGTTTGGGCAGTGTAATGCCGCAGCAGCTGAATACCCCTTCACCTATGGAGGTGATAACATTTCCGCAGATGGGACAGACGTAAAATCCCATTTTCCGCATATTGCCGCTGCGGTTCCGGTTGGTAACGGATTCACCGGAAAGCAGCTCTGCAACAGATACATGCAGTGCTTTTGCCAGCGGCTCCAGCAGCGTAATATCCGGAAGCCCTCTGCCTGTTTCCCATTTGGAAATGGTCTTGTCACTGACAGAAAGTTTTTCTGCCAGTGATTTTTGTGTATCACCGTTTTTTTCACGCAGTTTTTGAATCACAGTGCCTGTTACATATTGATTCATCTTTTCATCTCCTTTTTTCGTGATATATTGATTATAGCACAGGAGATTTTCAAGTACAACCTACGCTTCGTATACCTATAGGGTGCCATCCTTTTCTTATCATAGGTAAGAATTTTTTTCGGTCCAGCAGTTTTTTGCAAAAAAATGCTGGCAGGGTCCAGGGACAGCGTCCCTGGTCGCCGTCCGCAGACGGCGAAATCTCCTTGTTGCAATTGTGCAATGAGTCGTCCAATGGTCGTCTCTGCAAAAAAGTGATTTTCATGTTTATTTTTATTCCTCTCTTGATTTTTATATGGAAAGATGGTATAATAAAATTATATGTGTACCAGAAAGAGGGGAATACCTTGACGAAAAGTATGACTGGTTTCGGGCGTGTAAGTCTTGCCGCTGAGAATATGGATATTCTGGTGGAAGTACGCTCTGTCAATCATCGCTATTTGGAAATGTCCGTTCGGTTGCCGCATGCATACAGCTATCTGGAAGACCGGCTGAAAAAGCTTGTCCAGCAGCGTGTATCCCGGGGTAAGGTGGAAATGTCGCTGAGCATTCAGCTGCACGGTACGGACGGAATGGCCGTGGATGCAAATGCAGATCTTGCTGCGGCTTATATTCAGGCACTGCGCAGTGCCAACGAGCAGCTTGCGCTGGAAGATGATGTAACATTGAGCACTCTGCTGCGTTTTTCAGATATTTTTACTGTACGTAAGGTACAGCTGGAAGAAGAGGCTGTATGGCGTGCAGTAGAACCGGTGGCATCTGCTGCTGTGGAGCAGTTTGTAAAAATGCGTGAAACGGAAGGCATCCAGCTGCATGAGGATGTTTTGTCACGGCTGAGCACGTTGGAATCCATGGAATTGCAAGTGGAGGCACTGGCTCCGGAAACAGCAAAGCGATATTATGAACGGCTGTATGCCAAGGTGTCGGAGCTGCTTGCCGACCGTGAAATTGAAGAATCCCGTCTTGTGACAGAAACGGCTGTTTTTGCAGACCGCATTGCAGTGGATGAGGAAACCGTGCGTTTGCACAGTCATATTTCACAGTTCCGTTCTCTGTTGGATGCAGAGGAGCCGGTAGGCAGAAAGCTGGATTTTCTGATTCAGGAAATGAACCGTGAGGTGAATACCATCGGATCCAAAGCACAGGATTTGTCCATTACCCGTCTTGTTGTGGATATGAAGTCGGAAATTGAGAAGATCCGTGAGCAGATTCAGAATATTGAATGAGGTGATAGGATGAAAAAAGGATTGCTGATTGTGGTATCTGGTCCATCCGGATGCGGTAAGGGAACCGTGCTGGGCGGAATTGTCCATGAGCTGGGACTGTCATATTCTGTTTCGGCTACCACACGCACCATGCGGGAAGGTGAGCAGGATGGTGTCAATTACCACTATATGACCAATGAGCAGTTTGAAAAACTGCTGGATGAGGACAAGATTCTGGAATATACCCGCTATTGCGGAAATTATTACGGAACACTTCGTGATGAAGTAGAAGACCGCCGCAGCAATGGTCAGGATGTACTGCTGGAAATTGAAGTGGTGGGTGCTGCCAATGTGAAGCGGATGTGTCCGGATGCAGTTCTGATTTTTATTGCACCGCCTTCCATTGCGGAGCTGGAACGGCGTTTGAAAAAGCGTGGTACAGAGTCGGACGAGGTGATTGCACAGCGTGTAGCAGAGGCAGCACGTGAAATCCGCTGTGCCGAGCAGTATGACTATATTGTCATCAATGATGCACTGGAAAAGGCAGTGGATGATATTACATCTATTATTAAGGCAGAACGGGTTTCTGCCGGGAATAAAGAAAAATTGATAAGTGAGGTACTTAATTCATGAATATGCTCAGACCATCTATGAATCAGTTGATTTCCAAGAACGAAAGCTGTTATTCGCTGGTAGTCGGCGTTGCCAAGCGTGCAAGAGAGATTGCCGATGACCTGTATGAAAAAGGTGAGATTCTGAAGGAAAAGCCGGTCAAGACAGCGGTTGAGGAACTGGCTGCCGGCAAGTACAGGATTGTTGAGGATAACAAGTAATTTTCAGGAACGAAAAGAGGCGTGTGTGATGAATGCGTACTGGAAAATCGGTGTGGCTGTGTGGGATACGGCATATTCCTTTGACCAGCTGTTCACCTACACGTCTTTTGTACCGGTTTCTGCCGGATGCCGTGTGGCAGTTCCTTTCGGGCGGAATAATGCAAAACGTGTGGGTATGGTTATGGAAGCAGAGGAGACATGCGAAACACCGGATGCTCGTATCAAGCCCATTGCTTTTGTCATGGACAAGGAGCCGCTTCTGGATGCGGAGCAGCTGGAGCTTGTCTGCTGGCTTAAAGAGACGACCTTTTGCACCTATTCGGATGCCATCCGAACCATTCTGCCTGCCGGTATGCAGGTACAGATTTATCAGAAGGCGCAGCTTGCAAATCCCATGCCCACAGTCTGTCTGAATCCTGAAGAAAAGCGGCTGGTAGATTTTTTGCAGGCGGCAAAGAGTCAGCGCAGCTTTGACCGGCTGCTTCAGGCGGAGGGCAATGAGGAGAAGCAGGCTGCTGTTTCTGGTTTGTTTGAAAAGGGCGTACTGGTCATGGCAGATTGTGCTAAACAGAAGGTGGGCAATTCCGGTGTGAAAATGCTGCGGCTTGCGGCGGATTATCAGAGCCGGATGCACCGCATGCGCATTTCACCTAAGCAGAAAAAGCTGATACAGCTTTTGGAGGAGCAGCCGGTGCTTTCGGAAAAGGAAGCCTGCTATCTTTGCGGCATCACTGCATCTGTGATTACCCGGGCGGTACAGTCCGGTCTGGCAGAGCGTTATGTGGACGATTGCTTTCGGGATGTGCCTGCGGTGACGGTGCGGCGCAGCCCTCAGGAGATTCATCTTTCTGAGGAGCAGCAGCTGGTTTTTGAACAGGTTTTACAGGCAGTGCGTGAAAAAACGCCGCACTGCTTTCTGCTGCATGGGGTGACAGGCAGCGGTAAAACCAGTGTTTTTCAGCGGCTGATTGATGAAACCATCCGCATGGGACGGCAGGTGATTCTGCTGGTTCCGGAAATTGCGCTGACGCCGCAGGTTGTGGAGGAGTTTTGCAGCCTGTTCGGGGAGCAGGTAACGGTCATACATAGTGCGCTTTCTCTGGGACAGCGCAGTGATGCTTACCGCCGGATCCGCAGGGGTGATGTAAAGATTGTAATCGGCACACGCAGTGCCGTTTTTGCACCGGTGGAAAATCCGGGGCTTGTGATTGTGGATGAGGAGGGCGAGCGTGCCTATAAGTCTGACAGTGCGCCCCGGTATCATGCCATTGAGGTGGCAAAAAAACGATGCCGTACCCATGGATGTACATTGCTGCTTGCATCGGCAACGCCGTCTGTTGAGAGCTACTACTATGCAGAAAAGGGAATTTATACGCTGCTGAAAATGAAGCAGCGTTATGCAAATATGCCGCTGCCGGCAGTTACGGTGGTGGATATGAATGAGGAACGCATACTCGGAAATGATACGGTATTTAGTCAGGAACTGCTGACTGCGCTGAAAGAAAATCTGGATGCCGGAGAGCAGTCCATTCTGCTGCTGAACAGACGGGGTTATCATACAATCATCAGCTGCTGTGACTGCAACCAGCCGGTATACTGTCCCAATTGCAGCGTACCCATGACCTATCACAAGGTCAATGACAGCCTGATGTGTCACTATTGCGGACATACACAGGAGATGGCTGTGTCCTGTGCATTCTGCGGCGGGCGGAATCTGCGGAAAATGGGATTCGGGACGCAGACGCTGGAGGAAACACTGGCAGAAGCTGTGCCGCAGGCAAGAATTCTGCGCATGGATGCGGACACAACCATGTCCCGCTATGCCTATGAACAAAAGTTTTCAGCCTTTGCAAAGGGTGAATATGATATTATGGTTGGCACGCAGATGATCGGCAAGGGGCTGAATTTCCCAAAGGTTACACTGGTAGGGGTGCTTTCGGTAGATAAGGCACTGTTTGCCGGAGATTTCCGCAGCTATGAACGGACATTTTCGCTGATTACACAGGTGGTCGGCAGAGGGGGACGGGGCAGCAAGCCGGGACGTGCCATTTTACAGACCTTTATGCCGGAGCATTATGTTTTGCAGCTGGCTGCCAGTCAGAACTATGAAGCATTTTATCGGGAGGAAATTGCGCTGCGGCGTACCCTGATGTTTCCTCCTGTCTGTGATATTTGTGTACTGGGCTTTGTAGGTGTTTCACAGGAGCTTGTCTGTGCAGCTGCACAGTATGCGCTTCGATGTCTTCAGGTGCTGATTCAGCAGACAGGTTTTCAGCTGCCCCTGAGAGCACTGGGGCCTATGCCTTTTTCCTATGGGAAAATTGCTGGAAAATATCGTTATCGGCTGATTCTGAAATGCAAAAATACAAAAGCATACCGTGATCTGATACGGCAGCTTCTGGGAGCCGTTTCAGCACAAAAGGAATTTTCAAGGATACATGTTTATGCGGATATGAATGGTGATATCGGCGTATAATGAATGGAGGAGCTTATGGCAATTCGTAAGATTGTAAAGGATGGAGATCCGATTTTGCGCAGTGTCTGCAAGCCGGTCGAGGTGTTCGATCAAAAGCTGCACATGCTGCTGGATGATATGCAGGAAACCCTGAAAAAGGCGGAGGGCGTGGGGCTTGCCGCACCGCAGGTGGGCTATTGCAGACGGTTGTTTATTATGGATCTGGGCGGTGATGAGATGATTGAAGCCATCAATCCGAGAATCATCAAGACCAGCGGCAAGCAGAGAGTCATGGAGGGCTGTCTTTCCTGTCCCAATAAATGGGGCTATGTAACACGTCCCAAGAAATGCCGTCTTCAGGCGCAGGATCGGAATGGTGTGTGGTATGAAATGACGTTGACGGAGCTGGGTGCACAATGCGCCTGTCATGAAAATGACCATCTGGACGGCAAGCTGTTCGTAGATCTTGTAGAGGAGTTTGTAAAGCCGGAGGATATGCAGTAAACATGAGAATTGTATTTATGGGAACACCGGATTTTGCTGTGCCGTGTCTGCGTGTGCTTGCAGAGAGCGGTCATGAGATTGCCGGTGTCTTTACGCAGCCGGACAAGCCCAAGGGTAGAGGATACAAGATGATTCCTACACCTGTAAAGGCTGCCGCTATGGAATATGGCATTCCGGTATATCAGCCCTTGTCCCTCCGAAAAGGCGGGGACGCAGAAAATGCCATGCAAATATTCAGAGAAATTGCGCCTGAGCTGATTGTAGTCGTAGCGTACGGACAGATACTTCCAAAGGAAGTGCTTGAGCTGCCGGAGCATGGCTGCATCAATATTCATGCTTCCCTGCTGCCGGCGTACCGGGGCGCAGCTCCCATTCAATGGAGTGTGCTGAATGGTGAGAAAAAAACCGGTGTGACCTCCATGTGTATGGCAGAGGGACTGGATACGGGTGATATGCTTCTGAAAAAAGAAACAGAAATCGGTGAAAATGAAACGGCTTCCAGTCTCCATGACCGGCTTTCCGTTATGGGAGCCGAGGTTCTTCTGGATACGGTAAAGGCACTTGAATCGGGTACGCTCATACCTGAGCCGCAGGATGATGCGCTTTCCTGCTATGCGTCACGTATTACAAAGGAAATGTCCGAGCTTCATTTTGAAAAGCCGGCACAGGAACTGCATAATATCATTCGGGGCATTACCGGATTTACTACACTGGAGGGCAAGCGGCTGAAGATTTATGCCTCTCAGGTTGTGGAAATCTCCGGTGGGGATGCACTGGAAAACGGTGCTGTTGCCGATGCACAGAATTTTGTAGTGAAATGCGGCGATGGTATGGGACTGCGGCTGGTTGAAATTCAGCCGGAGGGCAAAAAGCGCATGAAAACAGCGGATTATTTACGGGGAAAGAAGCTGGAAGCAGGAACGATTCTGGGGCAGTAAAGGAGTATTGTCATGCATACGTATTATTTTCAGTCAGCAGGCTTCTGGACCAGTATGCTGCCAATTCTGATTGGCATGGTCATCTGTCTGATTGCCTCTGTGAATGTAAAAACAACTTTCCGGCGTTATTCTTCTGTACACAATACCAGAGGAATCACAGCGGCACAGGCTGCCCGTCAGATTCTGGACAGCAACGGTCTGTATCATATTCCCATTGAGCGTGTCAGCGGTGAGCTGTCTGACCATTACGATCCCCGTGCCAACGTGATTCGTCTGTCGGATTCCGTATATAATTCTACTTCTGTAGCGGCACTGGGTGTTGCAGCTCATGAGTGCGGTCATGCGGTGCAGCATGCCACGGGCTATGGACCGATCAAAGCAAGAGAGGCTGTGCTTCCTTTGACAAGAATCGGCTCGAATTTATGGTATATTATTTTTGTAATGGGTCTGGCTCTGTCCAGTACTGCTTTCGGAATGGGTATGATCTGGGTGGGAATCATTTTGTTTTCTCTGGTTGTTTTGTTTCAGATTGTGACTTTGCCGGTGGAGTTCAACGCAAGCCGCCGTGCTTTGCAAACACTGGAGAGCTACCACATTCTGGAGGGCGATGAGGTAAAGCAGTCTGCAAAGGTATTGAGAGCAGCTGCCCTGACCTATGTTGCAGCAGTCGCCAATGCATTGCTTCAGCTGTTCCGATTGCTGGCAATTGCCAATAACAGAAAGGATCGCTGATGAGTGCACGAAAGCTTGCCGTTATGCTGCTGGAGCAGACGGAACAGAATCAGGGCTACTCCAATCTGCTTCTGGATCATGCACTGGAAGATGCCAATCTGGATCCAAGAGATAAGCGGCTCTGTGCGGCTTTGTATTATGGCGTTCTGGAGCGGAAGCTGACGCTGGATTTTATTCTTTCCAAGTACAGCAAGAAGCCCCCCGAAAAGCTGGACAGTATTGTTTTACAGATTCTCCGGCTGGGCTTGTATCAGCTGTTGTATATGCAGCAGATTCCGGATACGGCTGCGGTCAGTGAGAGCGTAAAGCTGACCAGAAAATGCAAAAAGTCCAGTGCATCCGGATTTGTCAATGCCGTACTGCGCAGCTTTTTACGGGATGGAAAGCATATCCCGTATCCGGAAGATGCTCAGGAAAGGGCATCCGTTCAGTATTCAGCTCCTTTGTGGCTGGTGAAGCGGCTGTTTGCGGATTATGGTGAGGAGCAGGCGGCTTCCTTTCTGGAGAATGCCTTGCAGCCGCCGCCGCTGACCATTCGCCGCAATCCCTTGGCGATGACAGAGAAAGAACTGATGGCAGCCTGTGCAGAGGAAGGGATTGAAAAGCATCCCCTTGTTCCGGATGCCTATACATTCAAGGGCGGAAACATCCGGAAGCATGCCGCTTTTGAAAAAGGCTGCTTTCATGTACAGGATGCCGCCTCTCAGCTGTGTGCTATGGCATTGGATGCCCATGCCGGTATGACGGTGCTGGATCTGTGTGCAGCACCCGGCGGAAAGACCTTTACCATTGCAGAGCATATGGAAGGAACCGGCATGGTATATGCCTTTGATCTTCAGCCCCAAAGGGCGGGTCTGATTGAAAAGGGGGCACAGCGGCTGCATCTGAAAAATGTACAGGCACAGGCAGGCGATGCTTCTGTATGGAATGAAAAGCTTCCCTTGGCAGATCGTGTGTTATGCGATGTGCCATGTTCCGGAATCGGTGTCATCCGCCGCAAACCGGAGATTCGTTACAAGGAGGCATCACAGTTTGCAGAGCTGCCGGAAATCCAGTATGCCATTCTGGAAAATGCTGCACGTTATGTAAAGGCAGGGGGGCTTTTGATGTACTCCACTTGTACGATTCTGAAAGAGGAAAATGAGCAGGTGGTACAGCGTTTTTTGCAGGCACATCCGGAATTTGTATCGGAGCCGCTGCTGCCGGAGCTGCATGGGCAGCTTGCTGCCCCCATGGTGACACTGCTGCCGTCTTTTTGTAACAGCGATGGCTTTTTTATGGCAAAGCTCAGGCGGCTGAGCTGATGGAGGATATATGGAGCAAATGGATATTTTATCATGTACCTATGAGGAGCTGGAGGAAGCGATACGCCTGATGGGTGAACCGAAATTCCGTGCAAAACAGATTTTTTCATGGCTTCATGAGAAAAGAGTGACGGACTTCGGACAGATGACAACGTTATCTTTACCATTTCGGGAACGTCTTGAAAGAAAATTTTGTATAAATAGACTAAAAATTGCAAAAAGACTTGCATCTTCTGTGGACGATACGGTAAAATATTTATATCAGCTTTCCGATGGAAATTATGTGGAAACCGTATGGATGGAGTATCATCATGGTGTCAGTGTCTGTGTGTCCACACAGGTGGGCTGTAAGATGGGCTGCAAGTTCTGTGCATCTACCATTGCCGGCTTTGTGCGCAACCTGACTGCCGGTGAGATTCTGCTGCAAATCTATGAGGCAGAACGGGATATGGGACGGAAAATTGACAGCATTGTGCTCATGGGCATCGGGGAACCGCTGGATAATTATGAGAATGTCCTTTCATTTTTCCGGATTCTGTCCGACCCACGGGGAACCGGTATGAGCCTGCGTCATGTGACGCTTTCCACCTGTGGAATTGTACCGAAAATTCATCAGCTTGCAGAAGATACATCGGGCATTACCCTGTCTGTTTCCCTGCACAGTCCCAGTGATGCACGGAGAAGCGAGATTATGCCTGTCAATAAAAGCTATCCCATTGCTCAGGTGCTGGATGCCTGCCGCAGCTATCAGAAAAAAACGGGACGAAGAGTTACGTTTGAATATGCCGTCATTGAGGGTGTGAACAGTGCACAGCAGGATGCCGCTGCACTGGCAAAGCTGCTGAAAGGCATGTCGTGCCATGTGAATCTGATACCCGTCAATCCCATTGCAGAACGGAATTTTCATGCACGGCGAAGGACAGCAGAGCAATTTCAGAAAATGCTGGCATCCTATGGAATTCATGCCACTGTCCGGCGGACGCTGGGCAGTGATATACAGGCTGCCTGCGGACAGCTGCGCAGAAATGCGCTGGAAAAAGAGACACGGAGGTGAATGCGATGCAATGTGCAGCGATTACAGATATCGGATGTGTACGGGAGGAAAATCAGGATCGTGTACTGATTCACCGTTTCGGTGACTGCGCACTGGCAGCAGTCTTTGACGGAATGGGCGGTGAGCGTGCCGGAATGGAGGCAAGCCGGATTGCCGAGGAAGAGTTTATGACATATTTTAAAAAGGTGTATCGTGAAGGCATGGATTCCCATGCACTGCGGAATCTGATGATGTCATCTGTTTCGGCAGCCAATACAGTGATCTATACAAGTGCACGGGTCAATTATAAGAATTTTGGAATGGGCACCACCTGCGTTGCTGCCTTTGTGGATGAAACCGGCATTTCTGTTGTCAATGTGGGAGACAGCCGTGCGTATTATTATGCCGGCGGTACAATCCGACAGATTACCAATGACCATACAGTGGTCAATATGCTGTTGGAACACGGAAGGATTACACCGGAGGAAATTGCAACGCATCCTCAGCGTCATATGCTGACACGGGCTGTGGGCGTGGAACGGACGGTTCGCCCTGATTATTTTCGGATGGAGCGAAAAGATGAGCCGTTTCATCTGCTGCTGTGTTCGGACGGTTTGTCGGGATACTGCGGCAATGCGGAGCTTGCGCATGTTCTGGAGCAGGAACAGGATGTACAGGAACAGGCTGTCCAGCTGGTGCAGATGGCACTGGATAAAGGCGGACGTGACAACGTTTCTGTAGCTTTGATATCGGAACCATAAGAATAGGAGGAGGTTTATATGGAGAAATTTATCGGCAGCCGCCTGGACGGACGGTATGAAATTACGGAGCTGATTGGCGAAGGCGGTATGGCAGAGGTGTACAAGGCACATGATGTGCTGGACAATCGGGTGGTTGCAATCAAAATCCTCAAGCGTCAGTTTTCAGAGAATGAAGAATTTCTGCGCCGGTTCCGAAATGAATCAAAAGCAATTGCAGTATTGTCTCATCCGAATATCGTAAAAGTATATGACATGTGCTTTTCGGAAAAGATTCAGTACATTGTCATGGAATACATTGACGGAATCACCCTGAAGGATTACATTGACAGCGAACGGGTGCTGAACTGGAAGGATGCGGTACATTTTATCATTCAGATTCTGCGTGCACTGCAAAATGCCCATAACCGGGGGATTGTGCATCGGGATATCAAGCCTCAGAATATTATGCTGCTGACAGATGGTACCATCAAGGTCATGGATTTCGGCATTGCAAAGTTTGCACGGGAAGAAAGCATGACCGCAACGGATCAGGCGATCGGTACGGTACATTACATCAGTCCGGAGCAGGCACGGGGCGATGTTACGGATGAAAAAAGTGATATCTACTCTGTGGGCGTTATGTTCTATGAGATGCTGACGGGTCAGAAGCCCTTTGATACAGACAATCCCATTTCCATTGCTGTGATGCATATGCAGAATGTGGCACGCCGTCCCCGTGACATCAATCCGAATATTCCGTCGGGTCTGGAAGAAATCATCATGCATGCCATGGAAAAGGATGCAGAGGTTCGTTACCAGACAGCAACGGATATGATACATGATATCGAAGCCTTTAAGAATAACAATCAGATTGTATTCGGCTATTATCGTATGCCATCCCAGCAGCAGCCTGTCCGTCAGTATGCGCCGTCCCCCCAGCGGGAGCAGATGCCGCCGCCGGATTATCGGAACAACACCTATGACGACAATACGGACGATTATGACGATGATGAATATGAGGACGATTATGATGAAGAACCGGCACGGCAGAAATCTATGCTGGTTCCGATACTCACCTCTGTAACCATTGTAGTTGTGGTCATTTGTGCAGTGATTGTTGTGGCGATTATTGCAGGTGCATGGCGTCCGGGCAGTGAGAAAATGACCACCATTCCCGATCTGGTGGGCATGCAGTATGAGGATGCTGTTGAGATTTATGAGGACAGTCTTGTATTGAATGTAGAAAAGGAAACTTACAATGATAAATATGCCGCTGGTGTGATTTATGATCAGAGCATCGCTGCCGGACAGGAGATCCAGCAGGATGCAGACGGAAAGGTTCGGGTTGCTATTGCGGTCAGTCAGGGTACGCAAAAGTATGCTGTACCGGATGTAACCAATGTGGATCAGGATGAAGCGGTGGCAAGTTTGGAGGCGTTGGGCTTTACTGTGCGCAAGGTTTCTGAGGAAAGCACCATGGAAGCCGGTATTGAAAAGGGCAAGGCCATTCGTACAGAACCCAAGGCTGGTGCTGAGGCAGAAGCCGGACAGACGATTGTTCTGTATATCAGCACGGGTATTGCTGTGGATGAAGTCAAGGTGCCGGATCTGGTAGATAAAACCATGGAAGAGGTAGAAATTGAGTGTGCCCATCTGAATCTGATTCTGGTTCCGGAAGAGGTGGATTCTGAAAAACCGGAAGGTACAATTCTGGAGCAGAGCATTGAACCGGGTGAAATTGTGGTTTCCGGAACGGAAATTGCAGTCAAGGTCAGCAACGGTGTTGCACCGGAAGGAGAAATTTCCTTTGGTCTGTATCTGCCGTCTATTGCAACAGGACGTTATACACTGGATTTCTCCATAGATGGTGAAATTGTAGAGTCCTACTCCTTTGTTACAGAGAGCACCAATGGTATGGTTGCAGTAACATTGAAGGATAAGGGCACCAAGCAGGTGGTTGTTTCTATTACAGGCTCCCAGTCCGGTCTGACCTCTCGTCTGGGCACTTATCTTTTCGATTTTTCAAACGGTACATTTACGGCAGAATCGGAAAGCATTGATGCCGGATTTGAAGCCGTAACCATTCAGCCCACAACGGAGGCTCCGCCTGTACAGACGGAGATTGTTACAGTAACCGAGATTGTTCCGGTACAATAAGACAGGGGTAAAATGATGAATCAAGCTGACACATCGAACGTGCAGTATGGCAGAATCTTATCCTGTGTAGGAGGGCTCTATACCGTAGAGTCCTCCTCTGGTATTTTTGCATGTAAGGCACGAGGTGTATTTCGAAAGCAGGGCATTACGCCCTATGCAGGGGACATGGTGTCCTTTTCGGACGGTGTCATTCTGGAGGTGATGCCCCGGAAGAACAGCATCATCCGTCCGCCCCTTGCCAATCTGGATCAGATCTTATTTGTGGTATCCATGTGTAAGCCGGTGCCGAATTATCAGCTGCTGGATAAGTTTCTTGCAGTGGCACGGTTTAAGGGGATTGAGCCGGTTCTGATTCTGACCAAGGTGGATTTGCAGCCGGATGAAGAAATCCGCAGGGTGTATGAAAAGGCAGAACTTCCGGTTCTTTCCGTGGACTATGAAAAACCGGAGACGGTTCAGGCGGTAGCTGATTTGCTGAAAGGAAAAATCAGTGCATTTACCGGAAATTCCGGTGTGGGCAAGTCTACGCTGCTGAACCATATTGCACCGGATTTGCAGCTATCTGTAGGCGAGGTCAGTGAAAAGCTGGGACGAGGCCGTCATACCACACGGCAGGCAACGCTGTATCCGTTTCTGGGGGGCTATATTGCAGATACGCCGGGATTTTCCACCTTTGAAACGGATCAGTATGCCATCATCCGCAAGGAGGAGCTGGCGGACTGTTTTCCGGAGTTTGCATCCTTTACAGGCAAATGCCGCTTTGCAGACTGTGCCCATATCTGTGAAAAGGGTTGTGCAGTTCTGGAAGCCGTAAAAAATGGTCAGATTGCCCAAAGCCGTCATGCATCCTATGCAGCTATGTATGAGGAAGCCAGACAGCGAAAGGAATGGGAACTGTGAGCCGGCTGTGTGTGATTCTGGCAGGTGGAGAAATCCATGGGGAAACTCTGCAAATACCAGAGGATGCCTATCTCATCTGTGCGGATCGGGGGCTGCTGGCAGCGGAAGCCATGGGAAGAACACCGGACTATATCGTAGGTGATTTCGATTCTCTGGGCTATATGCCTGGGTATCCGGATGCGGTTTTCTATCCTGCACAGAAGGATGATACAGATACCATGCTTGCCGTCCGGCATGCCTGTGCCATGCAGTTTCAGAATGTGGAGATTTACGGCGGGCTGGGCGGTCGTCTTGACCATACGCTTGCCAATATCCAGACCTTGCAGTATCTTGCACAGCAGGGTATGACCGGTACCCTTGTGAGCCCATGCAATCGTGTGACCATGCAGACCGGAGGCTCTGTGCGGCAGTATCCGAAACGGGAGGGATGGTATTTTTCCCTGTTGTCTTTTTCAGAGCAATGCACAGGCGTTTGCGCCTCCGGTGTAGAATATCCGCTTCATAATCATGTGCTGACAAATGGCTTTCCGCTGGGTGTAAGCAATCATATTCTTGCGTCTCAGGCAGTGATTTCTTTAAAGGAAGGCAGTCTGCTGGTTATTGAATCCAGAGATTCCGAACCAAATTCATGTCATGGGAATATAATGGGATGAACGCAGATACGTATGAGCAAGGCTGACCCAGCGTCAGCTGAGGAGGGATTGCAGATGAAAATCGTTGTGGTAAAAAGTCCGAAGCTGCTTGCCGGGCTGTTTCGTGTCATCTTTAAAATGAAACGGGAGCCGATAGAGGAAATGTAACATAGGAAAGGGCTGTTGTGCATGCAACAGCCTTTTTTTGCATAAGCTGAAATACGGAGGTGACACCAATGGAGGAACAGGTGAAACAGGAACCGCCAAAAGAAGAGATGCCGCTTTGTCCGGAGGAGATGCCTGCGCACAGCGGCGAGACAATTTATCTGAACCCACAGGATGTACGTCCGGAAAAGCACCGTTCCGATGATGTGATGCTGACCCAGTGTATTTTCTGCATTGTGCTGGTACTGTCTGTTTTGGGACTGTACTGGATCAGCCGTGACTTTCAGGAAGGGCTGCTGACGCTGTATCAGGAAAAGGTAAGCGCACCGGCGGAGTCCTTTCTTGCCCGGATCATGGAAGCCGTGGAACAGTGGATGCATCCATGATCTGCTTCAGACTTTTTGGTATTTCGCTGTATTTTGAATTCGGATTTTTTGCAGTATTTGGTTTGCTGTGCACACTCAGCACGGATGCAGATGCGCTCCGTGCATCTGTGTGGGCTGTTTTTTTACATGAGGGTGCTCATTTTGCGGTTATGGCAGCTACAAAGCAGCGGGTGCACAGCATTACCTTTTATGGATGCGGTATCCGGATCCGGCCGGCACATGTGCTGTGCGATTATCGAAGAGAGCTTGCGGTACTGCTGGCAGGGCCTCTGAGCAATCTGCTGGCATGGGGCATCATCCGGTACTTCGGCGGAGATGAGCTGCTGGCAGATGCTCAGATGGTGCTGGGTCTTGTGAACCTCCTGCCCTGTCGTCATCTGGACGGCGGTGCTGCACTGCGGTGCCTTTTCAATCTGACGCCATGGGCACTATCCCTCTCAGAACGGATGATTTCGGTCATTGCCTGCATGGTTTTGCTGGGCATGCTGCTGGTAGGTGTGCTGCTGCATATCCGGAATTTCACATACTATGTCCTATGTCTGTATCTTTTCTTTGCAGAAATTTTCTGGTAGTGGTTGATTCTTTTCCGGATTTGTAGTAAAATAGAAAGGAATACAATACGAAGGGATTGAGTATCATCAGCATTCTTTCACAAATTGAACCGCTGCTGCTTCGTGTGCAGAAGCCGTCTCAGTATATCGGCGGAGAAGTCGGCAGCATTGTTAAGGACAAGGAAAAAATAGAGGTTCGTTTTGCCTTCTGCTTTCCGGACACTTATGAAATCGGCATGTCCCATCTGGGCATGAAAATTCTGTACAGTCTGACCAATGAGCGGGAAAATTTCTGGTGTGAACGTGTGTTTGCACCGGATACGGATTTTGAACAGCTTATGCGGCAGCATGGCATTCCGCTTTATGCGCTGGAAAGTCTGGAGCCGGTACGTGATTTTGATATAGTGGGCTTTACCCTGCAATACGAGCTTGCCTATACCAATATTCTGAATATGCTGGATCTGGCAGGCATTCCGCTGTATGCAAAGGATCGGGGGGACTCTATGGCACAGATGGTCTTTGCAGGAGGTCCCTGTGTATGCAATCCGGAGCCCATTGCAGATTTCTTTGACTTCTTTATTCTGGGCGAGGGAGAAGAGGTCAATCTGGAAATGATGGATCTGTATGCCGAAATGAAGAAAAAAGGTGCAAGCCGTCAGGAATTCTTGCAGGCAGCTGCAAAAATTGAGGGGATTTATGTGCCCTCTCTGTATGATGTGACGTATCATGAGGATGGCACCATTGAAGCTGTTACTCCGAAAGGAGATGCACCAGCAGCGGTGCGCAAGCGGATCATTCAGGATTTCGACAAGGTATACTATCCGGAAACATTTGTTGTGCCTTATACGGAAATCGTCCATGACCGTTCCGTTGTGGAGGTGCTGCGGGGCTGTATCCGTGGCTGCCGTTTCTGTCAGGCAGGCTTTATTTATCGTCCGTTCCGTGAGAAAACACCGGATACCATCTGCCGTCAGGCACAGGCGTTATGCAAAAATACAGGCTATGAGGATTTGTCTCTGTCCTCTCTGAGTACCAGCGACCACAGTCAGATTGATGAAATGCTGAGCAAGCTTCTGGATATTACCGAAGAAAAATGTGTCAGCCTTTCGCTGCCTTCTCTGCGTGTGGACAATTTCTCCGATGCCCTTATGGAAAAAATCAAGCGCATCCGCAAAAGCGGTCTGACCTTTGCACCGGAGGCAGGCACTCAGCGTCTGCGGGATGTCATCAATAAGAATGTATCGGACGAGGAGATCATGCGTACAGCGCAGATTGCCTTCTCCGGCGGCTATTTCAATGTCAAGCTGTATTTTATGATGGGACTTCCCACGGAAACCGATGCGGATATTGCAGGCATTGCAGCACTGGCAGACCGGATTGTAGAATTGTTTTTTGAAAATCCCAACCGTCCCAAGGGGAAGATGGTACAGGTATCTGTCAGTGTAGCAACCTTTGTGCCAAAGCCTTTTACGCCGTTCCAGTTTGAGCCTCAGGCAACAGAGGAAGAGGTGCGCCATAAACAGGAACATCTGGTCAGCAGTATCAGTCCCAGAAATGCACGGCGCATTAAAGTCAGCTGGCATGAATTCCGTATCAGTCAGCTGGAGGGCGTGCTTGCACGGGGCGACCGCCGTCTGAGCCGTGTGATTTATGAAGCATGGAAAAACGGCAGCCGCTTTGATAGCTGGAGTGATCGTTTCCGCTGGGACTGCTGGGAAAAGGCATTTGCAGACTGCGGCATTCAGCCGGAATTCTATGCAAGCCGCCGCAGGAGCTATGATGAAGTGCTTCCATGGGATCATCTCAATTATCTGGTGGACAAGTCCTTCCTGATTCGTGAAAATGAAAAGGCAAAGGCAGCAGAAACAACAGCACATTGCAGAGCAGCTTGCAGCGGCTGCGGTGTGAACCGGGAAGTAGGGAGGGCTTGCTTTTGAAAACAACAGTCAGAATAAAATTTGCAAAAACCGGACGGACAAAATATATTTCCCATCTGGATCTGATGCGCTGTTTTCAGCGGTGCATCCGCCGTCTGGAGCTGCCCATTGCCTACTCAGAGGGCTTTCATCCCCATATGCTGCTGACGCTGGCAGGGGCATTGTCTCTGGGCTTTGAAAGTCAGGGGGAGATTCTGGAACTTCAGCTGAAAGAAGAGATGAAGCCGGAAGATGTGATGACACAGATGCAGACCATTGTGCCAGATGGGCTGAAAATTCTCAGTTGCTATGTGCCCCGGCATAAAATGGCACAGCTGGGCTATGCAGAATATCAGGTTACATTGCCCTGTGAAGATGCTGCGCAGCTGCACAGACAATGGGATGAATTTCTGGCGCAGCCGGAGATTCTGGCGGTGAAAAAAACCAAGCGTGGCATGCGTGAGATGGATCTGAAGGAGCAGACGGAATGTCTGTCTGTCACAGAGCATGAGGATTGTCTGGTGCTCCGTCTTCGTCTGCCGGCAGGCAGCAAAGTGAATATAAATCCTGCTCTTTTCATCGAAACTTTCGAAAAAACAGAGCATGTCAGCTTCGGATTTCCCAAATATTGCCGCATGAAGCTGCTGACAACGGAAAAAACTGAATTTTTTTGAAAAAAACACTTGCAATTTTTTTTGAGATATGGTATGATAATAGAGCATTTGAAATCCGCCCGTTTGGATGGCAAATGGGTGAGTGTAATGCCATAAACGACATTAAATCAGACAATCCGCTGACGGACAGCAGATCTATGATGCTGCACGCAGAGCAAGACCTCTCTGCACGTGAATGAAGGTCTGAAAATCAGGAGGAAAGAAAAATGGATGCATTAAAAACAATCAGCGAGTCAAGTATGAAGCAGGAAGCTCCGGTTATCTCAATCGGTGACACCGTAAAGGTTCACGTAAAGATCAAGGAAGGCGACAAGAGCCGTATCCAGATCTTTGAGGGTACAGTGATCGCAAAGAAGCACGGCGGCATCAGCGAAACCTTTACAGTACGCCGTCTGTCTCATGGCTGCGGTGTAGAGCGTGTATTCCCGCTGCATTCTCCGGTAGTTGAGAAGGTAGAGGTAATCCGCAGCGGTAAGGTTCGCAGAGCAAAGCTGTACTATCTGCGTGACCGTGTGGGTAAGGCTGCTAAGGTTAAGGAACAGATTCGCTAAGTGCGTGAGGTCAGGCGGAGGCGGGGCGGTTCTGTCTGCGCTTCCGGTTATCCTGACATCAAGAGTAAAAAGGGGACATTATGTCCTTTTTTTATTATATGGTGAAAAATCATTCCGCATCGAGCGTCAGTGCTTCTGCTTGCAGAAGCAGGATTTGAGAAAAGAGGACAGTATGAAAAAGGAAAATCAGGCCGTACTGACCAGTACGGAGCAGAAAAAAGGTTCTTTTGTCAGCGATATTCTGGATGTAATGGAGGCAGTTTTTATTTCTGTCTTTGTTGTGATTCTGTTTTTTGCTTATGTGGCACGACCCGTGACGG
Source organism: Ruminococcus sp. (assembly GCA_051882115.1). Classification (GTDB taxonomy): domain Bacteria; phylum Bacillota; class Clostridia; order Oscillospirales; family Ruminococcaceae; genus Ruminococcus_C. The sequence goes on along the minus strand of JBJERF010000063.1, from coordinate 13,247 downwards.
TTGAGGGACATTCTATGGAATCCACGCTGCATGATCAGGACAGGCTTTTTATGTCCGATTTCTTGTATACACCGGATTACGGTGATATCGTGATTGTGGATAATGATGCTTCATGGACTTATGATGCATCGGGCAATCTGGTTAAGGGAAAAGGCATTGCAGAGGATAAGCGGCTGATTAAGCGTGTCATTGCGCTGGGCGGCGATGAGGTGGATATTCATTTCAGTACCGGTGAGGTATATGTAAACGGTGAACTGCTGGATGAACCGTATATCAAGAATGCCACCACTACCAATTACGGTGCATTTTCTTATCCGGTGACGGTTCCAGAGGGCTATCTGTTTGTAATGGGCGATAATCGGCAGAATTCTACAGACAGCCGTGCGGAAGCAGTGGGATTTGTTTCAGAAGAACAGATATTGGGAAAGGCTTTGTTCCGTTTTTCGCCGATTTCTGATTTCGGAGGCATTTACGACTAAACAGGCTCTGTTGCTCAGGTGCCTGTTTCATATCCAGCTGCCTGTATCCGTCTGGCAATCTTACATGGAAAATTCTTTACATACGATTGTATAGGTTCTGAGTGAAAGGAGAAACAGGATGTCTGAGCTTACAATACGGAATATTCAGTGGTTTCCGGGACATATGACGAAAACACGGCGTATGATTGCAGCGAATCTTTCGCTGGTGGATGCTGTTGTGGAAATTTTGGATGCACGGATTCCCCAGAGCAGCCGCAATCCGGAAATGAATCAGATGATCGGCACAAAGCCCCGTCTGTTCCTGCTGAATAAGGCGGATATGGCAGATCCGGTGATGACAGACCGATGGATTGCCCATTTCCGAAAGCAGGGAATTCCGGCGATACCGGTTGACTGTAAAAGCGGAAAGGGCGTTAAAAATTTTACAGGTGCAATGGAGCGTCTGCTTCAGCCGCTTTTGGAAAAAAGAAAAAATGCAGGCATGGTGGGGACACCCATCCGTCTGATGATTGTAGGCATTCCCAATGTAGGCAAGTCCTCTTTTATCAATCGTATGGCGCAGTCCAAACGCACCAAGGTAGAGGACAGACCCGGTGTGACACGTACCAAACAGTGGGTGAAAATCGGCAGCAATATGGAACTGCTGGATATGCCCGGTGTGCTCTGGCCCAAGTTCGATGACCAGGAGGTTGCCAAAAGGCTGGCATTTACCGGTGCCATCAATGACGATGTGGTGGATCTGGAGGTGCTGGCTATGCTGCTGCTGGAATATCTGGCGGCAGTTTATCCGGATGCACTGGCGGCACGGTATAAGATGACGGATTTTACAGAGCTGGGCGGACTGGAGCTGCTGGAGCAGATGGGTCGGAAAAGAGGCATGCTGATTTCCGGCGGAGAGGTCAATATGGAACGTGCTGCCATTACGCTGTTGGATGAATACCGCAGCGGGAAGCTGGGCAGGATGACGCTGGAATCTCCGGAGGAGCAAGAAAATGGCTAAGACAGCATCGGTGAAGAAAAGCACCGAAGAACTATATGCCTTTGATGCACAGCTGCGGCAGGAACATCCGCTTCTGTGCGGTGTGGATGAGGCAGGCAGAGGCCCTCTTGCAGGGGATGTCTATGCAGCGGCAGTGATTCTTGATCCCATGCATCCCATTGAAGGCATCAATGACAGCAAGAAGCTGACGGAACAGAAACGGGAACTGCTGTTTGAAGAAATCTGCCAAAAGGCAAGGGCGTACTGTATTGCCACAGGAACCCTTGCGGAAATTGAACAATATAACATTTTAGGGGCAACCATGCTTGCTATGCAGCGTGCAGTAGAAGGACTTCCGAATGTACCGGATTATGTTTTGATAGACGGGAACCGGATGCCGGAGCTGTCTGTACCTGCCCGGACTGTGGTCAAGGGCGATGCAAGTTCTGCAAGCATTGCAGCGGCATCCATTCTGGCAAAGGTGGCACGGGACCGGAAGCTTCGGGAGCTGGATGCTTTGTATCCTCAGTATGGTTTTGCCAAGCACAAGGGATACGGTACAAAGGCACATTATGAAGCCATTCTGACATATGGCCCCAGTCCCGTGCACCGGATGTCCTTTCTGAAAAAGCTTTACCATGCGTAAATCATTGGATATCGGGAAATCCGGGGAAGCCGCCGTGCGCCGATTTCTGGAGCAAAAGGGCTGCCGCATTCTGGCACAGAATTACCGGATTGCCGGCGGAGAAATTGATTTGATTGCCGTAGAACAGGAGGAAATCCTGTTTGTTGAGGTCAAGACACGCAGAGCTGGTGCCATGGCTTCCGGCTATGATGCAGTGACGCAACGGAAGAAAATGTTTCTTGTGCGTGCAGCTATGCAATATTGCACGGAGCATGTGATTGATTTGCAGCCCCGGTTCGATGTGGCAGTGGTCTGTATGGCAGACGGGCAGATTCAGGAAATGGATTACCTGAAAAATGCCTTTGATTTATCAGGCTATGATATTCTATTTTAGACGGAAACGTCAATAAAAAAGGGTGGTAATTATGTATTACAAAAGCACACGGGACAGCAGTCTGCGCATAGAAAGCGCAGCAGCAATCTCCAGAGGAATTTCTGAGGACGGCGGTCTTTTTGTACCGGAATCCATTCCTCCGATTACAATGGATGAGCTGAAGGCACTTTCCGACAAAACCTATGCACAGCGTGCAGCAGCTGTTTTTGCCAAGTATCTGACGGATTTTACAGAGGCAGAGCTGGTATACTGCACAGAAAGTGCCTATTCTGAGAAAAATTTTGAAACGGCAAATATTGCAGAAATTGCCCATCTGTTTGACGGCACCTATATGCTGGAATTGTGGCATGGTCCCACCTGTGCATTCAAGGATATGGCACTTCAGATTCTGCCGTATTTCCTCACAACCTCTGTGAAGAAGCTGAATCTGGATACAAAGGTTGTGATTCTGGTTGCAACCTCCGGCGATACCGGAAAGGCTGCGCTGGAAGGCTTTAAGGATGTGCCGGGTACACAGATTATGGTGTTCTATCCGGAAGAAGGCGTCAGCGACATGCAGAAGCGTCAGATGGTCACACAGGAAGGCGAAAATGTAACCGTATGCGCCGTTCAGGGCAATTTTGATGACTGCCAGAGTGGTGTGAAGGCAATCTTTACAGATCGGGATGTTATCGAAACATTGGAAAAGGGCGGCATGTGTTTCTCCAGTGCCAACTCCATCAACTGGGGCAGACTGGTTCCGCAGATTGTATATTATGTATCTTCTTATGTAACCATGGCTGCTCAGGGTGAAATCCAGTGGGGTGAATCTATCAATGTGGTAGTACCTACCGGTAACTTCGGAAATATTCTGGCTGCTTATTATGCAAAGATGATGGGTGTGCCCATTGGAAAGCTGATTTGTGCATCCAATGTCAATAAGGTGCTCACGGACTTTATCCGTACCGGCGTGTATGACAGAAACCGTGATTTTTATGCAACCTGTTCTCCGTCTATGGATATTCTGATTTCCAGCAATCTGGAGCGTCTGCTGTATCTGCTGTCCGGTGAGGATGATGCACAGATCCGTGAATGGTTCGGTGCACTGGCAACAGAGGGCAGATATGAGGTTTCCGATGGGATCAAGGCTGCTATGAAGGAGCTGTTCTATGGCGGTTACTGTGATGATGCAGCTACCAAGGAAACCATCCGCAGCATCTATGAAACCTATGGTTATACCTGTGATACCCATACGGCAGTGGCTGTAAAGGTTTATCAGGATTATAAGGCAGAAACAGGCGATGCCACCAAGACACTGATTGCATCTACAGCAAGTCCGTATAAGTTCAGCAAAAGTGTACTGAGTGCACTGGACAGCACAAAGGTATCCGATGATGAATATGCCATGGTGGATACACTGGCAGAAATGTCCGATATTCCGGTTCCGGCAGCACTGGCAGCACTGAAAACCAAGGAACGCCGCTTTAACGGCAGCATTGATAAGACCGATATGAAGCCCTTCGTTCTGAGCGAGCTGGGTCTGGCATAAGGGGTATGAGTTTATTTGCCATCGGGGATTTGCATCTGTCCTTGGGTGTGCCTGACAAGCCTATGGATATTTTCGGCGGCTGGAAGGATTATCAGAAGCTTTTAGAGGAAAAGTGGCTGGCTCATGTGCATAGTGAGGATACAGTCGTACTGGCAGGTGATCTGTCGTGGGGGATGACGCTGGAACAATCGGATGCGGATTTTGCTTTTGTGCATAGACTTCCCGGTCAGAAGATTCTGCTCAAGGGAAATCACGACTACTGGTGGAATTCTCTCCGGAAAATGGAAGGATTTTTTCAGGAAAAAGGATATGATACGCTGCATATCCTGCACAATAATCACTATGCATATGGTTCATATGGCATCTGCGGTACACGTGGCTGGGTCAATATGCCCGGAGAGGCGGCAGATGCAAAGGTGCTGGCTCGTGAAGTACAGCGGCTGGAAGTTTCCATTCAGTCGGCAGTAAAGGCTGGACTTGTGCCGGTCGTATTTCTCCACTATCCGCCGATTTACGGGAATTCATACAATTATGATCTGCTGGAAGTGCTGCATCGGTATGAGGTAAAAAGCTGCTATTATGGTCATGTGCATGGGAAAGGCCATGTTCATGCGTTTCAGGGCATCTATGAAGAGACAAGAATGGAAATGATCAGTAGTGATTATTTACAGTTTTTACCGAAAAAAATCATGTGATTTTGTAGTAAATGGAGAAGTGTAAAAATACACTGGTCAAAAAAGCCGAGATATGGTATAATATTTGAGCGTGCATTGAAACAGTCTTGCGCAGCGGCCCGATTCGCTGCAGAATGCGCGAGTTTAAAATAATGGAGGAAAATCAAACATGATTCTGAAGTCAAATGAAAAAACGGATATCAATATGTCCGAACTGACCGTTGAAATTGACGCAGCAACCTTTGAAAAGGCAATAGAGGCTGCATATCAGCATGAAAAGAAAAACATCGCTCTGCCGGGTTTCCGTAAGGGCAAGGTTCCGAGAAAGCTCTGTGAGCGTACATTCGGCGAAAATGTATTTTATGAGCAGGCAATCAATCTGGTTCTGAATGTGGAAATGGGTGCTCTCATTGCTGAATCCGGTCTGAAGCTGGTTGACAGCCCGAAGGTTGAGGTTACTGCCATTGATAAGGAAGCTGGCGTAACCCTGAAGATCAGCTGTGTGACAAAGCCGGAAATCAACATTGCAGATTATAAGGGTATGCATGCTGCAAAGGTTGTAAAGGAAATCACAGATGAAGATGTAGATGGTCAGATTCAGTCTATGCTTCAGAGAAATGCAAGAGTTGTATCGGTAGATGACAGAGCAGCTGCTATGGGCGATGAAGTAAAGTTCGACTTCGAGGGCTTCTTCGGTGATGAGGCTTTTGAAGGCGGCAAGGGTGAAGATTTCCAGCTGAAGCTGGGCAGCGGTCAGTTTATTCCGGGCTTTGAGGAACAGGTTGCCGGTCACAATATCGGTGAGGATTTTGATGTGGTTGTTACATTCCCCGAAGATTACCAGATGACCGATTATGCCGGCAAGGAAGCAACCTTCAAGTGCAAGATCAACAGCATTTCCTGCGAAGAGCTGCCCGCTCTGGATGATGAATTTGTAAAGGATGCTTCTGATTTTGATACAGTAGATGAGCTCAAGGCAGATATCCGCAAGAAGATGGAAGAAAGCGCAGAAAATGCAGCACAGAATGCATTTGAAAACGCTCTGATTACCGAGCTGATTGCAAAGGTTCAGGATCCGATTCCGCACTGCATGTATGAGCACCGTGCAGATGCATTGCTGAATAATTTTGCAGCACAGCTGAAGCAGAATGGTCTGGATATGGATATATATCTCCAGTATACCGGCATGGATGCAGATGCTCTGAAGGCAACTTATCTGGAACGTGCTGAGAACGAAGTCAAGCTTCGTCTGGCACTGGAAAAGATTGCTGAACTGGAAGGTCTTGATGTTTCTGAGGAAGAGCTGGATGCTGAGCTGACCAAGCTGGCTGAGGAAAACAATATGTCCCTGGATGATGTAAAGGCACGCATTCCCATGGATGACTTCAAGACAGATCTGCTGGTAACAAAGGCGATGGATCTGGTAAAGGAATCTGCTGTTGTTGACAATTCCAAGGCAGAGACTGCTGAGGAAGAAAAGACAGAAGAATAACTTTTACAGATTGTGATCGGATACAGGAAAACGGGCGAACGTGAGTTCGCCCACTGTAGTATTTACACAAACGTGAAAAACCGGAGGAATCCGGTAGAAATATGTCGATGAGAAAGGATGACGATCATGAGTGGTGTATTAGTACCCTATGTTGTAGAGCAGACAAGCCGGGGAGAGCGTTCCTATGATATCTATTCCCGTTTGCTGAATGACCGCATTATCATGCTGTGCGATCAGGTGACGGATGCAACAGCCAGCGTTGTTGTTGCACAGCTTCTGTATCTGGAAAGTCAGGATATGGAGAAGGATATTTCTCTGTATATTAACAGTCCGGGCGGTTCTGTAACGGCTGGCATGGCAATCTATGATACCATGCAGTATATTAAGTGCGATGTATCCACCATTTGTATTGGTATGGCGGCATCAATGGGTGCATTCCTGCTTTCATCCGGTGCAAAGGGTAAGCGTATTGCCCTGCCCAATAGTGAGATCATGATTCATCAGCCGCTGATCTCCGGCGGTCTGTCCGGTCAGTGTACGGATATTAAGATCCATTCCGACCATTTGCTCCGGACTCGTCAGCGTATGAATGAGATTCTTGCAGCCAATACAGGACGCAGTGTTGAAGAGGTTGCACAGGATACAGAGCGTGACAACTATATGTATGCAGAAGAAGCCAAGGAATATGGTCTGATTGATAAGGTTATTGTGAACAGATAAAAAGGAGCAGACATGGCGGATCATTATGTAAAACACTGCAATTTTTGCGGGAAAGGCGAAGATATCGTAACAAGCATGTTTTCCTCTGCTGATGTGAATATCTGTGATGAATGCGTATGCTATTGCTACGAGATGCTTTATGGAAACGGATTGGTTTCCAAGCCTGTGGATAAAAAGAAAAAGTCTTCTGACAGCGGAAAGAAGGAAATTCAGCTTCTGAAGCCGGCAGAGATTAAAAAGGTTCTGGACGAGTATGTCATCGGTCAGGATGCAGCCAAGATGTCTTTGTCTGTTGCCGTATACAATCATTATAAGCGGATTCTCAGTCAGGATGACGGAGAGGATGTAGAACTGCAAAAGAGTAATGTATTGCTGCTGGGACCTACCGGCGTGGGCAAGACATTCCTTGCACAGACACTGGCAAAGATTCTGGATGTACCCTTTGCCATTGCGGATGCAACTACGATTACAGAGGCCGGTTATGTAGGTGACGATGTGGAAAATGTGCTGCTTCGTTTGATTCAGGCGGCAGATTTTGATGTAGAAGCTGCGGAACGAGGCATTATTTATATTGATGAAATCGATAAGATTTCCCGTAAGTCTGAAAATGTATCGCTGACAAGAGATGTCAGCGGCGAGGGTGTACAGCAGGCATTGCTGAAAATTATTGAGGGCACGGTTTCTAATGTACCGCCTCAGGGCGGCAGAAAGCATCCCAATCAGGAATTCATTCACATCAATACGAAGAATATTCTGTTCATCTGCGGCGGTGCATTTGATGGTCTGGAGAAGCTGATTCAGAAGCGTATGACACCATCCTCATTGGGCTTTGGTGCACAGATGTCTCAGAAAAAGGCAGAGCTTTCCAATATTTTCCGTCAGGTGATTCCGCAGGATCTGGTCAAGTTCGGACTGGTGCCGGAACTTGTTGGTCGCTTGCCGGTGATTACCACATTGGATGATTTGGATGAAGCTGCACTGGTACGGATTTTGACAGAACCGAAGAATGCATTGGTGAAGCAGTATGAGAAGCTGTTCAGTTATGACAAACTGAAACTGGAGATTGAACCGGATGCTTTGACAGAAATTGCAGCCAAGGCCATTCAGCGCAAGACGGGTGCACGTGGTCTGAGAGGTATCATGGAGGATATCCTTATGGAGACTATGTATCATGCGCCGTCTGTGGAAAATGCCAGAAAGGTTGTTGTCACAAAGGAATGCGTTGTTCATGATACAGCACCGCTTGTTTATGATGAAAATGGTGTTGTACTGAGTAATACGGTGAATGCTTAAAATGAGAGACCGCATGAACATCCATGCGGTCTTTTGTTATGCTTTATAAGGACTTGTTCACGGATTTTTATTCTGGAAAAATCGTTCTGTCTGCAACATGCAGGATTTATAAAACCGCAGTGATTTATGTGTTTTACATTACTTTCCTTATAGTTTTATGCTATTTATAATATATTATCTTATTTTTTTCAAAAGCACTTGCATTTTTCAAATGAATGTGCTATAATATAAAAAGATGATGTGTTGACTTGTTTTGCAAATATGCGCCTGTAGCTCAGCTGGATAGAGTGTCAGACTCCGACTCTGAAGGTCGTGCGTTCGAATCGCATCAGGCGTACCATCTTAGGTCTACAAAATAGATGACACACCAAAAAGCCACGGAAATTCCGTGGCTTTTTGCGCTTTACATGGCAAAAAAAGTACATTTAAAACCATAGATGACATTGGACGTTTTTGCAGGGCTGACAAGATTCGAACGCAGGGGTCAAGGTTTTGATGGCAAAAATAAAGGATGAAAGGGCGAATTTGAGGAAAATTTTTCAGATTCGTCTTTTTGTATTCTATAAATTAAATTTTTCGTTAAGTTTATTTACCGAACGGCGGTATCTTTTTTCTTTTGCCTACTTTTCTTTTTTTAGTAAAAAGAAAAGTAGGTAGAAGTTTGAGAGCGGGTTTTGACTGGTTTAGTAAGCTAAATTGCCGAACGGCAGTATCTTTTTTCTTTTGCTTACTTTTCTTTTTTCAGCAAAAAGAAAAGTAAGTCGCCTTTTGGTTTTCCAGCGAAGGAGGTGATGCGAGCTGAATATTCGCAAAATTGCTGCACAAAATACGAACAGATTTTATGAAAGGAAGATGCGATATGAAAATTCAGACAGTCATCGGACGGGAAATTCTGGATTCAAGAGGCAATCCGACGGTAGAAGCTGAGGTCGTACTGGCAGATGGTTCCCGTGGACGTGGTGCAGCACCCAGCGGTGCATCCACAGGAAAATATGAAGCATTGGAATTGCGGGACGGTGAGAGCAGCCGCTACTGCGGGAAGGGTGTAAAAACAGCCGTTCAAAACATCAATCGTGATATTCGTGCATGCATCACCGGTATGCCGTGTGAGCAGCTTGCTGCGATTGATGAGGCAATGATTCAGCTGGACAGTACAAAAGAAAAATCCAAGCTGGGTGCCAATGCAATATTGGCTGTGTCTATTGCGGCTGCAAAGGCAGCAGCGAAATCACATGGTTTGCCCCTTTATCAGTTTCTGGGGGGGAACAGTGCCTCCACGCTGCCGGTGCCCATGATGAATGTACTCAATGGCGGTGCTCATGCGGCGAATAATCTGGATGTTCAGGAATTCATGATTATGCCGGTAGGAGCAGGATGCTTTTCAGAGGCACTATGCTGGTGTGCTGAGGTGTATCATACACTGAAAAAGATTCTGACCAAACGAAAGCTCAGTACAGCCGTAGGTGATGAGGGTGGCTTTGCACCGGATCTGGACAGTGATGCAGCAGCTTTGGAGCTGCTGCTGGAAGCCATTGAATGTGCAGGCTTTGCGCCGGGCAGAGATTTTGTATTGGCATTGGATGCCGCTGCCAGTGAATGGAAATGCGGTCAGTCTGGTCAGTATCGTTTGCCGAAAAGTAAAAAGGAGTATACCGCAGAGCAGCTGATTGCATACTGGGAAACATTGAGCGCAGCCTATCCCATTCGTTCGCTGGAGGATGGTGTAGATGAAGAGGACTGGAACGGATGGCATATGCTCACCAAAAGGCTGGGTCATCGTTTACAGCTTGTAGGCGATGATTTATTCGTCACCAATACAGAACGTCTGTCCAAGGGCATTCATTCAAAATGCGGCAATGCCATTTTGATTAAGCCGAATCAGATTGGTACGCTGACGGAAACCATCCGGGCGATTCGAATGGCACATGGTGCAGGTTTTTCAGCCATTGTTTCGCATCGTTCCGGTGAAACAGAAGATACCACCATTGCAGATCTTGCCGTTGCGATGGGTACAGGACAAATCAAAACCGGTGCACCATGCCGCAGTGAACGTGTAGCAAAGTACAATCGTCTTTTACGGATTGCTGCCATGACGGGGGGCAGGGGGACATATCCCGGTGTAGGATGCTTCCGGACGGGAGGCGTATCATGAAAAAAATGTTCGGATTTCTGTTCTGGTATCTGATTCTTCCGGCAGCAGCGGCATTCGGACTGAAAGTGGTTCTGACCAAAAAGAAAAGCTATATGCTTCAGGAAATGCCGCATCTGTGTATTCGTCCCACACGCTGGCAGATAACATTGGAGAAGTAAAGTCTGTCGGTAGGGCAGGGGATGTTGCCGCTGTCCGCATACGACACAATGTTTCTATAGAAAAAGGGCTGCTGCAAAAATGCAACAGCCCCATATTTTATGGACAAACAAGATGCTTTAGCACAGCCAGATCAAATACATTGACCGTTTTGTCCGTTTGGACATCGGCTGCCGTCAGTTGTGTTTCACTGAGGGATGCACACTTGACCAGATATTTCTGTAGAAGTACAACATCCAGAAGACTGACGATTTTATCCTGATTGACATCTCCGATGATACGCAGATCACTCTCAGGCTCTGCTCCCCATACGAGCAGATCATCTACATATACCGGAATCCGTTCTGTCAGCTTCAGGGTATCCTCACTGATTTCAAGTCCTTCACGGCTGTAATCATCGGTTGGATCCCAGTTCGTCTGATAATTTGCATCCATATCTGCAATCAGACCGAAGTGAAATGTTCTTGTGCCATAGAATTCACAGCCCTGCCAGTTGATTTCCACATAGTAATTGCCGTTGTTATCCCATTTTACCGGTTCAGATATGGTTGCAAAGGATTCACCGTTTGTATTGGCATTTTCCTCATCATAATAAATCTCAATGATCACATCATCAATGGTCTGTCCGGCTGCCAGAAGCTCGTTGATATTGAAGAAATAACGGCATTTTATATCATCGATATATCTCGGAGGAAGTGAGGTATCATTATAAACCTTTACCTCCACCTGAGAACGTGCATCGGTTTCCTGCACCACTCTTGCCTCAATGTAAAACTCGTTGATTTCGCCTTTGTAGCTTTCCTCAGAGGGTGGGAAGTTCTCCATGGGTTCATGACCCTGTTCACGTCCGTACAGTTCATACAGACCGGCGCAGGCACCTGTAAAGGCAGCGTTATAGTCTACAGCAACCTCATTATAGATATAATCCTTGGTTTCATCTCTGTGGTAGTCTGATTCATCGGGGCCGCCTACCAATGCCCCCCAGAGCACATGGGTCTGATCCACAGGATCATCCATATTCAGCGTCTTGGAGCCATGGGCTGCACGATGATGAGGATGTGAAGCCGCTGTATCAGAATAGCCCACGATATAGGCACGGTTCATAGGATTGTCACCCATGATATATTCCATCTGTCCTTCTGCCCAGTCTGCAAAGGTTGTATCTCCTGTTTCCTTTGCATAGACCAGTGCACAGAGCTGTGCAGCTGTATCATAGCGGCAGGAGCCATAATTGTTCAGCATGGAGAATCCGGCAGGTGTTTTTGCAAGAAATGCACCATCTGTTTCCGGAAGGTCTTTGATTTCTTCTGCGGTAATGGTTGTATTCCAGATTTCATCATCCGGCCCGAAATATTTGTGGGAGGTGGTGGTTACATCAAAATCTGCATTGGCAGCATCACCGGGGTTCATGCCTGACCAGTACTCCAGATTCCATCGGAAGATATACCAGTCACGGGATGTATTGGTAATGGGCGCAAGCTTTGCAAATACACCGCCCCAGACCGTATCCCAGCAGTGTACCCAGATATTCTGCCAGCAGTTACCGGTATCTGAAATGATTCGTTTCAGATAGCCAGTGTAAGGATGTGCGCCCATTTCGCCTGTAACCGACTCATCCACAGAAATAATATCATCAATATAGTCATAATTTCCGGTACATTCGTACAGCCAGACAGCAGCCCATGCCAGCTCATCATAATCATAGCTGGAGGTATAGAAACCGCCGTCATAGCCCAGACTGGTCACTGTCAGGTCATCGCCGCCGGTTTCGGCATGTGTCTCTACAGCAAATTCATAAAGCTTTATGGCTGTATGCAGACATTCTTCTGCATAGGCAGGCTCTGTATCCTTGAAGTTCAGGTAATTCACAGCAAGGGATGCAGCAACGCCGGCGCACATATCTGATGCAGGCGTTTCCTTTGTAGCAAAATAGGCAGGTCTTGCAAAATCCAGAAGGTTTTCATTTTGCAGTTCTGGTGCGATCCAATAGTTATGGTCAATATTTCCTTCTCCGACCTGATAGCAGAATGCCAGAATATTGCCGTTTTCATCAAAATAGGTACATTTCAGATAATAATCATTCATCCAGTGAAGAATATCTTCTACGTGCCACTGCTGCCCAGCATCTATGTAGGCATCACGGAATTCATAGTATCCCCATCCTACTGTAGATGCTGCATAGCTGCCCGGCAGACAGAATTTTACATGGTCACCGGCATCGTGCATACCGCCGGTCAGATCAATTGTACCGTTTCCGTCAGGGTCAAGTATATCCCGGTTTTCATCAATAAACTCCTGTGACAGATTGGTGCCTTTAAAATCTTCTCCCATGGGAATCAGGGGAATTTCAGCATCCTCCACATGGCAGTCCCCCCGCCATTCCAGATTTCCGCCTGTAATGCCGTCACCGCACTTATTGGCATCGTAGAAATACAGGGACATCTGCAATGCCTTGGCAAAGTTGACCTCCACATCGGAGGATGGCTCTGCAGCTGTTACAGCATAGCCGGACAGGGTTGGCATCAGAAGTGCAGCACAGGCTGCTATAGACACCATTTGTTTTACGAAATGCATAGTTTTATAGACCTCCTCTTTTCCTTTGGTGCATTGGATTTCACCATTTTTATAAAACAATTGTAAAACTTTTTATGAAAAAAGTCAAGCGATTTTGATGAAAAGGTCAGGGCAACAGCACTTACCTTTCATAAGTAAGAATTTTTTTCGGTCCAGCAGTTTTTTGCAAAAAAATGCTGGC
>JBJERF010000062.1:0-21203 GCA_051882115.1 Ruminococcus sp. | reverse complement strand
TGAGCGAACTTATCCACCTTCATGGCATTCTTGTCCACGATGGATGTTGTTACCTCAGGAATGTTGGTTTCCTTGTCCTGAATGAAAGCCTGTGCCTTGTTGGTAAGGCTTGCCGGTGCATCTGCACCCAAAGCTCCTACGCTCTCTACATGATACGTAATTTTCAGAACTGCCTTATTACTGGTAATGGCACCGGAATAAACATAGGTCAGTACGCCGTTTTCCAGTGTGTAGGTATCATCTGTCAGAGAAGCACCCTCTGTGGGCGTAAAGAGCACCTTTCCATTGCCATCCAGAACCTCAACCTTGCTGATGCTCCAGTAACCGGTAGGGAGCTCAGTAGGCAGTGTATCCTGGAAAGTAACCGGAACGGCAATTTGTGAAGCACCGGAGCCCAGCGTATTGCTTCCATTATAAGTCAGCGTATAGACAACATCGCCGCCGCTGATATCAATAGAACCTGTATCCGCTGTTTTGGACAGATTGCCTACATTGATCTTCTCTTCGGACATATAAACCGTGCCGGATGAGCCAGAACCGCCGTCATAGTCGTAGCCAGCGGTATTGCTCAGCGTGCCGGTACCAGTAATCTTACCGCTGATGATAATGGTAGCAGTATTGCCAGCTTTCAGTGTGCTCAGATCGATCACGCCATCAGCCGGATAAGCACCCTTATCTACACCATTCACACTGTAGGTCAGATCGCTGAAACTATTCTTATCAATCTCATCTGTAACCTTGAAGCTGGCTGCATCTGCTGTACCGCTGTTGGTTACAGTAATCTTGAACAATTCTTTAACTGCGCCCTTGTCAGCATCGGAATAGCTGCCCAGCAGAGCCTGCTTGCTGAAACCAATCACTGCACTTGCAGGATTCACAGGCAGCGTTGCTGTCACATCCTTGCCGTCAACCGTTGCCGTATTGGACAGCGAGGACGCACCATTGCTGGTTGCACTGCTCAGTGCCTCATTGGTCATGGTCTTTGTAATCTTGATCTGCGCAGTCTTACCCGGTGCAATGGAATCAATGGTCCAGCTGCCACCGGAGGAGAGCGTTGTTTCCTTACCATCCTGAATCAATACGGCTGTATAAGGTGCAGAAATAGCAGAATCCGTTACTGCAACATTGGTTGCTGCACCTGTACCCGTATTGGATACGTTAATCATCCATACAACATCCACACTGGATGCTGCACCCAGCTGATAGCTGGACTGCTGATTGCCGTTCACCACAAAGTAACCGGACTTAGAAGAGGAAACATTCGGAGTTGCTTCTGTTACCTGAATCGAAACACTTGAATCCTTAGAACCGGTTTCATTACTATCGGCAGTTGCTGTATTGCCGAATTCACCCGTTTTCGTGTCTGTGGCTGTGGTATTGGTAACCAGTGTAACGGTGATATACTCACCCGGAGCCAGTGTCTTATCGGACAGCAGAGATACACTGGATGTACTCAGTGCAGCCAGAGAAATCTCGCCCTTGTCTGTACCATTGCTGTGTGTCCATGTTGCAGAAGTAACAGCTGCTGTACCCTCAAAGTCGCTCAATACATCATCGAGCTTCACGCCCGTCAGATTCGTTGTACCATTGTTGCTGACAACGATTCTGTAAGTAATCTCTGTTGCCGTATCCTTGAGGATGCTGTTTGTGCTTGCACTCTTTGTAACAGAAATACTGGGTGTAAGCACTTTTACCGGAACATAAGCATCCGCAGAATATCCCTCACCATTCTTTACCGTATTCTTGAGAGAAGCATCAGCAGTCGGCTTATCTACCTTACAGTAAATATAAGCCTCTGCGGTCTCCCCTGCTGCAACAGAATTATATTGGATGGTAACCGTCTGACCGGAAGCTGTTACTGTACCGGTCGGGGATACCCCCTCTGTTTTCACATATGTCAGACCGGCAGGAATTGTATCTATCAGCTGGACAGAACCAGCCTTACCGCCGGTATTCTTCGTAGAAACATAGAATGCAACAGTATCACCATCTACAAAATAGCCCTTGGTGCTGTATGTAGAAGAAGTGCACTTATCTGCGGCTACATTCTTGCCAATTTCAGAAAATTTCGCCGGATTGCTCTTTACAACGGCCTGAACGCTCTTTTCACCCAATGGGATGTAATCGCTGCTGCCATAGGTCATTGCACCCACTCTCAGTGTATTGCCCAATGTACCAGTTGTAAACGACTCGGATACATGGATACAGTTCAGGTTCAGAGTGGCTGTCTTGTTGAATGCATCCATTTCTGCATAGGGCTTGCCGTTGCTCAGCTTGGTGCTATCCACAGTCCATGTCACAATCGCCGTATTACTGCCAGACAGTTTTACATCTGAAATGGTTACACCCGGAATCGAGAGCGCATTCTTTACATCAGCTGCGCTGGTAAAGGTCAGACCCTCAGAAAGTTCAATGACGTCTTCAAAAGCCAGCCCTGTTGCCCAGACTTCGCCGGTACCATCCGAAACATAGTTCGGAGAAGCAGACAGTGTGTACTGAATGCTGCCGGTTGCAAAGTCAGAGGACTGAAGCTCTGTTACGTTTTCTGTCTTGTTATCCGTCCAGTTAAATGCTGCATTTGCAGTAATCGTACTGGATACAGAACGGTTTGTAGATGTGTCAATCAACTTGACCGTTGCAGTATGACCATCTTCTGTAATGCCGTTTGCAAATTTTGCACTCAGCTGAATGGTCTGTGTAGAACCATTCCGGATACTGAACTCAATATAACGCTTACCGGTTGCCGCATCATATACCAGCTTATAGCCGTTATACTTGGCACCATCATAAAAACCGTCATCTTTAAAGTTCGTGAGCAATAGATTCGTGTCTGTAATTTCCACACGGTATTTTGTACTATTGCTTCCTGGATTCTGATGCACGTTGTTGCCGCTGATTGTAATTACAATCTTAAACGTTTCGCCGGAATCCACATCGCCGATTACGGTACCGTTTCCGTCTTTAAACTTGACGGTAGCATTGGTCAGAACGTTAGGACCGCCCCAGCCAAAGCCTGGCCATCCGCCCCAGCCAAAGCCCGGCCATGCATCTGCCGTCATATTGGCGGATGGAACTGCCGGAATGCACAGAATCAGCGTCAGAAGCGCAAGGAACACGCTGAGTATACGTTTCCACGTACTGCGCTTTCTGACAAATGAGTCACTGCTTGTTGCCATAAAAAAACCTCCCATAAAAATAAAATCACCGCCTGTTTCAGAGCTGTCCGTATGCAGGACTCTGCACACGCAGGCAGACAGCCAGAATGTCCCCTCTGCGGCATACCCGGTAACATGCCGTCATTCATTGGAGAGGAAAATACAGTTATATTCTATATTGCAATGGCTTCGTTCCTTTTCTCATTGTAGATTCATTTTCTATGCATTGCGTTCAAATCAACAAAAGCCATTGAAATATACCCGAAAATATTATACCATATGCACAGTTATGAAGTCAAGAACTTTCTGAAATTTTCACAGAAATAATCTGATTTTTTTATCAAAATCTGTCTGATATCCCAAAACACTGCTATATTCATATGTCGCCGGCCTGTCTGAAGAAGACAAGCCGGCGGCATATGGGTTAGGATTCAGTGTTTTCCGCATTTTCATCGGTTTCTGTATGGGTCAGCCGTTCAATGGCCGCATTGTTCAGATGTGTAGCAAGACGAATTTTATTGATCTCGCTCTTCATCACCTTCATATCGTGCTCCATGCGTTCAAAGAGGAGTCTTGTCCGTTCCTGCTCCATGCGCATCTGAGAGCGCAGCCGGTCGTTTTCCTCCTGAAGCTGATTGATTTCACGCTGAAACCGGCGGCATACGGACTGTACAGCCTGAATGCGTTCTTCCACGCTGCGGTTATAGGCATTCTGCCGCACGCCGAATTTATGTACCAGCACCATCCATGGACTGTTGGTGGCAGAGGAAAGCTCCTCTGAATAGGTATCCACAATCACACGGGGTTCTGTCTTTGCCCTGTCATCCCTCTGACTCATTTCTGTTCCTCCTCTTTCAGCTGACGGATAAAATATGCCAGCATTTCATGCAGTGTCCGGGCAAGGGGAATTTCCGGCATCCAGCCGGTATCTCTTTGCAGCTTTGTGATATCCGCCCGGATATCCGGAATATCTACGGGCCGAAGCTTTGCGGGATCCGTTTCCACACGGATTTCCATTCCGCTCTGACGGATAATTTCCTGTAAAAGCAATGCAATGGCAATACTTCTGCCGCTGCCAACATTATAGGTTTCCCCTGCCCTGCCGTACTGTGCCAGCAGTCCATAGGCTCTGACCACATCCCGTACATCGGTAAAATCCCGTTTTGCAGAAAGATTTCCGGTACGGATGCAGTTTTCTCTTTTGCCGCAGACAATTTCCGCCGCCTGTTTGCAAAAGTCTGCGGCTGCGAACAGAGGGAGCTGTCCTGCGCCGATATGATTAAAGGCACGTACTGATAGAATTTCCATGCCATAGCTTTGAGCATACAGGGTGCCGAACAGATTCTGCGCCGCCTTGGTGACCGCATAGGGATTGCCCGGATGCAGGGGTGTTTCTTCGGACACAAGGGATACGCCAGCCGGCAGATGTCCATATTCCTCACCGGAACCAATGAGCAGAATCCGGGGCATGCTGTCTCCCATGCTGCGTACAGCTTCCAGTACATTAAGGCTTCCAGTCACATTGACTGCAACTGTCAGCTGAGGCTTCTGCCAGGACAGAGCCACTGAGCTTTGGGCTGCCAGATGAAAAATCACATCCGGCCGCTGTTCTTTTAATAATGCAGTGATTGCCGACTGCTCTAAAATATCCAGATCAAAAACCGGACATCCCGTATCTGCAATAGATTCCTGGGGGAGCTTGGTCAGTACCGTCTCCCAGTGCAGATCCTCCGTCAGATGCCGTGCCAGATAGCCGCCCACAAAGCCGGCTGCTCCGATGATCAGTGCTTTCATATCGCTGTTCTGCCTTTCTATTTCAATGCCTGATAGATTTTTTCAAGCACATCTGCTTCTGAAAAATTCTGCCGGACCCGTCTTGCGGCTGCTTCCCCGTACTGCTGCCGGAGCGCAGGATTATCCGCAAGTGTCTGGATCGCCTGCGCCAGTGCAGCCGCATCCTCCGGCGGAACCGTCATCCCCGTCTTTTCATGAAGACTGACATAAGGAACGCCTGTAGGCAGGGCGGTATTGATAACCGGCTTGCCATATACCATCGCTTCCAGCTGTACAATACCAAAGGCTTCGCTGTTGGCAACCGAGGGCAGTACAAACAAATCACAGTCGGCAAATGCCGCTTTCAGGGCATCATCCGGCAGTGTTCCCAGAAAATGCACCTTTTGGGGCAGCTGTTCTGCCTGCTCCTTCAAGGAAGCCTCCAGTGCACCGGTGCCTACCAGAAACAGTTCACAGCCCTTTACCGAGGAAAATGCCTTCAGCAGCACTTCCACGCCCTTATAATAAACCAATCTGCCCACAAATAAAACCTTCACGGCTGTTTTGTCACAAAGATGCTGGGTTAAAACCGGCATCCGCTTTGCACAGAGGTACTGCTCCACATTCAGCCCATAGGGGATCACCCGGCATTTTTCCCGGAATTCCGGCAAAAACGGAGAGCTGTCAATATGTCCCTGTGTGGCTGTAATGATGCAGTCCGCCCGGCGCAGGAACCGCTTGAGGATGGGCTTGTACACCATCAGGAGTTTTTTCTGCTTGACCACATCGCTGTGCCATGCCAGCACCACCCTGCCCCGGAAACCGGATAAAAGACATGCCAGATCGCCCAGAGGAAAGGGCATATGAAAAAGAATCACATCCGTCTGCTTTGCCATTTTCCGAAAATAGCGGAAGAAAGAAAAGGACAGGGGACATGAAAAATAGGTACCCAGACTGCCGGCTCTTGTAACCGGCACGCCCTCTATTTCTTCCTGCACGGTTTTTCCCTTTTCCTGACACACCAGAACGTGAACCTCTGTATCCTGCCGTTTTTGCAGTTCTCTGGAATACATGCGCACAAGGCTTTCAATGCCGCCGATATGGGGATAATACGCCTTATTCACCTGCAAAATCCGTAATTTTTTCTCAGCCACTGAGTGCCTCCCGATATACATCATATAAAATAGCCGCTGCATTTTCCCATGAGAACATTCTGGCACGGCGCAGACCGGCTTCACTCAGCTGCTTGCGCAGCATGGCATCCTGATACAGCTGTTCCAGACCGTCAGCCATTTGCTCCGGCTGATAGGGGTCGCAGATCAGTGCACTGTCCCCCACCACCTCCGGCAGAGATGCTGCATGGGTGGTCAGCACCGGCACACCGCATGCCATTGCCTCCAGGGGGGGCATGCCGAAGCCCTCATAAATGGAGGGGAATACAAATGCCAGTGCGCCGGACATCAGTGCACGGATCTGTCCGTCGGGCACATAGGAGAGCTGCACCACATCTTGTTCCAGTTCCAGTTCCTTGATGGCACGGAACAGTTCCTCATTCATCCAGCCTTTTCCGCCGGCGAGCACCATTTTGGGATACTCTGCCTTGCCTTTGCGGAAGCTGTCATAGGCAAGCATCAGCCGGCGCAGATTTTTTCTTGGCTCCAGTGTACCCAGATACAGAAAATATTCACCGCAAAGACCCAGCTGCTTTTTGGTTTCCTCCAGCAGTGTCTGATTTTCCTCTGGATGGAAACGATCTCTGTCCACACCGCAGGGCACCACACGCAGCTTTTCGGCAGCCTGCGGAAAATACTTGATAATTTCCGTCCGTGAGAATTCGGAGTCAGTGACGACCAGATCGGCACGTTTCAGGGAGCGTTTCAGACCGGTTTCCAGCATATAGCGTGTACGTCCCCGCACGGTTTCGGGAAAGGATTTATAGACCATATCATGCACCGTGACGATTTTTTTCCCATCCACCTTAGGGGGGACGATATAGTTGAAGAAGTGGGTTATATCGGCATCGCTGCCGAAGAAATGCCGGTAGGGGATGGACAGGAAGTTGGACACCATGCGATACAGATAGCCGGAGCATTTTCCCTGTCGGAGTTCCACATGGGCTTTTTCGTAGGATTGAAGCCGCTGTCGTTTTTCCGCACCGTCGCCGGTTGCAAAAAATTGCAGGATATACTCCTCCTCCGGATGCAGTGCCATCAATGCCTGCATCTGTCCTGCCTGACAATATCCGATCCCCGTCATCCGTTCGCTGATGAGGGGCAGTACATCAAATGCAATTTTCATTTCATGCCTCCTTATGGCACAAAGGTATAAAAGTTTTTTTGCGCCGCTTTTTTCTCAAAAAAAGCGGTCGGGGGTCAAGGGGCGAGAAGCCCCTTGTCGCCGTCCGCAGACGGCGAAATACCCCGCGCCATTCTTTTGGCGCGCGGAGAAAAGGGGTGAGAAATGCGACAGCATTTCGAGGGTGATTCCCCGCAGTGCGGGGAAATGTCCCGAAGGGACAAAGGGGACGGCGCCGTGGGCGAGCGAACAAGACCGCTTTCCCCTTGTTTCAGCAATGAAACAAGTTTCCCTTGTAAACGTTCCGGTGGAACGTTTACAACAAATATCAACCTCTCAGTCTTGCCTCCGGCAAGACAGCTCTCCTTAAAAGGAGAGCCGGAATTATATCCTGAATGAAGCAAGGCTCGACCGAAAACTTCTATACCTCACTTTTCCAATGCCTTGACTTTCAGTTCCTGCTCAACCAGTGCCACATCATGCTTGACCATGCGCTCTACCAGCTCAGAGAAAGAAATCTCACGCTTCCAGCCCAATACAGCCTCTGCCTTCGCCGGATTGCCCAGCAATACATCTACCTCCGCCGGACGGAAAAACTTCTTGTTCACCTTGACAATGGTCTTGCCGGTAGCCGCATCCATGCCGGTTTCATCTACACCGCTGCCCTGCCACTGTACAGTAATGCCCACATGGGAAAATGCCGTTTCCACAAACTCACGAACGGTTCTTGTTTCACCCGTTGCAATGACATAATCATCCGGCTGCTCCTGCTGAAGCATCAGCCACATGGCACGGACATAGTCCTTGGAATGACCCCAGTCCCGCTTGGAATCCATATTGCCCAGCTCCATATATTCCTGCACGCCTGCCTTGATTCTTGCCACTGCATCCGTAATCTTACGGGTGACAAATTCAAGGCCTCTGCGCTCTGATTCATGATTGAACAGAATACCGGAACAAGCATACAAGCCATAGCTTTCACGGTAATTCTTGGTAATCCAGTGGCCGTACAGCTTGGCAACGCCATAGGGACTTCTGGGATAGAAAGGCGTCTTTTCCGTCTGAGGCATCTCCTGCACCAGACCGAACATTTCCGAAGTAGATGCCTGATAGAAGCGGCACTGGGGCTTTACCACACGGATTGCTTCCAGCATTCTGGTCACACCCAGCGCATCAATTTCCGCCGTAGCCATAGGCTGTTCCCAGCTGGTTGCCACAAAGGACTGTGCTGCCAGATTGTATACTTCATCGGCATCTGAAATTTTCATAGCAGAAATGAGAGAAATCTCATCCGTCATATCCGCATAAATAAAGTGAATTCTGTCCTTCAGATGCTCTACATTGCCATAGTCCACAACGCTTTTCCGGCGCATAATGCCGTACACCTCATAGCCCTTTTCCAGCAGCAGCTCTGCCAGATAAGAGCCGTCCTGACCGGTGATGCCGGTAATCAATGCGTGTTTGCTCATAAATAAACGCTCCCTTTCTATTTTACGGTACTCAGAGAAGTGCCGCACGATTGCAGATTTTCAGGTTTTCAATGACCTTTTTCACATCCTGCGTATGATCCTTTGCACAGATCAGCAATGCATCATCTGTATCCACAACGATGAGATTTTCCACGCCTACCGCTGCAATCAGACGGCTTTTGCCGCAGATGGTGCTGTGCTCCGTACCGATGGTAATCACATCGCCCTCTACATAATTGCCCAGCTCATTGGTGGAATTGATTCGTTCCACTGCCAGCCAGTTGCCCACATCATCCCAGCCGAAGCTGCCGGGGATGGTATAAATTTCATCTGCCTTTTCCATTACGCCGAAGTCAATGGATTCGCTCTCCAGTTCCGGATAACCCTGCTCCAGTGCTTTTGTAAATGCATCCGTACCGAAATGGTCTGCAATGGCATGGGTTCCGGCATAAACCTGCGGCATATATTTTTCGAGATTACTCAGAATGGTGCTGGTTTTCCATACAAACATACCGCTGTTCCACAGATACCGTCTGGATGCAAGGTACACATTGGCAGTTTCCAGATCGGGCTTTTCCACGAACCGGCTCACCTGATAGACACCGGGCAGCCCCAGGGATTCATCCCGTTCAAACTGAATGTATCCATAGCCTGTTTCCGCATAGGTAGGCGTAATGCCGATGGTAACCAGTCTCTGTCCGGACTCAGCAACTGCAATGGCCTGCCGGAGGGTATCCATATACATATCCTCATAGCGGATCAGGTGATCGGAGGGCAGTACCAGCATCATGGCTTCCCCGGCGTATTTTTTCTCAATCACAGCTGCTGCCAATGCGATGCAGGGGGCTGTATTGCGTCCGCACGGCTCTAAGATCACATTTTCCGCAGGAATCTGCGGCAGCTGTTCTGCCACAAGATCTGCATACTGGGCATTGGTCACTACAAAGATGTCTGCTTCATCCACAAGGGGCAGAAGCCGGCTGACGGTTTTTTGAATCATGGTTTCCTTGTCAGCGGTCAGGGACAGGAACTGCTTCGGGAGATGGATACGGCTTTTCGGCCAGAATCGCTCACCACGTCCGCCAGCCATAATCACTGCTGTAATTTTCATCGCTACCTCAATCTTCTTTCTTGTTCTTTTTCGGATGATCTGCCTGCTGCTGCTCATGGCGTCTTGCTTCCTCATTGCTTTCGCCGGGGAAGAGGGCAATTTTCAGCGTCATCATAATAATGCGCAAATCCAGCAGCAGTGAATACTGTTCGATATACATCAAATCCATTTTCAGTTTATCATAGGGCACTGTATCATAAAGCCCCGTTACCTGGGCATAGCCGGTAAGACCAGCCTTTACACGCAGCCGGAAGTCAAATTCCGGCATACTTTCTTCATATTGTTTGGCAAGCTCCGGACGCTCCGGACGGGGGCCTACCACAGACATATCCCCTTTGAGGATATTCAGCAGCTGGGGCACCTCATCCAGACGGCATTTTCTCAGCACGCTGCCCACCTTTGTAATGCGGTTGTCAGATTCTGTAGCCAGCTGAGGGCCGTGCTCCTCTGCATTGGGAATCATGCTGCGGAATTTATACACCTCAAACACCTTATCATCAATGGTCAGACGTTTTTGCTTATACAGCACCGGCCCGCCGTCCTCCAGCTTAATACAAAGCGCAATCAGCAGAGAAATCGGCAGAAGCAGTGTGCCGATGACAAGAGAAAAAATCAAGTCAAACACACGCTTGACGAAACGCTGTTCCAGTGACAGTCCCCGATTGCGGCACAGCAGCAAAGGCGTATCGAACAGACGGATTTCCTCTGCGCCTCTGATCATAATATCTGAAATTTTGGGGGCAACATACACACGCACTTTTTTGGAAAAGCAATATTTTAAAAGGTCATTACGCAGCTGACCGGGCATATCGCAGAGAATCACGCCTTCATAGCGGTCAATGGCTTTCTGCATATCCGACCATGACTGTTCTGCACTGACGGACTCACAAATCATATACTTATCCACACGCCGGCTCATTTTAGCCACCAGATCGGCGGCTGCACGTTCCCCATAGATGATGACAAGCCGTCTTGGGGGATACAAATAAAAATACAGCTGATTGGTAATGACAATCCATATGGGCAAAACGGCAATGTCGATTACGGTCAGCAGTGCCATGGGCAAGACACTTGCAAAATCACGTGCAATGAGGCTCACCTGAAAATAGGTCACCACATTGACGCACAGCATGGAAAGGGACTGGGAATAGAATGTATCGGTTCGTTTGAGATAGCCGGTTTTCAAGCCGCCGAACACATTGCTGAACAGCAGAATCAGCACCGCATAGATGCCGATCATCACCCAGTTTCCCCTTCTGTAAAAGGGCAGAAGGATGGTATCGCTGTAAAAGGAATACCACACCCAGCCGAAGCTTGCCGTAAGAATACCCAGCAGCACCACAGCTGAGAACAGAGAATAGAGCCGTTTGTACTGGTCACGGTCTTTTGTTTTATTTTTCGGCATTTTTCACACATACCTGCCTATATTCTTCAGAATGAAATACACCGTGCAGTTACCTGCAAATGCATAAAGATATTATAGCAAAGTGTATCCCAAGTGTCAAGTCCAATGTTGTCAACTCCACGGCAACAGCATTTGCTTTTTTCGTTGAAAATGTTCCACCGGAACATTTTCAAGGGATACATATTTCATCATTGAAACAAGGGGAAGCGGTCTTGTCCGCTTCCCCTCAAAAATGCTGTCGCATTTTTTCACCCCTTTCCCCGCGCGCCAAAAGGATGGCGCAGGGGATTTCGCCGTCTGCGGACGGCGACCAGGGACGCTGTCCCTGGACCCTGCCAGCATTTTTTTGCAAAAAACTGCTGGACCGAAAAAAATTCCTACTTATGAAAAAGGGCTGCTGCATCTGTATATCTGCAACAGCCCATTCTTAAAAAATCTCATCCTACACAATAAAACAGATAATACTCATTCTGACCGGCATACTGCACGGCAAGACCACGTTCAACGGGCATGCCATGAATTTCATACAGCAAAATCGTATAAGAACCGCCCACTGTATCACCCACCGCTACACCGGAGCCAAGATGATTCTCCAGATCCTCATAGGCAACCGTTTCATAGGATGTATCATAACTCAACCCTGCCCAGGAAACATGATTAAAATCATACAGATTCCCGTACAGACTGGGGGGATTGGTTTTTGTGGTTGTCTGTTCTGCCGTTTCGGTCAGCGATGTCTGTGTTTCAGTCATTTCTGTAACCGTTGTCAGCGTCGTTACCGGAGCTGCCGTTGTATCTGAGGAAGCCGCCGGCATTTCCGTAGGAGTTGTAACGACTGCACTGACCATCGGTTTCTGAGAAGCGGATGTTTCCAGTACAGTTCCGCCCTCTTTGAGGAAAATATCCAACGATGTCTCTGTGAGGTCAGTAGTCACCGTTGTAAGCGATGTTGTTTGTGTGGTTACAGAAGCCCATGCTGCTTCTGCATCTGCCGCACAGGTTCCTGTGTACGCAGAAACGACCGGTTCAGTGGTGTGCATCCCACTGACCGGCTGCGTTCCCAGCAGCTCCTGACGGGAGCTGCCGTTATTCACCAGCAGGGGATTGCCTACTGCCAGCGTCACAATGACGGCGCATGCCATAGCTGCGGCTGAAACACCCATGGGAATCCGGAGCCGTACATACCAAGGCGTGCCAACGGGCTTGGCAGATGTTTCCTGTTCCATCGCTGCGGATTTCTCCAGAATTGCAGAAAGCATCCGTTCCTTTGTTTCTTCATCCGGCGTGAGGCGATCCCACGCTCTTTTGATTTCATCATGATTCATCTGCTTCACCTCCCAATGTTTTCTGTAAAATCGCCCTGCCTCTTTTGAGCAGAGAGCGAACGGTTGATTCTTTCTTTTTTAACGCTGCGGCAATATCGCTGCACGAATAGGATTCATAATAAAAGAGGTAAATCACCGCCTTGTATTTGTCCGGCAGCTGCATGACTGCCTCCAGCACACGGTTTTCTCCCGTATCGCCGCTGTGATCCGGAATTTCATCAAAGTTTTCCATTTCTTTCCGTTTCTGGAGGGTCCAGCTGCGCAGATGATTCTTACAGATATTCGATGCAGTAACAATCAGCCATGCACGTTCATGGGATGCATTTTCAAAGGACTGCTCCTTCTGGCATTGCAGGAATTTTAAAAAAGTTTCCTGTACTGCATCCTCGGCATCTGCATTGTTTTTCATAAAGCCAAAGCATACCCGATATACAGCGTCTACATGCTGCCGATACACTCTTTGAAAGCCGGACTCCTCCGGTGTCTCATGATGCAGCACGTAGTTTCCCTCCTTTGCCCACAAAATGCGTGCACACTGCGCACAATGCTTTTTTATCAGTATACCGCATTTTTCAGACAAATTTTCAGATAAACTGTAAACAAAGTGTTATAATCAAAACAAGTTCCTCAGAGTCTGTTTCAGATCTGGAGACAGTCGGATTTTCCAGCAGATTTTCGTCCTGATGACGAACGTCCGACGCAGCAATACTGGGTGTATTGCAAGGAGGACGGGTTCAGTCAGGGCGGAAAGATGCCGAAAAGACGGCTGTTGGAAGATTTTAAACAGGCTCTCAAAACTTGTGAAGCCTTCATCCCTCATGAAATCCATTATAAATATCACATGAGGAATATTCCATTCACACTGCGCCGCATGGGCGCATTTCCTTTCTTTTTCCGTCACTCGCTCTGCCGCAGCTGCTTTTCAGACGCAATCCTTCCAGTATGCCGTAGCACACCGCCCTTTTTGAAAGACTGCGGTTTCCTGCGCCAGCCCGCCCCCCGGCAGGCTGTCCCTTCTGCGCTGCGGAGCAAAGCCGCTTCGGCAAAGCAAGTATCCGGTTTTGTGCAGTGCAGGATAAAAAGTCCTGCAAAAAAGTCCCTTCACCCCTTATACAATCGGGCATGCCAAAAAGTTGCATTTTCCGGAAAACTTTTTCAGTTTTGGTGATTTGTACAATTTTCAATATGCTGTTTTATGCATAATTGCCATAAGCTTCCGGAAATTTACAAAAAATTATAAATCTTTTCCAAAAGGGATTTTATTTTCTCAGAAAGTATGGTATAATGCTAAAGAATACTATTTTTAACGAAGGACGTCTGACATGAATAAATACAAGAAACTTGCCTCGAATACGATCATTTTTGCCATCGGTTCGTTTGGTTCAAAAATTTTACTGCTGCTGCTGACAAAGCTTTATACAGCAAACATCAATCCTGCCGACAACAGCACCAAGGAGCTTCTGGAAATTACCGCAAATTTCCTGATTCCCATTGTGACCTTTTCCATGGCAGAAGCGATTATCCGCTATGGTCTGGACAAACGGTACAGTCCCGCCAAGGTGTTCACTTCTGCCTATGCCATTACGGGCTACGGCATTCTGCTGCTCCTTGCCATCTCTCCTATGCTGGGTGTGCTGCCCTTTGCAGACGGATATACATGGCTGCTGATTGGCTATGTCTGTGCCTCATCCCTGCGTTCCATTCATTCGCAGTTTGTCCGTTCACAGGGGATGGTCAAGCTCTTTGCCTTTGACGGCATTCTGGCAACACTGACGCTGTTTCTTTTCAATGTCATTTTCATTGCAGTTCTCCAGCTGGGTGTAACAGGCTTTATGCTTTCCGTGATCTGCTCTGATCTTTTGTCTGCCATTTTCCTGTGGGTCATTGCCGGTCTGCGGAAATATCTGAATTTCCGGCAGCTGGATTCCGGCATGATCTGGAGAATGCTTTCATTTGCGATACCGCTGATTCCGTCCACGCTTCTATGGACGATTACAGGATTTTCGGATCGTATTTTCATCCGGTATATGCCCGGACCGGAGGGAGCTGTAGGGGAAAGTGCGGCTGGTATTTACGGCATCGCTAGCAAGATTCCCAATCTGATTTCCATGTTTTCCACGATTTTCTTTCAGGCATGGAACATGTCTGCCATTATGGAAAACGACTCCAGGGATCGGAGCCGTTTCTATCAGAAAATTTTTGATGCCTATGCATCTTTTATGTTCATTGCCAGTGCAGCCATGATTGTATTTGTGCGTCCGCTTTCGGCAATTCTCATTGATACCAGTCAGTTTCCGGAGTACGGCACAGCATATCTGTACACGCCGGTACTGGTAGTAGCCGTCATGATGATGTGCATGAATCAATTTTTCAGCAGTGTCTACACAGCAACCAATCATACATCCCATTCATTCTGGACCAGTCTCATTGCAGCCATTGTCAACATCGTACTAAATGTCATTCTGGTACTGATTTTCGGCATTCACGGTGCTGCTTTTGCCACATTTGCAAGCTATTTTGTCAGCTATGTCATTCGTCAGCGGGATGCACGGCGATTCGTTCCGTTCCCCATCAACCAGAAAAAATTCTATATCAATCTGGCAGTCCTGTTTATACTGGGATTTGTGGTAACGCACGATATCCCCGGTCAGATGATTTTCCTGATCATCGGCATGCTGTTTGTTCTGGTATTGAACTTCAGTGCGATTATCAGCACCATGAGACAGATTC
This sequence comes from Ruminococcus sp., assembly GCA_051882115.1. GTDB lineage: Bacteria > Bacillota > Clostridia > Oscillospirales > Ruminococcaceae > Ruminococcus_C. The sequence goes on along the minus strand of JBJERF010000062.1, from coordinate 5,940 downwards.
GTTCCCGTGGATAATCAACTTTTAAAGGAGGTCATTTTTATGTCAACGCCCCATAATGCAGCGCAGAAGGGGGATATTGCCAAAACCGTGCTTATGCCGGGGGATCCTCTGCGTGCAAAATTCATTGCAGAAACCTATCTGGAGCAGCCCATTTGTTACAATACGGTTCGTAATATGCTGGGATATACGGGATTATACAAAGGCATGCCCATATCCGTTCAGGGTAGCGGCATGGGCATGCCCTCCATGGGCATTTATTCCTATGAGCTGTTTCACACCTATGATGTAGACCGCATCATCCGCATTGGCACAGCCGGAGGGGTTTGCGAGGATATCCACCTGCGGGATGTGGTCATTGCACAGGCGGCATGCACCAATTCGGCTTATGCGAGCCAGTATGAGCTGCCGGGGACATTTGCACCCATTGCAGATTATGAACTGCTGGAAGCTGCTGTAGCAGCTGCACGGAAGCTGCAAGTACCGGTTCGTGTGGGAAATGTGCTGTCTTCAGATGTATTCTATTACAGTGGAGAAAGTCATCTGAAGAAATGGGCAGACATGGGGGTACTTGCAACGGAGATGGAGGCGGCTGCGCTGTATATGAATGCAGCGGAGGCAGGAAAACAGGCATTGTGTATCACAACGATTTCAGACTGTCCCCTGCGGGGTGAATCCACCACGGCGGAGGAACGGCAGTATTCTTTTCTGAAAATGATGGAAATTGCACTGGAGACTGCACATTTTTTTGAGAAAACTGTATGATTATTTAAGATTCTTTTAAGCCATGGGGTATATACTAAAGGCAAGGATTAAGTAATCCTCACAAATCCCCTAAATTTTATTTGCCGGCATACCGCTGGAATGTCTCCCCCATAAGGGGGGATTGGCTGGTATGTTCTGATCTTTTCTTTCACGCCTGCATGAATCCATGCAGGTTCTTTTTTTGCCGCAAAAAAGGAGTAAAATCAATAAAAGTTTTCGGGGAGGCTTTTTAAAAAGGCTTGTGAAGTCCAGCGGCAAAGCCCCCTGTGATACAAATATACACAGCGGAACCAGCGAGTGAAGCAGGCTCTCCTTTTAAGGAGAGCTGGCTTGCCGAAGGCAAGACTGAGAGGTTAAAAGCGTTGCAAACATCCCACCGGGATGTTTGCAAGATATAACTTACGCCATCGCTGAAACAGGGGGAAGCGGTCTTGTCCGCTTCCCCCTCGAAATGCTGTCGCATTTCTCACCCCTTTTCTCCGCGCGCCAGAAGGATGGCGCAGGGAGTTTCGCCGTCTGCGGACGGCGACAAGGGGCTTTGCCCCTTGACCCCACAAGCCTTTTGAGAAAGGCTTGACCGAAAACCTTTATACCTTTTGAACTTACAGCAACCTTTTTTCAATAACGTTCAAGGGGGTAGGGTAGACGATCTAGCGGTACGCTGGAGCGCAAAAAGGCTGCCGCAAAAGCGGCAGCCTTTCTAAGTATCGGCAATTAGTTAATGATTGTCGGGTTATTGTCTGCTTCCTTGTCGAACAGGTGAATCTTGTTCGGATCCAGAGCAACCTTAATGGAATCCTGCGGCTTAGCTGTAGAACGTGGATCAACACGTGCTGTCAGCGGAATGCCAACACAATTCAGATACAGGAAGGTTTCAGCACCCATCATTTCTGTGATTTCAACATCACAGTCAATGATACCAGTGGTTGCATTGGACAGGAACATCTCATCATCGTGAATGGCTTCCGGACGGATACCCAGAATAACTTCCTTATCCACATATCTTGCCAGATCATTGGTTACCTTAGAAGCCGGAATCTCAATCTGATACTTCACAGCCTTGCTGGTCTTAGTAGCCTCAGCACCGAACTCTACATAATAGTTGTCGCTCTTCTTCAGAACAGCATCAATAAAGTTCATCTGCGGAGAACCGAGGAAGCCTGCAACGAACTTGTTGCCCGGTCTCTCATACAGAGCCTGAGGGGTATCGATCTGCTGGATGATACCATCCTTCATAACAACGATACGATCGCCCATGGTCATAGCTTCTGTCTGGTCATGTGTTACATAGATGAATGTAGTACCCAGCTTCTTGTGCAGCTTTGAAATTTCAGTTCTCATCTGTGCACGGAGCTTAGCGTCCAGGTTGGACAGCGGCTCGTCAAGCAGGAATACCTGAGGATTACGAACGATTGCACGACCCAGAGCAACACGCTGTCTCTGACCGCCGGACATTGCCTTCGGCTTACGATCCAGCAGATGGCTCAGGTCGAGAATCTTAGCAGCTTCTTCCACCTTACGAGCGATTTCATCCTTCGGAACCTTGCGGAGCTTCAGACCGAATGCCATGTTGTCAAATACGGTCATATGCGGATACAGCGCATAGTTCTGGAATACCATTGCGATATCTCTGTCCTTCGGAGCGATATCGTTTACCAGACGGTCGCCGATATACAGCTCGCCTTCGGAGATTTCCTCCAGACCAGCAATCATTCTCAGTGTGGTAGACTTACCGCAGCCGGAAGGTCCAACCAATACGATAAATTCCTTATCCTGAATTTCGATGTTAACATCCTTAACAGCAACAACGTTGCCCGGATACTTCTTATAAATGTGTCTCAGTGATAAACTTGCCATTTGAGCAGTTCCTCCTAAACTATTTTTATCTTACACCAGCCGTTTTTTCCGTACCGGCTTCAGCATAATATTATAATACCAAAAATCTGCATCTTTTTCAAGTCGTTATTTGCACAAAATTTTTTCTGTACATTCATCGATTATGACGAATATTTTCTAATCATTTGGAGAAGTGCTGAAAATTCGGTTTCAAAATTCAACACTTTATATAAATCTTTGTCCATAAGCACGAATGCCTTTCCCGAGGGCAAATCGGGGGGTAAAAACAAATTTCCCATGCCGATACGGTGGAGCTGCTCCACATGATTGCCCACCGCAGCAAACATCCGTCTGACCTGATGGTACTTTCCTTCATGAAGGCAGACCAGAGCCTGTCTTCCGTCCTCCCCAAGAGGGGCAGTCTCAGCAGGCTGACAAACCTCGCCGTTTGCAAGGGTCATACCGGCGGCAAACAGCTGGGGATAGGATGGTTCAAAGGGTCTTGCCAGCGTTGCTATATAATACTTCGGCACATGCTTTTTCGGCGCAGTCAGGCGATGGGAAAGCGCACCGTCATTGGTCAGCAGCAGCATGCCCGTTGTATCCTTATCCAGTCTGCCCACAGGAAACAGACCCTGTCCCTGAAGCTCCGGCGGCAGCAGCTCCAGAACGGTCTGCTCTCTGCGGTCTTCTGTTGCACTGACATAGCCTGTGGGTTTGTTCAGCAGTACGGTTAGTGTTTTCTGACTGCGGACAGGCTGACCATTCAGCAGCACGGCATCTGTTTCCGTTACATTCATATTGGGCTTTGCAGCTGCCATGCCGTTCACTGTGACTTTTCCGGCCGCAATCCATTCTTTGAGCTGACTGCGTGTAAAAGCCGTCCGTTCTGATAAAAACCGATCCAGACGCATCTGCTGTGCACCGCCTTTCTGCCGTATGTTCTGAGTTCATATTTTTCCGCATAAGCTTTCATAAGATTTGCTATGAATAAGATTTGCTATGAAAGCGGAGGGATTTTCTTGAATCATTCCAAGCTGATTTTACTATTGGGCTGCACCGGCGTACTGATCGGAACCGGCGGACTGCTGATTTATGCCGCCCATCATCACCAGCCCATGCAGGAGCTGTATCTGAAAGATGACAGCGAACGCCGCAGCTATCTTGCCCAATGGGGTCATACAGCCGCAGAAGAGCCGCCTGTCCAGTCTGAAGCAATTCTTCCGGAAGGCGGCACATCCAGTGTCTATGAGACATACTGTGCGTTACAGGAAGCACAGCATCTGCCTTTATCCCAATATGCAGGGCAGGAAGCGGTAATATGGACTTATACGCTCACATGCAGTGCTTCGGCTCGTGCCGAGCTGATCTGCACCCCTGATGGACTTCTGCTGGGTGCCATGTGTTATGACTGTACCCGATTTGACCGTATGTATGCCTTAATCACTGAATGAGTGTAATCAGACCGCCCACAAACGGAAGCTGCTTTGCACGGCCATTACCAGTATTGACCATACCATAAATCATCAATGCCAGTTCAGAAACCCACAGCACAATATTGACCAGACCGGAGATGATAGCCCCCACAATGGGAATCCATCCAAAAATCAGACCAATGATTGCGCTTGCAACACCAAACACAAGGCACAGCAGCAGCAGAATCAGCCCCTGATTGGCATGAAAGCGGCCGAACCGGCTCTTTGTTCCGGTTACCAGCGGCAGCCAGAACAGCAGCGGGATATACGCCAGAACAGAAATCACCTTATTGTCTGCCACATCCTGCGTGTCAAACTGGTTTGTGTAGTCATTCCCCATTGCATTGTAACTCATTGTCATACGCTCCTTTAAAAATATTTTATTTATGATTTTCGCCCAGTTCACTGATTGCATGGATAAACCCGGCCACATCTGAAAAGTCCTGATAAACGGATGCAAACCGGATATATGCCACTGCATCGATGCCCTTGAGCTGTTCCATAACAAAATTACCGATTTCGGAGGACGGCACACTGGTACGCATTTCATTGGCATAGCGCAGCTCCACCGCATCCACCATGGCCTGAACCTGTGCCGCTGTCACGGGACGCTTTTTAATGGCTGTAAGAATACCGGACATCAGCTTATTCCGATCAAAGGGCTGGATACTGCCGTCTTTTTTTTCCACCATGAGCATGGGCAGTTCTATGATCTCATAGGTTGTAAATCGCTTCTGACAGTTTTCGCATTCTCTGCGCCGGCGGATTCTTGTCTCAGACGGACGTGAATCCAGTACACGGGTATCCTTTTCACCGCAAAATGGACACCGCATCGATATCACCCTTTCCTGTTTTCATTTCTGTATCAATAAAGGCTCTGAATCATACGATTCAGAATCTGATAATTCTGTACGAGATCCGCTGTACTGCGGAATGCGCTCCGGTACAGTTCCAATATGACAGAGCAATCCGGACTGACCTTTGCAAGCGTTTGCAGGAACGTCTTGACGGGAAAGCTGCCGCTGCCGATGGGCAGACAATCGCCGTAGGCACCATGGTCACTGATATGTACATGAATCACACGGTCGCCCAGTGCCTGCAAAATTGCCATCGGGCTTTCCTGTGACCGGACGGCCTGTTTCACATCCAATACGAACCATGCATCCTTGCCCAGCTGCTCTTTCATGGTTTTCAGGAAATCCAGAGAATGGCTGGTACAGCGTGCCACATTTTCCTGAGCAACGATGACACCGAACTCCTGTCCCAGCTGTACAAGCTGACTGTACCGTTCCAGATAAAGCGGCACATTGACCGTATTGCCCGGGGTTTTATTGCCATGAACCACGAAGATTTTTGCACCCAGCGCCTGCATGGCGGCAAAATAGTGGCGGTAATAATCCAGCATATCCTGTACTCTGCGCATATAAGCAGAGAAGAACATCATGGGTTCCATCTCGCAGGTAAAGGGATGCAGGGAACGGCAGGAGACATCGAAGCGGCGCATAATCTCCGCCAGTGTCATAATGAAGCTGCGGCGCAGCTCAGAATGGGTATTGATAAAAATTTCCACATGCTGCACACCGCCCAGAGCCAGATCATACAGAGCATCTTCCACAGGCAGAGGATACAGACAAGCTGTTGAAACGCCAGCTTTCAGCATAACCGCAGCCTCCTCTCTTCTCCCATATTATAGCATATTTTTCGTGCTTATGCAAGACCTGTCCGTATAAAAAACAGGGCAACAGCATTTACTTTTTTTCGTTGAAAATGTTCCGCCGGAACATTTTCAAGGGATAGATATTTCATCGTTGGAACAAGGGGAAGCGGTCTTGTCCGCTTCCCCTCGAAAAAGCTGTCGCTTTTTCTC
>JBJERF010000061.1:3005-21365 GCA_051882115.1 Ruminococcus sp. | reverse complement strand
AGAACACCCTCTGAATTATATGTATGAATCAACGTTTCCGAATCCGTCGTTTCAGACAGATACGGCGCATACCACAAACCAAAATAAGACCACACCGCACCATCACGAAAAGCGGTGGTCACATCGGGAACGGAACTGCACTCACTCAACGCAAGCAGCTTGCCGTATGCCAACTCCTGAAGGGCATAATAGGCTTCATAACCGCTGCCGAAATCTTCCTTTTCATCCAGATATACATCTGCCGATGCAATGTCATAGCAGCTGCTGTCCGGCAGATAATCCGTACGCAGACCGTTCCAAACCCAGATCAGATTGTTCAGCCCATGATATTCCGTCATACGGGTATACATCAGATTCCACAGCCAGAGATAGGCATCACTGCCCGCACTGTCCCACCAGTACAATTCACTGCCTGCCTGATGCAGCGGACGCCACAGAACCGGCACTCCTGCATCACAAAGCTGTGACAATGCACGGGATACTGTATCAATATCCTCAATCAGACGCACACATTCTTTAGAAATACGCCCACTTTCATACATATCGTATAGCTCTGCTGCGGAAGCCGTCGCTACCGATTCAAAGGTGACTGCATTGCCCAGATTGAAGCTTGTATCCGCACAGAATGCGCTTGCCTCCCCCATGGGAGCATACCAGTGCCACATCAGCCCTACAATACCGCCCTGCTCTGCCCATTCCAGACTGGATGAAATTACATCTGCATACTCCGGCGTACCGCCGTTGTTGCTGTACGGATACAAATCCGCAAACCGGATGGCAGGATATTTTCCCGTGGTTTCCACAATCTGAACAATTTCCTTGTTATCACTGCTGGAAACATGCTGACCGGAAATGATTTTCTGTCCGTAATTTTCTCCAAGGAATGACAGAAGCTGCACCGCCTCCGGAGAAGCCTCCGGATTGCAGGGAATGGTTGTTACGATCCGGTTGGGAATCAGGGAGGTGTTATTGACCAGCTCTATACAATCCAGCAGCATATCCCCATCCTCCTGCCGGATGGAGATGGTATTCATACCGGCATCCAGATAGATGCCCTGAGCCGTTGCGCAGATAAATTTTCCAGTGCCTTCCATGGCAATGCTGCTGATTTCCGTATCATTCACAAGCAGCGTACATTCTGCACCGGTTTCTGTACAGGCAATGATGGAAATATCATAATGCTGGGATGCCGGAACCTCTGCATGAAATACAATGGTATTTTTCAGCACGCCCTGTAAACCGCTGACATAGCCGCTGCCTGTATAACTCGGCAGGTCATTGGCCTGCACAAAGGAAACCGGCAGCTCCAGATCCTCAGCCTGTATAGTCATGGAAACCTCCTGCATATCCAGAAAAGGAACATTCAGCGGCTCCTGTGCATAGGACGGTCCGGTCAGCTCCGTTGTAGTAACAGCAGTGGTGGTTGTTTCTGCGGTTACAGTGGTTGTAACAGTCGTTTCAGTTGCCGCCGGAACCGTCCCATACGATTCCGGAAGCACCGGAGACTGCTGAATCTCAGAACAGCCCACCGTGCACAACAGTACAGCAGCAGCGGTCAGAACGGCTCCTTGCTTTTTTCGACTCATGAAATTCATGCTCCTATTTTTCATGTCTGGATTCGATAGGTCTGACCTGCTGCGGTAGAAAAACGAATGACATCCCCATCTGTTTCAGCATCTACAATACCTTGCGGACTGGTTACACTGACCACCTCGCTGCACCGAACTACACAGGGCATACCCTTTTTGGAGAAAATGGCTGCACTTTCCAGCCTGCCGTTTTTCCATGTGATGCTCACCTCAAAGCCGCCTCGTGCACACAGACCGCTGATACTGCCGTTTTTCCAGGATTCCGGCAATGCCGGCAGCAGATGAATTTCGCCGCAGTGACTCTGCATCAGACATTCTGCCACCGCAGCCGTACCGCCGAAATTTCCGTCAATCTGGAAGGGCGGATGAGAATCCAGCAGATTGGGGTTGGTAGAATTTGCAAGAAGCTGCCGCATATTTTCATAAGCCATACCGCCGTCCAGCAGGCGTGCCCACATATTCATAATCCATGCACGGCTCCAGCCCGTATGACCGCCTCCGTGAATCAGCCGGCGCACCAGTGTAGCACGGGCAGCCTTTGCAAGGGCAGGTGTCTGATTGGGCGAAATCAGATTCGCCGGATGCAGGGCAAACAGATGAGAAATATGGCGGTGTCCGATCTCGACCTCATCGTAATCCACTGCCCATTCCTGAATCTGACCGTACTTGCCCACTTTCAAAGGCGGCAGCTTTTCCAGAATGGCTGAAAGTTCTGCTGCAAAAGCCTCATCCCGTCCGAGAATCTTTGTACTTTCGATGACATTCTGAAACAGCACCGTTATAATTTCCGTATCCATAGTGGGACCCATGCACAGACAGCCCTTTGTACCGTTTGCTGTACGGTATGTGTTCTCCGGAGATACGGACGGACCGGTAACCAGCTGTCCCACTTCATTTTCCGTGAGATAATCCACAAAAAACAATGCCGCTTCCTTCATGGTTTCGTACTTTTCTGCAAGGAAATCCTGATCCAGTGTATAGCGGTAATGCTCAAAAATATGCAGACAAAGCCATGCCGCACCCATAGGCCAGATGGTTGCCGGCATCCATAAATCCTGCGGTGCCGTATCCCCCCAGATATCCGTATTATGATGGCAGGTAAATCCACGGCAATCGTACATCTCCCGTGCCGTCTTTCTGCCCGGTTCCCGCATACGTTCAATCAGATCAAACAGGGGTTCATGACATTCTGACAGATTGCAGACCTCTGCCGGCCAGTAGTTCATCTGAATATTGATATTGACAGTATAACGGCATCCCCATGCAGGCCACATATCCTGATTCCAGATGCCCTGCAAATTCATGGTCTGGCTCCCCGGACGGCTTGCGGAAATCATCAGATACCGTCCGTAATTGAAATACAGCACCATGAGCTGTGCGTCACGGATGGTCAGCTTGCATTCCTTGTAATCGCCTTCATCTCCATGCAGACGCATCAGCCGTTCATCCGTGGGCAGCGCACTGCCGCCGCCGCTGTTGTCCTCCAGTGTAAAGCGAACCCGCTGGAACAGCTCCTGATAGTCACTGATATGGCGGTACAGCAGCTCCTCATAGGCACATTCCATAGCATATTCCGCATCCAGCAGAGCAGAATCCTCAAAGCTGTCCCCATGGTAGAAGCTGGTGCCCACGGACAGAATCAGTGTAACCTCATCTGCATTTTCCGCAATCAGCTGACCGCCCCGGGTGAAGATTCTGCCGCCGATGGTCTTGCCCGTCAGAACGGCTGCAAAGAAGATGCCGTCACGGCTGCCGGTGCCGCCGTTGTAGAGAATGGCATTTTCCTTGCAGGGACGGCAGTCATCATAATAATCATCCCGTCCGTCTATGGACGCACGAAGATGAATGCTGCCCGGCTGACTGGCGGTAATATGCACCACCATCACATGATCCGGTGCGGAAACAAACACTTCACGCTCATAGGTAATGTCATTGGCTGTAAAGCGCACCGATGCAACCGCCTGCTCCAGATCCAGCTTGCGGATATACTGCTTTGCTTTACCCGCAAAGTCCATATGAATGCTCAGATTGCCCAGCGGCATATAGTGACGGGAATTGGGTGTGACCCCCTGCATTTTTTCAAAAGCGATTTTTTCCGCCTCCGGAATCCGTTCTTCCTTCAGAAGCCCACGGATTTCATGGAATCCCTCCAGTGCATCCGGATTATTGCGTTCCCGTTTTCCCCCCGACCAGACAGAGTCCTCATTGAGCTTGATGAGTTCATCCGCAGCTCCGCCGAATACCATACCGCCGATACGGCCGTTTCCCACCGGAAGCGCATGGTCAAAGTCCTCTGCCGGCTGCTTATACCATAAGGTCGTTTGCATATCCATTGTCTGTAAATCCATAAATACCTCCCGAACATAGAGAATTCGTTTTATTATAGCATACTTTCACCGAAAAATCAATTCCTATTCGAATTTCTTCACGAAAATCCATTTTATTGCGCCTGTTTTAAAAAACAATTTACGTGGAATTTTCCTCCGGCGGAAATAAAATCTGCATCAGTGCCGCCTGCATCTGCTGCTCCTGCACAGCCCTTGCAGCATCATTTTTCCGCATGCGGCGCACCTCCAGGGCCGTATCTGCATATGCCGAATCCGATTCCGGCGCACTCATGAGCAGAAGCAGCTTTACCGGCGAATCATTTCTGTTTTTCATAGAAATCCCTCCTTTGCACTTTTATTTGTATGCAAAAAAAGCTTGTTTTTATTTTCAGATACAGGAATCTTTGTGAATTTCTTGACAAACAGGCTCCGAATTGATACAATAGATTATAGAATTTGCGGAGGTTTTCCGCACAGATTCTGAAATGATAGATCAGATACGAAAGGAATGATGGACATGGGCTTGACCCTGACAGAAAAGATCCTGCGGGCCCATCTTGTGGAGGGCGAAATGGTAAAGGGTACGGAAATCGGTATCCGTATTGACCAGACATTGACACAGGATGCAACCGGCACAATGGCATATTTGGAATTTGAGGCAATGGGCGTTCCTCGTGTAAAGACCGAGCGCAGCGTGGCTTATATTGACCACAACACATTGCAGAGCGGCTTTGAGAATGCCGACGACCATCGCTTCATCGGCAGCGTTGCCAAGAAGCACGGCATCTATTTCTCCCGTCCGGGTAACGGTATCTGCCATCAGGTACATCTGGAGCGTTTCGGCGTTCCGGGTAAGACACTCATCGGCTCTGACAGTCATACACCTACCGGCGGCGGTATCGGTATGATTGCCATGGGTGCAGGCGGTCTGGACGTTGCAGTTGCCATGGGCGGCGGTACCTACTATATCACCTGTCCGAAGGTGGTCAAGGTAGAGCTGACCGGCAAGCTGTCTCCGTGGGTGGCTGCAAAGGATGTCATTCTGGAAGTGCTCAAGCGTCTGTCTGTAAAGGGCGGCGTGGGCAAGGTCATTGAATACTGCGGCGAAGGTGTCAAGAGCCTGTCTGTTCCGGAGCGTGCAACCATCACCAATATGGGAGCAGAACTGGGCGCAACCACCTCCATCTTCCCATCGGATGAAGTAACCAAGCAGTTCTTAGAAGCGCAGGGCAGAGGCGAAGTCTGGACGCCCCTTGCAGCGGACGAGGATGCTGTTTATGATGAAATCGTTGAAATCAATCTGAGCGAGCTGGTACCGCTGGCAGCCTGTCCGCACTCTCCGGACAATGTCAAGTCCGTGGCTGAAATCGGCAAGCTGAAAGTCGATCAGGTCTGCATCGGCTCCTGCACCAACTCCTCCCTGCTGGATATGATGAAGGTGGCACACATTCTCAAGGGCAAGACCGTTCATCCGGATGTTTCTCTGGCAATTGCACCCGGCTCCAAGCAGGTGCTGAACATGATGGCAGATATGGGACTGCTGAGCATTCTGATCGATGCCGGTGCAAGAATTCTGGAAAGTGCCTGCGGTCCGTGTATTGGTATGGGACAGGCTCCCAATTCCGGCGGTATCTCCCTGAGAACCTTCAACCGGAACTTCCTGGGACGCTCCGGAACCAAGGACGGTCAGATTTATCTGGTATCACCGGAGCTGGCTGCTTATTCTGCAATTACCGGCTATCTCAGCGATCCGAGAGAGCTGGGCGAAATGCCCGACTTCGTGCTGCCGGAGAAGTTCAAGGTCAATGACAACATGATCGTGCTGCCGGCTTCTGAGGAAGAAATGGACAGCGTGGAGATTCTCCGTGGACCCAACATCAAGCCCTTCCCGGAAACTGCTCCTCTTGAAGAAACCATCACAGCCGGCTGCTCTCTGAAGGTGGGCGACAACATCACCACCGACCACATTATGCCGGCAGGTGCGAAAATTCTGCCCCTGCGTTCCAATATTCCTGCCATCTCTCAGCACTGCTTTACTGTATGCGATGAAAATTTCCCGGCACGTGCAAAGGAAATGGGCAAGAGCATCATCGTAGGCGGTTCCAACTACGGTCAGGGCTCCTCCAGAGAACATGCTGCACTGGCACCGCTGTATCTGGGCGTCAAGGCTGTACTGGTGAAGAGCTTTGCAAGAATCCACCGTGCGAACCTTGTGAATGCAGGCATTCTGCCGCTGACATTTGTAAATGAAGCAGACTATGACAAGATTGCTCAGGGCGATATGCTGGAACTCAGCGATATCCGTGCAAAGGTTGCCGGCGGTGAGACCACGCTGACACTGGTCAACAAGACAACCGGTGCAGAGATTCCGGTACTGTGTGAGCTGACCGGCAGAGCAAAGGATATCATTCTTGCAGGCGGACTGCTTGATTATACAAGAGAGAATCTGAAGTAAGAGGAAAAATATAATGGGTTTTCTTGTAACAAGTATGCGCCGCACACGTATCCACGTGCGTTCATGGCATGATGTTGTGCTTGTTATTGCACTTATAGGATTATTTATACTGATGGATTTTCTGCTGAAAAAAATCTTTCCGAATATGAAACCTAAGGCTGCTGAAATTATAAGCGGTATCGTGATGATTATAGTGGGTGTAGTAGGCTATATAGCTATAACACCGTTTACTCAGCAGCAGTAAAAATGATAAAAATGAAAAATCATAAAAAGAAGCGCAAAAAGAAACACAGGAAATTTTCCGTAAGCGACTTTATTTCTGGTCTTTTTGAATTCATAGTAGAAGCTCTGTTTGAGTTTCTGAACTGATTCAAATTTTCCAAAGCAAAAAATTTCAGCAGGATGGAATATTATGACAAACAACAGACTTTTTCTGAACCGCAATCAGCTGAAATATGTCGTCATCCTTGCTATGCTCATTGACCATATCGCATGGGCGTTTGTGCCCATGGGTTCCGTACCTGGACAGGTGATGCATTTCATCGGACGGCTCACCGGGCCGACTATGGCATATTTTGTGGCAGAGGGCTGCTATTACACCCGAAGCATAAAAAAATATGCCATGCGTCTGGGCATATTCGCACTGCTGTCATGGGTACCATATGTATACTTTGAATACGGACGTTTACCCGTCTATATGGTATCAGCCGTATATGGGGCATCCCATGAAATCGTCAATGACTGGCATTTTACCCCTCAGTTCGGCGTGCTGTGTACCCTTTTGCTGGGACTGCTGGCAATATGGCTCTGGGATAAGGGCAAATGCTCTAAACCGGTAAAGATACTCGGCATCATAGGCTTGTGCGCCCTCTCCTTTTTCGGAGACTGGAGTGTATTTGATGTCTTGTGGTGTCTGTTCTTCTTTATCTACCGCAAGGATACCCGTTCCAAATGGATTGCTTTTTGCTGCATCGGTGCCAGCTACTGCATCCTGAATTTTCTTCTGTCCGGCTCACGGACAGATGAGATTTGGCGTCTGGGCATTTTCATGGTGCCGGTGCTGATTCAATTCGGATATAACGGCGAAAGCGGCAGCAAAAAGCCCTTCCATAAATGGTTCTTTTACGTTTTTTATCCGGCACATCTGCTGATACTGGGCATCCTGAAATGGGATATCCTCATGTATGGCGTATGCTGCTGACGGATATTATTTTCAATGAGAAATTGAAGGAGGAAATCAAAATGGCAAAGATTCAAATGACAACGCCGCTGGTGGAGATGGACGGCGACGAAATGACACGAATCCTGTGGCAGTGGATCAAGGACATCCTGCTGACACCCTATGTTGACCTGAAAACCGAATACTATGATCTGGGTCTGGACTACCGGGAAAAGACCAAGGATCAGGTAACCATCGACAGCGCAGAGGCTACCAAAAAGTACGGCGTGGCTGTAAAGTGCGCAACCATTACTCCCAATGCAGCAAGAATGCCGGAGTATAACCTCTCCCAGATGTGGAAAAGCCCCAACGGCACCATCCGTGCCATTCTGGATGGTACGGTTTTCCGTACACCGATTCTGGTCAAGGGCATTGAGCCGTATATTCCCACATGGACAAAGCCCATCACCATTGCCCGTCACGCTTACGGCGATGTTTACAAGAACACCGAAATGAAGGTTCAGCAGGGCAGCAAGGCGGAGCTGGTTGTCACCGATGCAGAAGGCAAAGAAACCCGTGAGCTGATTTTTGATTTCAAGGATACAGACGGCATCATTCAGGGTCTGCACAACAAGAACAATTCCATTGCCGGATTTGCAAGAGCCTGCTTCAACTACGGTCTGGATCTGAAACAGGATGTATGGTTTGCAACCAAGGATACCATTTCCAAGAAATACGACCATACCTTCAAGGATATTTTCCAGGAAATCTATGACACAGAGTACAAGGAAAAGTTTGAGGCAGCTGGTATTGAATACTTCTACACCCTCATTGACGATGCAGTTGCCCGTGTGATTCGTTCGAGTGGCGGCTATATCTGGGCTTGCAAGAACTATGACGGTGATGTTATGTCCGACATGGTTTCCACCGCTTACGGCAGTCTTGCTATGATGACCTCTGTTCTGGTTTCTCCGGACGGCATTTATGAGTACGAAGCTGCACACGGCACGGTACAGCGTCACTATTACAAGTATCAGAAGGGTGAGGAAACCTCTACCAACTCTGTTGCAACCATCTTTGCATGGAGCGGCGCACTGCGCAAGCGTGGTGAACTGGATAACCTGCCGGAGCTGATGGACTTTGCCGACAAGCTGGAAAAGGCAACCATTCAGACCATTGAAGACGGCATTATGACCGGTGACCTGTATCTGATTTCCAAGCTGGAAAACAAGCAGAAGGTGAATTCCAAGGAATTTCTGGAAGCCATCCATGACCGGCTGGATGCACTGATGCAGTAAATGACGGTACTTTAAAAGTGAGGTGCGACATCAGTCATGCAGAAAGCTTCCATTTCTGAGTCTGTCATCCGGCGTTTGCCAAGATATTACCGGTTTCTTTCAGCACTGGAGCACGCAGGCATACAGCGCACTTCTTCACGAGAGCTTGCCCAGCAGCTGGGATTGACTGCATCGCAGATCCGGCAGGATCTCAACTGCTTTGGTGAATTCGGACAGCAGGGATACGGCTACAATGTCTCTGCACTGCGCCGGCAGCTCCGGCTGATTATCGGTCTGAGCCAGAACCGTCCTGCCATCATTGTAGGGGCAGGAAATCTGGGAAGAGTCATTGCAGCCAATATTGATTTTGCTGCCTATGGATTTTGCCTGACCGGAATTTTTGACATTGACCAGAAAATCTGCGGAACAGAAATCGCCGGATTTACAGTCGCCCATATGGATACGCTGGAGGAATTTTGCCGCCGTGTGCAGCCTATGGTTGCTGTGCTCTGCATTCCTCAGGAGGCTGCTCAGGAAACGGCAGACCGTCTGATGGGACTGGGTATCAGCGGCTTCTGGAACTTCAGCCATTGCGATCTGGATGCAGACCATTCCCGTATTCAGGTAGAAAATGTGCATCTGGGAGACAGCCTTATGACACTGTCCTACCGGATGCCGAAGATAGACGAATAAGTATACAAGACCATAAAATCCTGTTTCTGTCAGTAGGGACGGAGACAGGATTTTTTTTACAGGAGGGCATAAAATATGCAGGTGCAGGATACATCGGCGATTCTGGTTTGTGCCGGAAATGCCACCCGTATGCAGGGACAAAATAAAATTCTGCTTTCACTGGGAGAAACAAATGTTGCAGGAACCGCCATGCTTGCCTTTGAGCAATGTCCGAGGATTGCAGAAATCATCCTTGTTGCACGTCCGGACGATCATGAGGCACTCCGGGAAACCGCCGAAAGCTGCGGCATTACCAAGCTGAAAGCCATTGTAGCAGGCGGTGACACCCGTCAGGCAAGTGTTTTACGGGGGATGGAAGCTATATCTCATGAAACCAAACTGATTGCCATTCATGACGGTGCACGCCCGCTGGTACGTCCGGAACAGATCCATACGGTTATCCGTGATGCAGAAGTTTTCGGCGGTGCCACACTGGGAGTTCCGGTAAAGGATACCATTAAGGTGGTCAGCGACCATCTGATTGTAGATACGCCCTATCGTCCCAGTCTGTTCATCACCCAGACCCCCCAGGTCTTTCAGAAAAAGGTATATTGCAGAGCCGTTCAGTTTGCGGTGGATCATGGACTGGATTTTACAGATGACTGTCAGCTTGCAGAGGCCATCGGATGCAAGGTTTATATGACAGAGGGCGACTATACCAATATCAAAATCACCACGCCGGAGGATATTGAGATTGCACGGCTTCTGCTCCGGAAAAATACCGCAAAGGAGGCTGTAAAGTGAATCTGCCGTATCGAATCGGGCACGGCTATGACGTGCACCGGTTAACTGAAAACCGAAAGCTGATTCTGGGCGGTGTAGACATTCCCTATGAAAAGGGACTGCTGGGGCATTCCGATGCAGATGTTCTTCTGCATGCTGTCTCTGACGCATTGCTGGGAGCATTGGCTCTGGGAGATATCGGACAGCATTTTCCGGATACAGACCCTGCCTATGCCGGTGCGGACAGCATGGAGCTGCTCCGGCATGCAGCCGCCCTGATTCATGAAAAAGGCTATACAGTGGGCAATCTGGATGCAACCATTCTTTGCCAGAAGCCAAAGCTGGCACCCTATATTCCGTCCATGCGGGAGCACATTGCAGATGCCTGCGGTATAGAAACAGATGCCGTCAGCGTCAAAGCCACAACGGAGGAAAAGCTGGGCTTTACCGGCTCCGGAGAAGGCATTGCTGCACACTGCATCGCCCTGCTGATCAGAAATGACTGAATGCTTCACACTGTTTTCACCAAATTCACTGAAAATCCGCACAATTTTCCCTTGTAATTCTGTGGGCAGCGTGATATACTATAAGTGACTCAATAAGCAGGGAGGCAGAAATTCATGAATGAACATCCGGAAAATCCGGCGCAAACCGCCGGCACCCATCCGATTGATATCGGCATTTTCGGCGATTCCATCAGCAAGGGCATCATTTTTGAAGAGCAGAATCAGCGTTATTGTACAGTAACCAAGGAGATCCGGGGCTGGACACGTCCCGCCATTCTGCACAATTTTTCCGTTATGGGATGCACCATCCGCCGAGGAATAGAAATTATGAAGCGGCATCTGCCGCAGCTGAGCAGCTACGAAAATGTCTTTCTGGAATTCGGCGGAAATGACTGCGATTTTGACTGGCAGGCTGTTTCCGATCATCCGGAGGAAGAGCATATGCCGAACACACCGCTGGAAGAATTTGAAGCTCTGTATACACAGGCGGTTCTTTCCATTCAGCAGCAGGGCGGAAAGCCCGTTCTTCTGACCATGCCGCCCCTTGCACCCGATCGATATTTCAACTGGATTTCCAAAGGGAAAAATTCAGCAAATATTCTGAAATGGCTGGGCGGTGTGGATACCATTTACCGCTGGCAGGAAATGTACAGCATGAAGGTGGCACTGCTGGCACAGAAGCTCTCTGTTCCGCTGGTGGATATCCGCAGCGCATTCCTGTCACAGCATCACTACCGTGATTTTCTGTGTGCAGACGGTATCCATCCCAACCGAAAGGGACATCATCTGATTTACCATACCATCCGCAGACAGTATGCACCCTGTCTTTGAACCGCATATGAAAAAAGACCGCTTTATCTCAGGATACTGCGGTCTTTTTGTTTGACAGAAGATAAGATGCATGCTATAATTTGAAAAGAACTACGATGTATGAAAGGAATATTTTTATGAAAAAGAGAATGCCTGCGTTTCTCACCGCAGCTGCTATGACCGTGTGTATGGCGGCTTACCTTCCTGCTTCTGCCGAAACGGTTACCCTGTCCTGTGCGCCGCTGATTCAGAATATGATAAATATTGAAGTACAAAACAAAAATGGTGACCTTGTTGAAGGTGCAGATCTCAAGCTTATGGATGAAAATGGCGTATGCGCTGCAAAATTCAAAAGCAACACGGACACCGGAACTATTATGAACCAGTCCGGGCTGAAATTCGTACCATATGACGACAGTGAAGCACTGATCATAACTTCGTCTGATTATGCGATTTCCGCCGTTCCAAATGGTAACAGAATAATAGAAATATCACCGGACAGAAGTTTTTACCTTTCTGACAATAAATCAGAGACTATTGAGATTTACCATTGCAATGACAATGATGTTTCCACGGATTACACACTTGAAGAGGGAAGTATTGCAGTTTACACACATCCTGCTTATCATCTGAAAAGTTCAGACGGCTATATTGAGGTCAATGATGTAAAGTATAATTTCAAGGATAGTCTTTCATCTACAGATCGTACAACTGTATATTCCGTGGGTGAGCTTACAAGTTCATGTACATTTGGTGCGGAAAACAGCACCAGAGGTGCCGGAGGCAGTGTATCCCTTTACCCTGAAGAGGGAACGGGAGAATATTTCAAGGTACGTATGCCCATCACAGATCTTTCAGACAGATTCGTGGGGCAAAGAAAATATATCCTGCCTGCTGATGTAAACGGCAGCGGAAGCGACATTGCCTTTGATATTCTGAATGATAGTGAATCTAATTTTGCCTGCCTTGCCATTATCAGCGGTTCATTTGTAAGTGCCGTTATGCCCGACAGTGACGGATATATAGAATTTTATGTTGACAATGCAACACGAAGCTATACATATGCCATAGAATGTGTATACGCATACAGTGATGATGAATATGTACATCGCACAAGTCGCAGTGATGAAAAAACATTCCTTTATGCAGACCATACGCAGGTGATTTTAAGCTGTCCGGATTTTCCCGAAACCGGTACGTCCTTTATAAATGTGCCTGCCGGTACTTATACCATTGAAGCAGATTCACTGCCAGAGGGATATGTCCTTTCTGAACCAATGGAGATAAATGTTCAGGATTCAGAGGAGGTGCAGAATTTCACTGTTGTGCTTGAAGATTATGCGGAACCCTCAGACCCCACAGAGCCAGCAGGCGGTATTACGGTTTATCCCGAAGATAATATTGTAAATATCATTGTAAAGGACTATAACGGAAATCTTGTCACAGATGCAGAAATGACTTTAAAAGGCACAAATCAGAGAGCCGCATTCAACAGCGGCGGCACAAGCTTTGAAAAAACTTCATACACTGATTTTGAATGGTACGAAAACGGACTGACGGAAAAAAGTATGTGGATACCATATAAGCGGTTCGTTGAAGCGGCAGAGCTGGAAAACACATTTGGTATGTGCTTTGCAGATGAAAAAGATCAGAGAGCATACACGGGAAGTTTCAGCATGAATTCCGGAGAAACAAGGGCTTTTAATATCTTTTCAAAGGACGATTCCGTACAAGCTGACGCTGTCCTTGAAAAAGGCGTAATGGGACTTTATACCGACCCGAAATGGGAAACCAATTCTGCATTTACGGGATATCTTTTAGTAAACGGCGAACCTGTCTATATAAATCCCGATAACAGCAGTTCCGTATATGGAGCGATACGATATATAGACGTTGGAACATTTACAGGCAGTATATACGGAGGATTGTGCGAACCCGGAACTGTTCCAACAAGCGAAAGAACTGTTTTAAGACCGGATATTACTGAGGAAAATTCAGAATATATCAAAGTGCGCTGTCATATAAAAGAAATTTCCGAGGATTTTGCAGATAACGGTACAATCGCACCGAATGATTATCTGGTTGACCCGAGAAATAATAAAAGCAGTGCAAAGTGCATGATCCTTATAGTCAGCGGCGGAATGATGAATGCTGTCATTCCCGATGAAAACGGATATGTGGAATTTTACGCTGATAAGAATGACAGATTTGCAAGGCTTGATTGTTACGGCTCATACACCGGTGCAGGTTTTTCAAGTTCTTTCAGTGTGACCGGTTCATACATTGCGGCTGAATCCTATACTGCAAATTACACTGCCGTAACGCTCCCGGACACAGGAGTTGTACTTGCAGAAGTGCCTACCGGGGAATACACCCTGTCTTTTTCAAGTGTTTCTGATGAATACAGAAAACCTGAGGACATTTCTTTTACAGTAGAAGAGAAAACAGGCATTCAGACGGTGGAAATAATCCTTCAGCAAGGTTATACCCTTGGTGATGTTGACGACAACGGCAAGATAGAAATCAAGGACGCAAGTCTTGTCCTGGATGAATATGCAGGATGCGGTGCCGGACTTGAATCAGAATTGACAGAAATACAGATGCTGGCGGCGGATGTAAACGAAGACAGCAAAGTCGATATTTCTGATGCAACCGCCATTTTAAAGTATTATGCACAGCAGGCAGCAGGTATAGAGCCTGCATGGTAAATTCCACAGGCAGACGCCCTCCAAACTGTAATATCTATTACAGTTTGGAGGATTCGTATCAGAAAAACGAGGGCTGCTGCAACCATACTGGTGCAGCAGCCCATTCATTTTTCTTTTCTGATTATACCTGAACATTGCCCGTATGAAAATTACTGGATGCTTCTGTAATTTCACCGCCGAGAAATTTAAACTTCACAAACTGATCCCCTCGGAACGTCAGGGAACCCTGCTGATTAAACGGAATTTCCTTGTATACCACCTTTGTAGTCACAATATGCAGAATTTCTCCCTTGCGTGTCCGGAAAATCAGCTCGTAATATTCATTATACAGCTTGGATGTCCCACTGGGATCCAGCGTCCGGCGGCGTTCATCCACCTTCTGTACCAGCATGACCATCTCTGTCCGCAGCGGACTTTTGCTCTTTGAAAATAAACGCATATTTTTCTCCCCCGTTATGTAATATTCCCGATTGAACTCCATACGGTGTCCGGATGTGCCCACCGTATCCTGTGCAAAAATTTCATCAAACTTCTGACGGAAGCGGCTGCGCTTGGAACCCAGCAGCACGACCAGAAACAATACCACTGCAATGGCAATTACAATGATCAGGAAGTCATTGATGGCTTCCCGAAAGGTTGATGTCATATCCATAAATTTCTCCTGTTCACTCCAATCCTCTGGGATTCTGACGAATAAAACGCCAGCTGTCCGCACACATCTGCGCCAGATCAAAAGCCGCCGTCCATTTCAGCTCATTTCTTGCACGTGTCACATCTACACAGGACACCGCTGCATCTCCGCTGCGTCTCTGCTCTATGCGCAGCGGAATTTTTTTGCCGCATGCCGCCTCATAAGCACGAACGACCTCCAGCACGCTATAGCCCTTTCCCGTTCCCAGATGAAAGGCACGGAAGCCGTTTTGCTTTGCTGTATACTGTGCCCATGCAGCCACATGACCCTCTGCCAGATCCATCACGTGAATATAATCACGAATGCCCGTACCATCCGGCGTATCATAATCATTCCCATACACAGGCAGCGCACCCATTTTCCCCATAGCGGTCAGAGCAAGGGCAGACATCAGATCGGCAGGCTTTTTGCCCGGCTCTTCCCCTAAGAGTCCGCTTTCGTGGGCACCGGCAGGATTGCAATACCGCAGTGCAGCCACACTCCATGCCGGGTCTGCCTGACATAAATCCATCAGAATCTGCTCAGCCATGGCCTTGGTATGGCCATAGGGATTTATGGCATCCATTTTCATATCTTCCTGATAAGGCTGGGCGTTTCCTGTTCCGTATACCGCTGCTGAAGAGGAAAATACAAGTTTTCTGCAATGGAATTCACCCATTACATGCAGCAGCTGCAAAATACCATACACATGATTCTGGTAATAGGCAAGGGGCTGTGCTACAGATTCTTCCGCCGTTTTTAAGCCTGCAAAATGCATCACACCGTCTATGGGATGATCGATAAAGATCTGGCGCATAGAATCGATATCCCGTATATCCGCTTTGTAAAAATGCGGTGTTCTTCCGGTAATCATCTGAATACGTGCAAGGCTTTCCACCTTAGAATGGCTCAGATTATCCACAATCACAACCGAATAACCGGCACGCATCAGAGCAATACATGTATGACTTCCAATAAATCCGGCTCCACCTGTAACCAGAATTTTCCCCATAAAATGACCTTCTTTCTGTCTTGCATGCAGTATCCTGTCAAAGAAACAGACCCCATACTGCACGTCTCCTTTATAGTATATAATAAATACGGGAATTTTTCAAGAGATTTTTCGCATTTTTTTGAAAATACCAAAAATAAATGCTATGGGCATTTCTCCGTCCGGGGGGCGGCGACCAGGGAGGCTGTCTCCGGAGCGAAAAAATCCTGCGGAAGAACAAAGGGGCTGTTTTTCTGAAACAGCCCCTTCTTTCTATGCATCCGCAGAACGGATGGATTTTTTATTTATGCATTTGCACGGTCATACCATAATGAACCGACAATATCCTTCAAGGATGGAATAATCACATCCCATTCCGGAGCCAGACCGGCAGCCTTCTGTGCATAGTATGTCAGAACACAAGATGCATCATTGATTTCCAGCTTACCTGCATCACTGTTTGCGCCAGCCGTGCTTTCCGTTGTAACATCTGCCAGGAAGAACGCCAATGTTTCATAGAAACCGGGATCTCCGCCATCTGCTGGTGTAATCAGCTGTGCCGTCAGACCTGCTGCGCTGTTTGCATAATATTTCAGAATACTGGATGCATCTGAAATATTGACCTCGCCATCCAGATTTGCGTCACCCTTTACACCTACAAAGATGAGAGACTGGACATCTGCCAGCACTTCACCATTGTAATACGGACTTACATAGCCCATATAAGCACCCGTATATTCAGCAGTCTCATCCAGCTTTGCAAATTCCGTTTCCGGTGTAGCACCGTTAAAGTCAACCGCATCCTTGATATCCAAATTTGTGATGGTGCCATCCGAATACTCTGTAATCAGGATAATAGACTCAAAGAGATCGTCTGCCTTGAACGTTCTGTTATCTACAGAGAAGTAGAAATGGGGTTCCTTTGCAATCGCAGAAACTGTACTGGAAATAGGCACTACATCCGGCGGCAATGTTGTTGTAGTGGTGGTGGTTGTAGTGGTTGTGGTGGTCGTCGTAGTCGTTGTGGTGGTGGTTGTAGTCGTTGTCGTAGTGGTTGTGGTTGTTGTGGTCGTTGTAGTTGTGGTTGTAGTGGTTGTCGTAGTGGTTGTGGTTGTAGTTGTGGTGGTGGTTGTAGTCGTTGTCGTAGTGGTTGTGGTCGTCGTTGTGGTCGTCGTTGTAGTCGTTGTCGTAGTCGTTGTTGTAGTCGTTGTTGTAGTCGTGGTTGTAGTCGTTGTAGTCGGCTCCGGTGTGGTCGTGGTGGTTGTGGTGGTCGTTGTAGTCGTGGTGGTCGGTTCCGGTGTAGTTGTGGTGGTCGTTGTAGTCGTGGTGGTCGTTGTTGTAGTGGTGGTGGTGGTTGTCGTAGTGGTTGTCGTAGTTGTTGTAGTTGTTGTCGTTGTGGTGGTCGTTGTGGTGGTTGTCGTTGTCGTAGTTGTAGTGGTAGTCGGCTCCGGTGTGGTAGTAGTCGTTGTTGTGGTGGTTGTTGTTGTGGTCGTCGGCTCCGGCGTGGTGGTCGTTGTGGTGGTCGTTGTCGTAGTTGTGGTGGTAGTTGTTGTTGTAGTTGTCGTTGTGGTGGTAGTCGTTGTCGTAGTTGTGGTGGTAGTCGTTGTCGTGGTGGTCGTTGTGGTTGTGGTTGTTGTATCATCCGGAATAATCAGGCAGATTGCACCATCCACAATTGTAACGGCATCATAAGCAACCATGTTGTTGCCATCCGGATCCAGGAATTCCCACGGACCACGTGTGGTGCTCTGCTGAACAACCGGGAATTCATAGTAATATCCATAGGCTTCATCATACTTCTTTTCCAGACCCATTTCCTTAGCCTTTGCAATGGCTTCCTCATAGGTCAGAGCTGTTTCATAGTAGAAGTCGATAATGCTTGCATCATCCTCAGCCTTTGTAACCTCTGCATTACCGCTGATTCCGGCAGCAAAGGACAGTTCCATTTCATTGACCATCATAGCCGACAGCCACGGATATGCATCACCGTTTTCATAGCCGGAGTATGTAGCGAAGCTGTCAAAATTGGTATCCATCAGCAGATTACCACGAACGCCCTCGGAACCCAGATAGTCGTTGATAACATGAACAGATACGGATACTTCGCCGGCATTCCAAGCGTCTTTATCATAGAAATTCTTAGAAATCACCAGCTGTACATTGTCATCATAAACCGGTGCTTCGTCAGCCAGAATGTAGATATAGCCTGTTTCTACAACTTTCAGACCGCCCAATGTATAGATATTCTGCTCATTCTCATCAATCCATTCCCAGCCTCTGTAATACTTACCGTCAACCAGATCGTTATAATTTACATCCAGATAAATGGGGAATGCATAATAATAAACCTTTTCTGTTTCGTCATATTGCTTTTCAATGCCATACATGGCAGCAGTTGCTTCTACTACATCGG
>JBJERF010000061.1:0-2905 GCA_051882115.1 Ruminococcus sp. | reverse complement strand
TTGTATTCATGGGTTGTAGTTGTGGTTGTAGTCGTTGTGTCTGCACTGGTTGTTGTTGTCTCTGCTGTTGTTGTAGTTTCTGCTACAGTAGTGGTTGTAGTGGAAACAGTGGTAGTAGCCGCTGTTGTAGTGGTTCCTACGCTTACAGCAATATCTACAGAACCTTCCATCATGGAAAAACTATCCGGATTGGTTTTGAACAGATTGCTTTCATTCTCCAAAAGCCATTCCCAACCGCCATAGCTGTCATCCAGATAAATCGGGAAAGAATAATACTGCGTACCATCTTCCGCTGTTTTCAAAGACAAATTGTACTTTTCTGCAACAGCAATGACCTGATCTGCATCAGCTACATCATAATAAGCTAAAAATGCCATATTATCAGCCAGCGGCTTAGAAGAAGAGCCATCGCTCAGTGTTACAGCAAATACCAATTCAGTTGCATTAATGATGAGCTGAGATGCTTCACCATTCATACCTGCCATTTGAAATGAACTGCCATCAATTAAGATTTCACCATTCTGCCCTGATGTCCAAGGAGTCAGAACTTCCTGTGCAGCTGCACTTAAAGAATACTTGCCCTTGATACCTGTAGCACCGGATGGATCGTTATATACATGCAGTCCAATCGCTGAAGATGTACTTCCTGCCGGAATAATGGTAGAAACTACACTATCATCACTCAAATCCAATTCTGCACCTTCCATACGCAGGACAATCTTGTCACTGGGCATTGTCGTGGTGCTCTGGGATGTAGATGCCGTTGTAACTGAACCGGAAGTGGTGGTTGCAGATGTTGCAGATGTTTCCGTGGTTGTGGTGGTACTTTCAATCGAACCAGCAGGAACAGAAACTGTAATGGAACCATCCTTCGCAGCTACTGTAAACTCATCATCCACATCATAAGCCGCATAGCAATCCGTCAGCGAAACCGGGAATTCATAAGTGGTGATTTCGCCCTCTGTAATACCATCGATACCACATTTTTTAGCAGTTTCTACAACTGCTTCTGCATCTGCAAGGGTCAGCGACCATGTGATAATGGTAGCCGGTGCATCTGTGGAAGTAAACGGATCTCCGTCAGAAGCAAACAGCCAGCTGTATGTACCAATATTGATGTTATCACTTGCGCTGCCGACGGCAGATGCAAAGGGTGCACCGGCGGTGGCTGTTACCTCTGTAAACAAGCCCACATAATCACCCAAGTTCAATGAACCGGCACTGAGTGCCTCTGCCTGCTCTCCGGACAGTGCATCCACAGTCACAGACAATTCAACCTTTTCTTCGGCATTTGCACTTACTTTGTCAACGGTGTACGTAGCTGAACCAGCAGCTGATGAACTCAGGCTCAGTCCAGTCGGCATCATTGCAAACGCTGTGCAAAATGCTGTCATTACTGAAAGCACTTTTTTCAACTTCATTTCAAATTCTTCCTTTCCTTTTATCATTTTTACGCATTGTTCTCATACAGCAGCACGGATGCAGATTCTGGTATTCCTTCCAGAAATCCACGGTGCCCACTGTACTTTGATCCGCTTTGATTCCGATTCTGCCGTTTCATCATTTTCGCCTTCAAAATGATAAATCCCCACCTGAAAACAGTTCCTCATTTTCAGTGCCGACGGATTCAGAATCTAAAGATACATATATTATACCAAATCGAATCGCAAATTGCAATAGATATTTCAAATAAATTTTCAAAAAATTAGGAAGATGTACCGAATGCACTGTTTTTTTTGGATTTTTTTGTGAAAAATGGTCGGTCACCCATGCATTTTACACACGAACATTTCATTTTTCATTATAGAACTTCACCAAAAGCATTTCATTTTTCTTCATTCATCCGATTTCCAATATTCATCGCACAGAAATATTTGAAAAAGTCTATGCATCCTTATGCGCAATCTCTCCCTCTGCAACAAATCCATAGGCTCCCTTTCGTACCAGCTGAAACATAAGCTCCAGCACCTTCTGCTGATCCATGGTTTCGTCATGTAAAATCCAACTGTATACCATGGCAACACATCCGCTGCAAAAAAAAGAAGCGGCAAGCTCCTCCTGATCCTTCTGTGCATGTTCCCCCAGCAAAGAATGAATCCATACACTCGCCTGACTGCGTGTAATTTCTGAAAGCCGTTTCATAAAGGTGCGATCTCCGTTTTCGCCGCAAAGAATCAGAACCATACGACGATTCTTCTTCAGAAAAGAAAATACCACCGTCATAAAATAGTATACATCCTCCTGTATGGTACGCTGGGCATGATCCGAATTCAGCTCCTGATAAAATTCATAAATCAGACGTTGCTCCAACTGTTCTACCATATCATAAATATCCATATAATGCAGATAAAATGTAGAACGATTGATGCCTGCATGCGCAGTCAACTCACGAACGGTAATTCTTTTGATATTCTTGTCCTGCATCAGCTGAAGCAAGCTCTCCTCCAGAAGCTGTTTTGCCCTGCCTGCACCTTGCCTTCTCTCTTTCATGCATCATCCTGCCTTTCCATAAATTCCTAAATCATTGTAACACAGACCATAACGGCTGTCAAGAAAAAGCATGTCCTGTCTCAGGATAACAGCGGTAGGAATTTTTTTCGGTCCAGCAGTTTTTTGCAAAAAAATGCTGGCAGGGTCCAGGGACAGCGTCCCTGGTCGCCGTCCGCAGACGGCGAAACCAGCGTACCGCTGAAAAACAAAAAAAGCTGAAATGACAGATCCTGTCATTTCAGCTTTACTCATATGGCTCCCCCAGTTGGACTCGAACCAACGACAACTCGGTTAACAGCCGAGTGCTCTACCGACTGAGCTATGGAGGAATATCTGGCAGATTGCTCTGCCATCATGAAAAAGGTACCGGCATTGACCAATTTTCCCAGGACGTCGCCGTCCAAGTATCGTAGGC
>JBJERF010000060.1:0-4780 GCA_051882115.1 Ruminococcus sp. | reverse complement strand
CTTATGGGAAAATATGGTATAAAACCTTGCTGACTTGATTGACAAACAGAAGATGCTATGATAAAATAAAAGAGATTCGATGGATAAAACATGGGGTCAGAAAGGATTTTTAGAACGGGTCGAATATCTGTGCACACCCGGATATATTCGATGGATTCTAAGAAAGGATTGGTATGAAAAAATGAATTTTATGACCATGCTTTTTGTTGTATGGCTGCTGCTGTTGATTGTGTTTTCCGGCAGCTTGCTTTGTATGGCAAAAAGACACCGAGCGCATGCAGCAGAACGTGATGCTGCACAGGAAAAAGCTTCGGTAAGCAATTTATCTGCTGCTCGTATGATTCAGACAGAGCCGGATGTGCCGCCACCTGAAGAGGAGACGGCTTCTGTGCATCTGGAGAACAGAGAGGCAGAATCTGAGGAAAACACCGGTGCATGTATAGAATCTGTATCAGAGGAAGAGATTCCGGAGGATGCAGAGACGGCACCAGAGGAAAATACTTCGGAGGTCGTAGAAACGGCATCAGAGGAAAATGCTTCAGAAGATGCAAAATCGACATCTGACAAAGTCACTTCAGAAGAGGGAGCAGTGGCAGCTGCCGATGAGATTCCGGAGTATGAGGCGGAATCATTTGCGGATGCAGTGCCGGAACCGGATGTTCCATCTGCGGTACAGAATCCGCCTGTCCGTAAAAAAGCAGTGCCGGCTTTTCTGTTTGAGCTGTTTGTGGATGTGTTTACGATTCTGTTCCTTGTAACGGGGCTTATAGATTTCCTGAATATTATGGATTTTGCACAGTATGAGGGTGCGTTTGCAATCTGTGGTGTGACTGCTGTGCTGGAATATCTCATATATATGTTCAGTCAGAAACGAATCTGTAAGACGGTGCATTTTTTTGGCAAGCTTCTTTTGGCTGCTGCTGTACTGGAGCTGACGGTTTTCCAGTTTCCATCCTATGAGGTGATGTTTAGCGGAAACCAGCCGGCAACAACGATTCAGCTGTCGGATGCACGGATTGAGCAGGGTACACCGGAAATGCATACCGAAGAGGACTTGACAGTCATCTCCGGAACAGAAGAGGTGATTTTTACCTTTGAACAGCTGGAACAGCCAGTAAATTCCATAAATGTTGCGTTCAAGATGGATAAAAATACTTCAAAGGCTCATTTTGTCGTAGATATTACAGATGATACAACAGATTCCTATCGTTATAATATTGTAGATACAACGCTTATCCGTGATAATGAAATGTCTGGTTCTATAGCCTGTCAGTTTTCCGG
This sequence comes from Ruminococcus sp., assembly GCA_051882115.1. Classification (GTDB taxonomy): domain Bacteria; phylum Bacillota; class Clostridia; order Oscillospirales; family Ruminococcaceae; genus Ruminococcus_C. The sequence continues at coordinate 3,499 of JBJERF010000060.1, read as the reverse complement.
AAATGTGCATAATATGCGCCTGAAATTCTCCTGCTATGATGAAAATCATGCTGTTATGATTCAGAGCATCACATTGAATGCGCCGATTCCGTTTGAGATATCGTTTGTCCGGTTCCTGCTGATTCTGGTGCTGGGTACTTTTGCCTATGCAATTGTATGCAGTCCGGTTCTGCGCCGTTCCTATGAAAACGCACGGATTGCCAGCCGCATCGGAAGCATTGCCATCACTTGTGTGATGCTGGCTCTTGCCTGTGCCATGGTCTTTAAGGAATTGCCCATAGAGAAGCTGGGAGATCAGTTCAAGCTGACCTATGGCAATCAGATCACACAGGAGCTTGTGGATGCCTTTGAAAACAAGCAGCTGAATCTGATGTTTGAGCCTTCCGAGGAGCTTCTGGCAATGGAGAATCCCTATGACCGTACAACACGGGACAATACAGGTGTGGGCGTTGCATGGGATCATGTGCTGTATGAGGGAAAATATTATTCCTATTATGGCATTGCGCCGGTTTTGCTGCTGTTTTTGCCGTATCATCTGATTACAGGCTATTATTGCTCCACCAATTTGGCGGTGCTGCTGTTCGGTCTGATTGGAATTGTGTTCCTCGGACTGACCTATATGGCGATTGTAAAACGATGGTTCCGGAAGGTTCCGGTTGGCTGTGTGCTCGCCGGACTGGTGATTTTATTCAGTGTATGCGGTGTCTGGTACAGTCTGGGCAGAACACTCTTTTATGAGATTTCCATTTCATCGGGCTTTGCCTTTGTGGCGATGGGGGCGTATTGCCTCATATCCTCGAATGTGGTGAGCAGCGGAAAGACTTCGCTCATCCGGATTCTGCTGGCATCTCTGTTTTCCGGTCTTGCTGTGCTCTGCCGTCCCACGCTGGCGGTGTATTCTGTATGTACCTGTCTGTTTTTCCTGTTCGGCTTTGGGAAGTCCGGACAAAAAATGGGTGCTGACGGCACATGCAGCATCTGTCATGCACGCCGGATCGGATATATTCTCTGTGCCGTTTTGCCGCTGGCAGCATTGGGTGCATGCCAGATGTGGTATAACTATGCACGTTTTGACTCGCCCTTTGACTTTGGCATTCAATATTCCCTGACCATCAACGACTTTACCCATGCAGAATATCATACGCATTTTGTTCTGATTGGTTTGTTCAATTATCTGTTTGCAGCACCGTCCATTACGCCACAGTATCCGTTCATTACAACGCCGTTTTACAGACTGAATGTCAACGGCTATTATTTCTCTGATGCAGGCAATACGTCCGGTATTGTATTTCTGGCGTTTCCGGTGGTTTCCTATCTGCTGGCAGGAAAGGCCATGCGCAAATTAGACGGACGCAGACAGCGTGTGCAGTGGGGGCTGCTGATTGGCATTACCTGTGTACTGATGCCGCTGGTCATTCTTTTCTCCATCTGGGAAAGCGGCTATGCGGTGCGTTATGTAGCAGATTTCAGCTGGCAGATTGTCATAGGCGCACTGGCAATTCTGTTCTTTTTGTATCAAAAAAGTCAGAATGAGACCAAAAAGAATTTTGTGCATGGATTTTTGTCCATTTCCATGCTGGCAGCCATTGTCATCAATGGTGTACAGATTTTCAATTTTGCATTTCCTGAAGGGGATTACCCCACGTTGGTACGGGCATTTGACCAGATGATTGCATTCTGGAAGTAAGGAGCAGTAAGGAGCAGATTTTTATGGATACGTTATATTTAGTCATTCCCTGTTATAATGAACAAGAGGTTCTGCCGGAGACATCCCGGCAGCTTCGTGACAAAATGAACGTTTTGATTGAGAAAGGAAAAATTTCACCCCTGAGCCGTATTGTCTTTGTGAATGACGGCTCAAAGGACAACACATGGCAGATTATTGCCGGTTTGCATGAATCGGATTCCATCTTTCAGGGCATCAAGCTTTCCCGGAACAGAGGCCATCAGAATGCGCTTCTTGCCGGTCTGATGACGGTGAAGGATTTGTGTGATATGACCATCTCTCTGGATGCAGATTTGCAGGATGATATTGATGCCATTGATGAAATGGTGGAGAAATATTATGAGGGCAGCGATGTGGTTTATGGTGTGCGGAATGCACGGGATACGGACACATTCTTTAAGAAGTTTACCGCCGAAGGATACTACAAGGTGATGAAAAAGATGGGTGCGGATATCGTATTCAACCATGCGGATTACCGTCTGATGAGCCGCCGTGCGCTGGATGGTTTGCAGTCCTTTAAAGAGGTCAATATGTTTCTGCGGGGCGTTGTGCCTATGATTGGCTATAAGAGCGATTCGGTATATTATGCCCGGAAGGAACGCTTTGCCGGTGAATCCAAGTATCCGCTGAAGAAGATGATTGCCTTTGCATGGGAGGGCATCACGTCCCTTTCCACCAAGCCCATTCGTATGATTACAGTCTTAGGCGGACTGATTTTCCTGATTAGTATTATCATGTTGATTTACTCAGTGGTTCGTTATTTTATGGGTGCAACGACCATTGGCTGGACCTCTACCATTGTGTCCATCTGGGCAATCGGGGGATTGCAGCTGCTTGCCATTGGTATTATCGGTGAATATATCGGCAAGGTTTATCTTGAGACGAAAGAACGTCCGAAGTATATCGTAGAAGAGTATCTTTGTGATAAAGAGCAATAAAAGTTTTTTTGCGCCGCTTTTTTCTCAAAAAAAGCGGTCGGGGGGTCAAGGGGGCGAGAAGCCCCCTTGTCACCGTCCGCAGATGCCGAAATAAAAAAATAAAGCCCTCTGAATCCGTCCTGATTCAGAGGGCTTTGCATTCGTAGGAAAGGGTGTTTCGCCGTCTGCGGACGGCGACCAGGGACGCTGTCCCTGGACCCTGCAAGCCTTTTGAGAAAGGCTTGACCGAAAACTTTTATATTTTATAATTGTTTCCACCCCTCATTTTGAGTTGATTTTTATTTGCTCCTGTGCTACAATGAAATGAACCATATTTTTAGAGAAAAGGAGAAAAAGCAATGCTTGCCAATTATCATACACATACGGTGCGCTGTCAGCATGCCCAGGGAGAGGATAAAGCCTATGTGGAGGCCGCTATTCAAAGCGGTATGAAAGTGCTGGGATTTTCCGACCACTGCCCATGGATTTATAAAGACGGCTATGTTTCGGGTACAAGAATGCTCCCCGGTCAGCTGGATGATTATTTCTATTCCATGGAGCAGCTCCGCCGGGAATATGCCCGTGAAATTACGCTCTATATCGGATTTGAAGCAGAGTATATTCCGGAACAGATGGAAGACCAGAACCGCCTCCTTGCGGATTATCCCATCGATTATATGATTTTGGGACAGCATTTCACATCCCCTGAGCCGTATTGTGCTTATTCAGGCTTTCCTACTGAATCCGAAGCGGAGCTGGAAAAGTATGTGGATACGGTCATTGCCGGTATGGAAACCGGTAAGTACAGCTATGTTGCCCATCCCGATCTGATGAATTTTACTGGTTCAGAGACGGT
>JBJERF010000059.1:0-22114 GCA_051882115.1 Ruminococcus sp. | reverse complement strand
CATTATATCACAACCCTCACCCTTTGTCAAGCATAAACTTCTACAAACTTTTTCTCCTTTTATGTATGTTTTGCACAACGAATTCCCTATGCTTCACGAATTCTATGCAAAATGGGCTGCTGCAACTTTGCAACAGCCCATTTTCTTTTCATTTTATTGTCCTGTTAGGATTCTCCGGACATATCAATTGCAAAAGGATCATACCGCTTAATCGCAGATTCATTCACTTCTACATTCATGGCGTCACACCATGCATCCAGCTTCTCCTGAAATGCATCGCTGAACATTTCAGAAACCAGATTGGTTTTTCTGCCCTCTGTCCAGATGTCATCTTCATTCATACGTTCTTCTATATCATAACGTACAATCAGGAAATATGCATTGGATTCCTCATCATATACTACATCCGGCTCATTGATTTTTGCTTCATTATATATATAATCATGCACAGCCTTGGACGGAGAATAGGTAATATCCTCCTCCGAGGTTTTTTCATCCGTTGTTGCTCTTACCACAATTGACTCATTGGCATAAGGCACTGTTGTAGTTGTAGTCGTAGTTTCATCCGCTGCGGTGGTTGTCGTAGTAGTTGTGGTTGCAATTTCATTGCCCGATTCATCCGTTGCAGAAGTTGCTGTTGCGGCAGCAGCCTCCTCAGAAATAGAAGTTACATATGCATTGTACTCCTCCTGAATGGTGTTCATCTCATCAATGATTTCATCTTCATCATCCAGCTTCTTGACAGCTGCCAGATAATCATCCACCATATCCTCGATTTCCTTTTTGCCGGCATCGTCCAATGCTTCACCGTTGCCGTCCACCAGATCAAACCGAACATACTGTACACGGGCATTATTCTCTACATAATAATCGTGTACCTCTTCCTCTGTTACACCCTCTTCACCGTCAATGTCATAATAATACAGGAACAGATTGCTTGCTTTATATGTATATTCAATGACCTCACGGATGGAGCTTTCGGAGATACCGTTCTGCTCAAACGCTTCACCGCTGCTTGCCCAGAAGGATTCCAGCGTATCATCAATTTCGCCGATCTCTTCTTCTGTCAGTGCCAGTCCGGCAGCTTCATATTCCTTGTTCACAGCAACCTGCTCTTCACAGTAATCCTGCGCTTTATGCTGAATCCAGGTCAGTGTATCCTCACCATCAATCACCTGCTCCTTGACCAGCTTGTCATCCGTTGTATCCAGTTCCTCATTCTGCTCTGTCAGCGTTGTGATTGCATCATTATATGCAACGTAAGAATAATAAATATATACGCCGGCTTTCACCTGCTCTCCATCTATTGTAAATGCATATGCAGTATTGCTGCCGCACGCAGCCAGCGATCCCACCATTGCAGCAGCTGCTGCGGCGGCGGCGATTCTTTTCCAATTTGCCATGGTCTTACCTCCAAGTAATTTTTGAAATACCTATTTATTATACAACAAAATTTCATGAAAGTCTATAGATTTTCTGAAATTTTTTTCAGATTCTCACGATTCTTTCATCTGCTCCTATCATATCATGAAAAAATCGCTTTGTCAATCACTTTTTCAGCGCAATTCAGGGCAACAGCATTTACTTTTTTCGTTGAAAATGTTCCACCGGAACATTTTCAAGGGATACATATTTCATCATTGAAACAAGGGGAAGCGGTCTTGTCCGCTTCCCCTCAAAAATGCTGTCGCATTTTTTCACCCCTTTCCCCGCGCGCCAAAAGAATGGCGCAAGGCGTTTCGCCGTCTGCGGACGGCGACCAGGGACGCTGTCCCTGGACCCTGCCAGCATTTTTTTGCAAAAAACTGCTGGATCGAAAAAAATTCCTACTTATGAAAAGTAAATGCTGTTGCCCTGTAGCGCAATTTTTTTATATCCTGCTTCAAACGATTGACACGAAAAAGAATTTCTGGTACAATATGAACAGACATGCAGATTGCTTCTGCATGCAGTTTTTCATACTGTTTTTCAGAAAAAAGGAGTATAAATCTATGGAAAAAATTTATAAATTGCATATGGGTCCTGCAAAATGCGCAGTGGATCTGGGGGACGGCAGTGAACGGGGCGAGTATGTGGATCAGGATTACATTCTGGCAAAGCTGGGCAGACCTCACCGCAGCATCAGTCTGATGTACTGCTATTATCCGTTGGATGAAGGCTGGCCGGGTCGGGCAAGTGTTGTACATGCAAGCCCGGATGTCAGCTTTGCATGGGATTTTCCCTATGACGACTACTTTACTTACAAGGGCGGTCTGAACGGCACAACAGATGGTGAACCCTTCACCTATATGCGTGAAATACGTGCGCATGGTCAGGATGTTACACTGACACTGACCATCGATCCCCATGTAACGGATGAACACCTCATTGCCATTGCAAAGGATCTGCGTCCCTTCGGACGTGTGTTCCTGCGCATCAACCATGAAGCAACCGGAAACTGGTTTTCCTTCAACAAGCGGTGCTCTTATCAGGAAGTGGCAGACTTCTTCGTACGTGCAAGCCGCATCATCAAGGAGCATGCGCCAAACGTGAAAACCATCATCTGCATCGGCGGCATAGAGCATGCGGAGAAGGAAGAAATGGAAAAGGAAGCAGAGTTTGCACAGACCATTCCGGAAGCAGACATCTGGTCAGTTGACAAATACATGGCACTGCACTGGGGCTGGCCCTACGATGTTGCAGAGCACGGCGGAACCTCTCACAGCCGTGGCACTGTAGAAAACACCTACGAGCTGACAAAGAGAAGCTTTGAACGCTACTGCTATCTGAACGGCGGCACGCCCAAGCCTATGGTCATGTCTGAATTCAATGCAGACGGCGATGTAACCGGCCCCTATGAACAGGCGGAAATGGTTCGTGCATTCTGTGATAAGCTGAAAGCAGATCATGCAGACTGGTTCAGCGGATTCACATTCTATCAGTTCCGTGACCGGGGACGTCTGGGACTGGAAATTGAAGACCCTAACAATCCGGAGGTAGGAATCGCACAGCCTGTACTGGATACCTATAAGAAAATCATTCATGATGAATGGTTCATGCCGGCTCTGACCATGGGCGAAGAGGCAGCACTTCCGCTGACGCTGCGCTGGGGAAATTCCGAGGATGCAGACGGTATTGCCATTCCGCTGCACTTTGAGAAGAATCCTACATTCTGCGAAGTGACCTTTGAGGATGACAGCAATCTGATGATGGAGCTGAACGGAAAGTGGTTTTACAAAGCACCAAAGGCAAAAACCATTGATCTGATGGCTGCCTTTTTCGAAAAGCCTCTGACCGATCCCTGCGATATGACATTGAAAATTTTTGCACCGCCTGCAAGCGGCGAAAATGATCTGTCACTGGAGGATGGTCTTTACAATTCCTATACCACCATTCATGCGCTGCCTCACATTCGCATCCGCTTTGAACCGGTTGAAAAGTAACAGTTTCACATTCTTAAAACTATAAATGTGCAAATAAACATAGATTTCGTGATTCTATACAAAGAAAAAGAAAATTCTGTAGGGGCGAGCATCGCTCGCCCGCAAGGATTGGATGATTTTTCACATCGGGCGACCCATGGTCGCCCCTACAAAATACAATATATTTGTGCATTTTTCAGAATTGCTCATTTATAGCTTAGAATTTCATCATAAAAATACTTGACATCGTGCCTTGAAAGATGTATAATTTATATAGAATTTATATTGGGAAAAGGAGCGATTCCGATGGCAACTATTTTTGACAAGCTTTCTGGGGCAAGCAAGGGCGTTTCTGAAATGTCCAAGAATGCATCCGACACCAACAATCTGAAAAAGAAGATTGCTTATGAAATGGAGCGCATTCAGGAGGTCATGCTGGAAATCGGTAAGCAGTATTATGCAAATCCGAACGGTGATTATTCTGCGCTCTGTGCAGACATTGACGACAGAAAGAGAAGAATCAACAGCATGAAGGAGGATCTGCACTCCATTAAGGGCGTTCGTGTTTGCAGCAAATGCGGCACAAAATTCGATGAGAAGTATCAGTTTGAGTTCTGCGGCAAGTGCGGTACTCGCCTGTCTGATGCAAAGTAAGTGAAAAAAACAGAGGGCTGTTGCAAAATTGCAACAGCCCTTTTGTTATATTCGCCGTCTCCTTTTTTGAGAAAAACAACACAGCAGCTATATTCAGCTGCGTGCACGCCGGTTAATATACCTCGGCTCATATTTTGAATACACAATCCGCTGATCCCGATACAGCCCATAATAGCCTGACAGCATATAGCTGACTGCAACGCCAATCAGAAAATAAGACGGATCCTGAAAATGGAATAACTCAAAACCAATCATCAGTGAAGTAATCGGACAATTGGTTACACCACAGAAAATAGAAACCATGCCTACCGCTGCACAAAGCGAAGGGGAAAAACCGGTCAGCTGTCCGAATAAACAGCCGAAAGTTGCTCCGATAAAGAAAGAGGGAACAATTTCTCCTCCCTTATAGCCCGATTCAATGGTGATGGCTGTACACAACATTTTCAAAAGAAATGCATACCATACCGCCTTTCCCTGCAATGCCTGCTGAATCACCGGAATACCTGCTCCCATAAAATCCTGATTGCCCAGAATCAGGCAGATCAGAATCAGCACGCAGCCTGCGGCTGCAATACGCACATAGGGATTTTTGAAGAGACGCTTCAAAAGCGTATTCAGCTTATGCAAAGTTATGCAAAACAGTACACTGAGTCCGGCGCACAGCACACCCAGCAGCACAATCCATAAGGCACCAGAAATATGCAGCCCCGGAAATGCCTGCACAGTAAAATGGTCATGCTCTACGCCAAAGAAAACGGCAACACGCCATGCAGTCAGGGATGAAATGGCACAGGGTACCAGTGCCGCATAATACATAACACCAATACTGCCGATCTCCATGGCAAAAATAGCTGCTGCCAAAGGTGTGCCAAAGCCGGCGGAAAATACGGCACTCATTCCGCACATGACCAGCACACGCCGATCTGTATCGTTCATATGCAGTGCACGTCCCATCACAGCACCTAGACTGCCGCCGATTTGCAGTGCAGCCCCTTCTCTTCCGGCACTTCCGCCTACCAGATGGGTGATGATGGTAGATATAAAAATCATAGGTGCCATTTTACCCGGAATTTCACCCTCTGCATGAATAGAGGCAATGACCATATTCGTTCCACGGTCATTCTGATACCGGAACAGACGATACAAAAATACAATCAGGATGCCGCCCAAGGGCAGAAAATACAAGATCCAAGGGTATGTAGCACGCAGCGATGTAGCCTCTGTCATACACAACGCAAAAAGGCTGCCTATGCCCCCGATCACCAGACCGGAAATCAGGGACAAGATCAGCCAGCGTACAAATAAACGCAAATGCGATGTGATGTGAATCAGATAACGCAGCGCACGGATTCTTCCATGAAAGCAGATGCGTTTTATGTCTTTCATCAATAATTCTCAGCCTTCACCATAAAGTAGGACTGAGGATGTGCACAAACGGGACATACCTCCGGTGCTTTTTTGCCAATGCAGATGTGACCGCAGTTTGCACATTCCCAAATGGTATCGCCCTCCTTGGAAAAGACCAGACCATTCTCTACATTTGCCAGCAGTTTGCGGTAACGCTCCTCATGCATCTTCTCAATCTTGCCAACTTCTTCAAACAGGAAAGCGATGTGGTCAAAGCCCTCCTCCTTTGCTTCCTTGGCAAAGGTAGCATACATATCTGTCCACTCGTAGTTCTCACCAGCAGCGGCATTTTCCAGATTTTCCGCAGTTGTGCGCATATCTGAACCATACAGCAGCTTGAACCAGATTTTTGCATGCTCCTTTTCATTGGCAGCAGTTTCCTCAAAAATCTTAGCGATCTGCACATACCCTTCCTTCTTTGCCTTCGATGCAAAGTACGTGTACTTGTTTCTCGCCTCCGATTCGCCAGAAAAAGCGGCTCTCAGATTGGCTTCTGTTTTTGATCCTTTCAGTTCCATGATCAGATTCCTCCTTCACTTATCTTGTTGTTTTACATTCAGGGCAAAGCCCACTGAATACAATCTGATGTCCATCGATTACAAAGCCATGGACATTTTCCACACGGCTGCACAAATCCTCCTGATACGGGAAATCAACATCAAATACACCGCCGCAGCCCCTGCATTTTAAATGATAATGGGGCTTATTGTTAAAATCAAAGCAATCTGCTCCATCTGGAATGGGAATATGCAGAATCTGCCCCTGCTTTGCAAGCAGCTTCAGATTCCGATATACAGTGGCCTTGCTGACCAGCGGATTTTCTTTGGATATTTTTTCATAGATTGCCTCGGCATCCGGATGATTATGCATCCCACGCACAGTTTCCAGAACCAGCCTGCGCTGAAGGGTATTTCGATTTTTTGTATCACTTTGTTCTTTCATAACGCTCCTTTATGCAATACAGAATCTATTGATAACAATTGTTGATTACATTATAATCGATTCCATTTCGATTGTCAAGCGTTCTGAACAAATTCTTTTCCGCTGTCTGCCTTTCAGCCCATACATTTAGCATTTCCTATATTCTTTTGAATATGCAGCGGATATAAAACAGACGGCATACCCTCCCGGCATGCCGTCTCATAAAACGTATTTTCTTTTTTCTTATGCAGCTGCTTTCTTCTTCCGGCGCAGCTTCTGCACAGCGGTACGCATCTTCGGGGCAAAAAACTCCAGCGCAGCGCAATACTTATCCACAACTACGATGACATAGCCCTCTTTTGAATGGGGCCTTTCTTTTGACAATGGCCACATATGCTTTGAGATCATGTCCTCCTCTGTGGCATTCACAGAAAACAGCTCACACGCATTGCTCAATGCAACATTGGGGTGATGCATATTATGAGATTCCGTATGATTGCTGCGGCGGTAGTCCTTCGTATCATAATAATACAAGTCATGCAGCATTCCGGCACGGGCAGCCGATGTGGCATCCAGACGGAAAAAGCGGCATATCAGATAATTATAATACGAAACGTTTACACAGTGCTGAAAGCGGTTTGTCGAAATATGGTGACGATAGTTTTTCAGCTCCTGTACCCATTCGTTTTCCAGAATATCAGCGACATGAGCATAATATTCCAGCTCTGTCAGCTCTTTCTTTGAACCGATTGCGTGTAACAACACAGCACCATCCTTTCTGTACAATTTCAGTGTACCAGATTCTCTTGGGTTTGTCAAGGCATTTTTGCAGAAATAACATTTCCAATTCATGACATAACACAAGCAACCGGCTGTACAGAAAAACAGAACCTGTTTCAAAACTTAGAATCGGCGGCGTCTGGTCTGAACCTCATAGGTAATTGCAGACATCAGGGTATGGGGTACAAAGCGTGCGCCAAACAGAGAAAGCTTCATCAGCATACCCGGAACAATGATCTTCTTTCCTTCAAAGGTCTGCTCCAATGCATATTTCGCCACATCCATGCTCTGAATGGGGGGCACACGGAAATCCACACCTGCTCGCTCATTAAAGCGTGTCCGAACGGGGCCGGGACACAGAACACTCATGGTCACATGGCTGCCTTCACGCCGCAGCTCTTCAGCAATTGCCAAAGACAAGCGTACTACATAATTTTTGGATGCATAATAGGTAGACATCAGCGGTCCGGTCAGAAAACCGGCACTGGATGCTACATTTAAAATCCATCCGCTGTCTCTTCTGCGAAAATCACGCAGAAACAGCTTGGTCAGAATATGAACGGCACGGATATTCACAGAAATCATATCCAGCTCTGTTTTCAGCTTTGTTTCCGAAAATTCACCAAATGCGCCAAAACCGGCATTGTTGACCAGCAAATCCACCGGCTTTCCCTGACAAAACTGATACAGCTGAAAAGGTGCTTTTTCCCCCGACAAATCCAGTGCAATGGTCTGAACCTCCACAGGCAGCTTTCTTTTCAGCCATGCCAGTTCCTTTTCATTTCTTCCGGTCAGAATCAATGACCATCCGTTTTTGGCAAGCAAAATTGCCATATCTCTTCCAATTCCTGATGTTGCGCCGGTAATCACTGCTCTCATGATGCTCATTCCTTTCTTCTCAGAACTGCCGTCCTATATGCTTATATAAGAGAATGCACGCAATTTTAGTTGTCTCCAAAATTGCGTGCATTCTCTTTTTGTTCCTGGCGCAGAAAGAGGGATTTGAACCCTCGCGCCGGTTTCCCGACCTACTCCCTTAGCAGGGGAGCCCCTTCACCACTTGGGTATTTCTGCAAAAATATTTGGCGGAGAGAGTGGGATTCGAACCCACGGTTCCTTGCGGAATCACTGGTTTTCAAGACCAGCTCCTTAAACCACTCGGACATCTCTCCATGTCATAACATGGTTTCAGAAGCGGATTTTCGTTTCATAAACCAGCTTTTATATTATACATCATCGAAGCGGATTTGTCAAGCCTTTTTTCAAAAAAACAAGAAAAGTTTTTTCTGTCATGAATGAAACAAGGGGGCTGCTCGCCCCCTTGACCCCTCGACCGCTTTTTTTGAGAAAAAAGCGGCGCAAAAAAACTTCAATACCTGGAAGAATCCAACGGTTCAAAGGAAACTGTTATTTCTGTACCTGCGTTTTCCTCACTATTCAGCTGAATGGTACCATGATGCAAAGCCGCCGCATGCTTCACGATGGACAATCCCAGACCGGTTCCGCCCACCGCTTTGGAATGGCTCTTGTCCACACGGTAAAACCGCTCGAATACACGGCTTTGTTCATTTTTTGGTATGCCAATTCCTGTATCCTTTACGGAAAAATATGGATGCTTCTCCTCATCCTCACCTACTGTAATCTGTACCGTTCCATCTGGTCGGTTATATTTGACCGCATTTTCACAGATATTATACATCATCTCTTCCAGAATCTGACGCATTCCCCAGACTGTACAAGGCGTACCCGTTACTGTCATTTGAATATGGTTCTTTTCCGCTTCCGTTTGCAGACTTTCTATCGTCTGATTGGCGAGTGCCAGCAAATCCACCGATTCCTTTTCCAAAGCAACATGATTTTCATCAATCTGAGACAGCCGGATAATATCCCCGATCAAAGCAATCAACCGCTTGGATTCATCATAAATCTTTCCGGCAAAATGGGGAATATCTGCCGGCTTCACAATGCCGTTCATGATAATTTCCGCAATACCTGAAATCGAAGTCAGCGGCGTTTTCAGTTCATGGGAAACATTGGCTGTAAACTCACGGCGATACCGTTCCTGTTCATCCCGTTCCGTAGTATCCAGCAGCAGAATCACAATGCCCTTTACATCATCCTCAATACGCTGAGAATCATCCGTCGCTTCGCTGTTAATCACCGGATTGGCAATCAGCTGATATACACGTCCGTTCAGATGCATCTGCTCTGTACAGTGCTTGCCGTGCATAGCAGCATCCACACTGTCCCGCAGAACCTGACTGCGGTTGACAATCAGCAGATTCTGATTCACAACCTCTCGGGTAATGCCGAAAATACGCAGGGCACTCCGGTTACAGGATAAAATCCTGTAATGACAGTCCACCACAAACAATCCTTCGCTCATATTTTCCGTAATCATGGAAAATTCCTGCTGCTGACGGCGTGTTTCTGCAATGCGCATGGCAATTTCCCGATTCTGACTGCTGATGCGTTCCAGAAGGGGACTCAGTTCTTCATACGTATCCGTTTTCAGCGGATGCTCCAGATCAATTTCGTTAATGGGCTTCACCACACGGGAAGACAGCCGGTATGACAAAATGGCTGCCAAAATGATGGCCAGAAGAATGATGAAGAAAAATGGAAGCAGCAGACCATACATCAAGGCGAAAATGGAACTTCTGGTGGCAGATACACGCAGCACCCTGCCGTCTGAAAGCAGCACTGCATAATATATGGTTTTTGTAAGATGTGTTTTAGAATAGCGCACACTCATACCGCTGCCCTGTTCCAGTGCAGCCTGCACCTCTTCCCGATCTTTGTGATTTTCCATAGAGGATACATCTGCCTGATTATCAAACAAAACCGTACCATCTGCATCAATCCAGGTAATACGGAATGAATCATCCTGAATTTGATCCAGATAGGCACTGCCCTCATTTTCGTAGCCGTGGCAGACATAATAAGAAACGGAACGAAGCTGCTCCTCCTGAATCGATTCAAAATGATCATACAGCACGCCGGATATCAATGCCACACACAGTAGCACAACCGGTATAGCAACAGCAAGCATAAAGCGAAATATTTTCTTGGTCATAGATTGCCATCCCCCGCACGATATCCAATGCCCCGAACGGTTTCAATATATCTGCCGCAGTCTCCCAGCTTCTGCCGCAAATGACGCACATGTACATCCACTGTACGGCTTTCTCCGTCAAAAGCATAGCCCCAGATCCGGTTGAGCAGCTGATCCCGTGTAAAAACCACACCCCGGTTTTCCAGCAGCAGACACAGCAGTTCAAATTCCTTGAGCGTCAGGGCAACCGGTGCTCCGCTGACCGTTACCACATGACGAACCGGATTGACAACCAGCTCATTCAGCCGCAGTTCTGCCCCATCCGTATTCTTTTCTGTACGGCGCAAAACGGCTTTAATCCGTGCAATCAGTGCCATCATTCCAAAAGGCTTGGGAATATAATCATCTGCGCCGCAATCCAGTCCGATGACCTGATCGTATTCCGTTCCCTTTGCCGTCAGCATAATCACCGGAATTTCCATGGTCTCATGATTTGCACGCAGCTTTTTCAGAACGGACAGCCCGTCCTCCTCCGGAAGCATAATATCCAGCAAAAACAAATCCGGCTTTTTCTGAGCAAGTGCCTTCCACATGGCACCGGGGGCAGCAAAGCCCTCTGCCTCCATCCCCGTATTTTTCAGGGTATAAATGACAAGCTCACGAATGCTGTCATCATCTTCAACAAAATAAATCAATGTATACCTCCAGCCTTCCTGCTGCTGCGTCTGTCCATCGGGAGAACCGTTACTTCATTTCTCCGGTTATGGAATAAATGACCCATTCGGAAACATTCACCGCATGATCCGCAATGCGCTCCAGATATTTTGCAATCAGCAGCATATTCATGACAATTTCGGAGTCCTCCTGCTGCTTCATCAGATGCGCAGTCAGCTCCTCCTTTACCTGTGTAAACAGCTGATCCACTTTGTCATCCGCAGCTGCAATGCTTTTTGCCAGTGCCAGATTGTTTTTTACAAAGGAATCTACGCTGTCCGTCACCATACCGATGGTTGCGATTGCCATTTCCTTGACATGAAACTGCACAGACAATACACTGAAATCATTCTGCGCTGCAATCTCAGAAATATCAAGTGCCTGATCACCGATACGCTCCAGATCCGAAATCATATTGATGGCAGAAGAAACCATACGCAGATCAGAGGCAACCGGCTGCTGCATGAGAAGCAAACGTGTGCAGAGCATCTCAATGCTGCGGTTCATCTCATCAATCTGTTCCTCCAAGCCCTCCACCTGACTGATACGGGAATGGTCACCATCCAGCATCATGTGAATGGCGATGGAAATGGCATCCTCACACAGAGCACACATCCGAATCAGATTGGTGTTCAAAACGGCAAGCTGTTCATTATACTGTTTTCTCATAAAGCATCAACCAAACCTTCCTGTAATATAATCCTCGGTACGCTGATCCTGAGGCATCGAGAACAGCTTTTCTGTATCATTGAATTCAACCACCTCACCCAGCAGGAAAAACGCCGTCTTATCAGAAACACGAGTTGCCTGCTGCATGTTATGAGTGACGATAATAATAGTATACTCCTTTTTCAGCTCGATGACAAGATCCTCTATCTTAGAAGTTGAAATGGGATCCAATGCAGAGGTGGGTTCATCCATCAGCAGCACCTCCGGCTGTACGGCAAGTGCTCTTGCAATACAGAGACGCTGCTGCTGACCGCCGGACATACCCAGCGCAGACTGGTTCAGACGATCCTTTACTTCATCCCAGATGGCTGCATCCCGAAGGGATTTCTCTACAATTTCATTCAGTCTCGCTTTGGAATGAATGCCGTGGGTACGGGGACCATAGGCGATGTTATCATAAATGCTCATGGGAAAGGGGTTTGCCTTCTGAAACACCATACCTACCCGTTTCCGCAGCAGATTGATGTCCATATCCCCATAAATATCTTCTCCGTCCAGACGGATATCCCCTGTAATCCGACAGCCTTCCACCAGATCATTCATCCGGTTCAGTGATTTGAGCAGCGTGGATTTTCCGCAGCCCGACGGCCCGATAAAGGCACTGACCTGATGGACAGGAAGCTCCATATTGATGTTTTTCAGCGCATGAAAGCTGCCGTAATGCAGATCCATATTATGGATTGTCATTTTCGCCGAAGAAGCTCCGACTTCCGGCTGTGCGCTCGTTTGTTCTTTGACCATTGTTTCCATCCAAGTTCTCTCCTCTATGAATACAAGTTCTTATCGTTTCGTCAGGCGTTTTGCTATAAAGTTCGACAGCATGTTAATCAGAATGACCAGCACCAGAAGTACCACTGCGGTAGCATAGGCTGCATCCATATACATACCCTCACACAGAAGCTGATACATATGAACCGCTAAAGTCCGGCAGGAGCTGAGGGGGGAATCGCAGATTCCGGCTGCGGTACCAGCAGTATACATCAATGCTGCCGTTTCTCCCACAATACGTCCTACTGCCAGAATGACGCCTGCCAGAATACCGGGCATGGCACTGGGCAGAATAATTTTGAATACCGTCCGCAGACGGCCTGCACCCAGACCGAAGCTGCCCTCTCGGAAGGAATCCGGTACGCTCAGAAGGGCTTCCTCCGTTGTACGCATAATCAGCGGAAGCACCATCAATGCCAGTGTGATGGCACCGCCCAGCAAGGAAACATTCATCTTGCATGTGATGACAAAAAGCAGATAGCCGAACAGACCGAATACAATAGACGGAATGCCTTGCAGCGTCTCTGTGGTCATCCGGATCATTTTCACCAGCTTATTGCCCCGCTTTGCATATTCCACCAGGTAAATGGCAGAACATACACCGATAGGAACTGCAATCAGCAGCGTCAGAAGGGTCATTTCAATGGTATTGATAATGGCCGGCATCATGGAGCAGTTTTCCGTCGTATAATTCCACTCGAACAATTCCGGTTTCAGATTGGGCACGCCCTTGATCAGAATATAGGCAATCAGGCTGAAAAGAATCAGAACTGTAATAGCTGCTGCAAGAATTGTAAGAATCAGCAGCAGCAGGGAGAGGGGCTGGCGTTTGTATTCTGCCAGCTTCTGCTTCCATGTACGCTGATTGATGGCATCTGTCTGCGTCATGATTTCTCCCTCCTCTTCATCAGTGAAAAGCACATATTGATCAGCAGAATGAATACAAACAAAACAACACCGGTGGCAATCAGGGCTTCACGGTGCAGATCCGCTGCATAGCCCATTTCCATGACAATATTGGCTGTCATCGTCCGCACAGAGCTGGTAATACTGCTGGGCATAATGGCAGAGTTACCGGCAACCATCACCACTGCCATGGTTTCACCGATTGCACGTCCGATGCCCAGAATAATCCCTGCGGTAATGCCGGACTTTGCTGCCGGAAGCGTTGCAAAGTACACGCTGCGCTCATGGGTAGCACCCAGTGCCAGAGAGCCTTCATAATAAGAAGCAGGTACTGCACGGATAGAGGATTCAGAAATTTCAATAATCGTAGGAAGAATCATAATCCCCAGAAGAATGCCGGCAGTCAGTACACCTTTACCGGAGCCGCCGAATAAATCCTGCATCATGGGCACAATTACAACCAGACCGAAGAAGCCATATACTACAGAGGGGATTCCTGCCAGCAGAGAAACGGCAGGCTTCAGTACCTTATAAAGCTTTGCCGGACAAAAACGTGCCATAAATACAGAGCAGAGCAAGCCAATGGGGACACCCACCAGAATGGCAATTCCTGTTACATAAATGCTGCCCACAATCATGGGCAGGATGCCGAACTGTCCCTGTGTGGGCTGCCATACCATACCGCCCAAAAAGTTGAAAACGCCAATTTCGGCAATGGCAGGGAATCCGTTGGCGAAAAGAAAGATGCAGATCAGCGCAACGGCTGCAATGGAAACACAGGCAGCTGCTGCAAATACAATGCGCATAGCTGTTTCCTTGAAGTTTTTCATAACCGATTCACTCCGAATGCCTTCTTATTCACCTGTAACAGCCGACCACTCTGTTACTTCACCCGTATAAATTTTGCAAATCTGATCCAGCGTCAGGCTGGTAACCGGATTTTCCGTATTGACAACCACGGCAATGCCATCCATTGCAATAACGGTGCTTACTGCACCCTCAGCAGTTTCACTGTCCTTCAGCTCTCTGGATGCCATACCAATATCACATGCACCTTCCAGTGCAGAGGTTACGCCGGTGCTGGAATCGCTCTGGTTTACCTCAACCTTTACATTCTGATTGACCTTCATGTATTCCTCTGCCAGCTTCTGCATAACCGGTGTAACCGATGAAGAGCCTGCAACGGATACGGTTCCGGATGCACCGTTTGACTGATAAGCACCGGCATCGCTGACAGGAATATAGTCCTTTTCTTCGATAACTGCCTGACCATCCGCACTCATGATGTAGTTGATAAAATCAATGGCTGCCTCATTTTCCATGCTTGCTGCTTCGCCGTTTGTGACAATGTTAAACGGACGGGAAATTGCATAGCTGCCGTTGGATACGTTTTCCGGCGCTGCTTCTACGCCCTCTACCTGTACAGCCTTTACGCTGTCATCCAGAGAGCCCATGGATACATAGCCGATTGCATCTTTATTATTGGCTACAGTGGTCAGCATAACAGCTGTACTGTTTGTAATTTCCGCTGTACTTACTGTACGATCCACATCCTCCTGTTCAATGCCGCACAGCTCTACAAAGGCACCTCTTGTTCCGGAGCCGTCCTCTCTGGATACAACCGTAATAGAACCGCCTTCACTGCCGCAGCCCACACATGCTGCTGTTACTGCCAGACATAACATAAGACCTACCTGTTGATTCATTTTTTTCATATGATCCATCTCCATTCACTTTACTGAACAATCTGAAAATGATTGACTGTCCCTTTTTCTAAATTCAGGAACAGTTTTATTATATCAGTCCCGTGTAAAGTTCATCACCCCGCTTTCGTTAAATCTGCGTTAAACAGCTGTTTTACAAAAGCAGACTTCAAAAACATGCATAACAATTCTTGTTAACTTTTTCCTGACCTATGATTTCAGTCAATTATTCCGTTTTCAATTTCTGCAACTTGTGCAAATTGCACAAAAATAGTGCTCGGATTTCTCTTTCTTACCACTTGATTTTATGCATAAAATCGTGTATAATAAGAATAACGAAAGCGGAACAGAAAGCATATGGCAGGTGTAGTGCATGACATCTTCTATATCGTTCCGAACGTATTACCTCTCATATTTTTCCTCTTTATTATAGAAAAAACGGGCTGTTTTTACAGTCTGTTTTTTTATGCATTTTGAATGCCGGAGAAGAACTGCACTTCATCCGGCGGAAAGGATTTATTATGAATTTCTTGGAGCTTGCAAAAAAACGGTATTCTGTACGAAGATATCTCCCAAAGCCTGTTGAACCGGAAAAGCTTACATACGTTCTGGAATGCGGACGTGTTGCCCCTACGGGTGTGAATGCACAGCCTCAGCGGATTCTGGTTGTACAGACACCGGAGGGCATGGAAAAGATGGCACGGGCTGCCGGCATTCCGGAGCTGTATCATGCACCCATGGCACTGATTGTCTGTGTAGAGCCGGAATGTGCATGGACACGCAAATATGACGGACATAACATTCATGAAATTGATGCAACCATTGTCACGGATCACATGATTCATGCGGCAACGGAACAGGGATTGGGGACGCTGTGGATGTGCCGATTCAAACCGGAGGTTATTCGTGCAGAGTTTCATATTCCGGAAAAATATGTTCCGGTCAATGTACTGCTGGTAGGCTATCCGGATCCGGAGGCACTTTCCAAATCCCCTGACCGTCATGATGCGGAAAACCTGCGCAAACCCATTGACGAGACAGTGACATATGAAACATTTTAAGTGACTATAAAAAAGGCTGCTGCACCGGCATGGTTGCAGCAGCCCTTTTTATAATTATAGAAGTTTTCGGTCAAGCCTTTCTCAAAAGGCTTGTGGGGTCAAGGGGCAAAGCCCCTTGTCGCCGTCCGCAGACGGCGAAACGCCCTGCGCCATCCTTTTGGCGCGCGGAGAATGGGGTGAGAAAAAGCGACAGCTTTTTCGAGGGGAAGCGAACAAGACCGCTTCCCCTTGTTTCAGCGATGAAGTAAGCTATATTTTGCAAACGTCCCGGTGGGACGTTTGCAGCGCTCTTAACCTCTCAGTCTTGCCTTCGGCAAGCCAGCTCTCCTTAAAAGGAGAGCCTGAATGATACGCTAAATTATATGCTGCAAAATTGCAACAGCCCTTTTTCATTCATTTTGTACCGAACATTCTGTCACCGGCATCGCCCAGACCAGGAAAGATGTAGCCTTCCTCAGTCAGACCATTGTCCATGCCGCCGCAATAAATATCTACATCCGGATAATCCTTCTCTACTGCATTCTTTCCCTCCGGACTGCACAGCAGACACAAAAGCTTAATATGTTTTACACCCATACGCTTCAATTCCTGAATGGCTGCCTTTGCAGATGTACCGGTTGCCAGCATAGCGTCAATCACAACAACCTCACGTTCCGCAATATCCTCCGGCATCTTGGAATAATACTTCACCGGCGTATGTGTGCCCGGTTCACGGAAAATACCAATATGGCCAATTTTTGCAGCCGGAATCAGCGTTGTAACACCCTCCAGCAAACCCAGACCGGCACGGAGAATCGGCACAAATGCCAGCTTCTTACCGGAAATTACCTTTGCATCGGCAATGCCCTGAGGGGTCTCCAATGTCACATTTTTCAGCGGAAGGTCACGCATTGCTTCATAGCAGATCAGCATAGCAGTTTCAGAAGTCAGTTCCCGAAATTCCTTAACACCAGTTGTTTTGTCACGCATAAGAGAAATCTTGTGCTGTACCAGCGGATGAGAGATAATATGCAAAGCCATTGTAAAGTCCTCCTTAAAATTCTTGTTCCATTTCCCGGATCATGTCCACACGTGCTGTATGACGGCCGCCCTCAAAAGGCGTTTCCAAAAACAATGCTACCAGCTCCAATGCCAGACCTGCACCCAGTGTACGTGCGCCCAGACACATAACATTTGCATCATTATGCAGACGGGTATACTTTGTGGAAAAATGATCGGCACACAAGGCAGCCCGAATGCCACGGATTTTATTGGCTGCAATAGACATGCCGATGCCGGTTCCGCAAATCAGAATGCCTCTTGCATCCGGATCCGCAGCTACAGCCTTTCCGACCTTCTTTGCAATAACCGGATAATCCGTGCGGCTTCCATCACAGCCCATATCCTCAAAGGCAATTTCTTTTTGCCTCAGCAGTGCCATAACTTCCTGTTTCATTTCATAGCCGGCATGATCACAGCCAATATAGATTTTCATATCTGTTTTTCCTCCATTTTGTTCAAAAAATATGGTTGCTCCATTGCATTCAATCGTTTATTGCCAGCAAGTCTTTCATATTTTATCCAGACGATCCTTTTCTGCCTTCACAAGCTGTAAATACTTTGCCTCCAGCTGTTCCGGTGTTACCGGCTCATGCATCACAGCTGCACGGCACAGACCACAGCCATTCTGCAAACGTACCATTGCCGGTGCAAGCAATGCCCCTGACAGCGGACAGGCTTCCAAAAATGCAGCTGCACCATCACCGGTCAGCATAACTGCATCCTCAAAATCATAAAGCTGCTCCAGCAGCATCTCATTGGGCAGAAGCTGATCCTCCATCAGCACCTCACAGCGTTCCCCGCTGAAATGATAGATGCCTGCATATACCAGTCCCTGACGGGCTTTCATAATGGGACAAACAATGCCCGAACCGGAAAGATGTGCCTGAAAGGC
The DNA here is from genome assembly GCA_051882115.1 of Ruminococcus sp. Lineage (GTDB taxonomy): Bacteria > Bacillota > Clostridia > Oscillospirales > Ruminococcaceae > Ruminococcus_C. Next base: position 4,082 of record JBJERF010000059.1, on the reverse strand, counting down.
AAGTGCCTCCAGCGTAGAAATACCGCAGCAGGGCGCATGCAGCCCAAAGCTCATGGCCTTGACTGCTGCAATCCCGATGCGCAGCCCTGTATAGGAACCCGGACCTGCGGCAACTGCAAACCGGTCTATATCCGAAAGCGTCAGCCCCGTATCTGCCAGCACACGCTGTACAAGGGGCAGAATAACTTGTGAATGGGTACGTTTGGTATAAACCGTCTGCTGCCCCAGAAACAGATCTGCATCATGGTCATATAAAGCCACGGCAGCAACGGCTCCGGAAGTATCAATTCCCAGAATGCGCAAAGCGTTCATCTCCCTCAATGGTTATTTTTCGTGTATCATCATCCACACGTTCAATCCGAATACGAATGACATGCTCCGGAAGTGCATCCTGAATATGCTCCGACCATTCTACGGCAAATACACTTTCCTCCATGGGATAGTCATAAAAGCCGGTGGTTTCCAGTTCATCGCTGTCCAGAATCCGGTACATGTCAAAGTGATACAGAGACAGCCTGCCCTTTCCGTGATACTCATTGACAATGGCAAAGGTGGGGGATGAAACTTCATCCGGAAGTCCCATGCCCAATGCCAGCCCCCGTGTAAAAGTTGTTTTTCCTGCACCCAGATCACCGTAGTAGGCGATACAGTCCCCCGGTCTGAGCTGTGCGCCGATTTTTTTTGCAAGGGCAATGGTTTCCTCCGGCGCATGGGTAATGAATTGATATTGCATACGATTTCGTCCTTGAATCAGAATAATCCGGTAATGTTGCCTTCGTTGTCACAGTCAATGCGCAGAGCCGCCGGTGACTTGGGAAGACCCGGCATGGTCATGATATTGCCGGTCAGAACCACCACAAATCCGGCACCTGCGGAAAGGGTTACATCACGGACAGTAATCCGGAAGCCCTCCGGTTTTCCCAGCAGCGACGGATCATCCGACAGGGAATACTGGGTTTTGGCAATACAAACCGGCAGATCCCCATGTCCCAGTGCTTCAATCTGTGCAATGGCCTTGGCAGCCTGGGGCGTAATGGTCACGCCGTCTGCACGGTAGATCTCCTTGGCAATGATCTCAATCTTCTCAGCAATGGTTGCCTTGGTATCATACAGCACATGGAAATCCGACTTTTTGGTTTCAATGGTTCTGCAAACCTGCTCTGCCAGCTCTTTACCGCCGGCACCGCCCTTGGCAAAGACCTCTGCTACGGAGAAATCCGCACCCAGCTTCTTGCAGAAATCCTGTACAAATGCCAGCTCTGCGTCTGTATCGGTCATAAAACGGTTAATGGCAACCACAACCGGTACGCCATACTTCTGCATATTTTCAATATGCACCTGAAGATTGACAATACCCTTTGCCAGTGCATCCAGATTCTCCTCCGTCAGCTGTGCCTTGGGTACGCCGCCATTATATTTCAGCGCACGAACCGTTGCAACCAGTACAACACAATCCGGTTTCAGACTGCCGTAGCGGCATTTAATATCAAAGAATTTCTCTGCACCCAAATCGGAACCGAAGCCTGCCTCTGTAATGCAGTAATCCCCCAGCTTCAGTGCCAGCTTTGTCGCACGGATGGAGTTACAGCCATGTGCAATATTGGCAAAGGGTCCGCCGTGGATGAATGCCGGTGTATTCTCCAGTGTCTGTACCAGATTGGGCTTCAGGGCATCCTTCAGCAAGGCAGTCATGGCACCATTTGCCCCCAGATCCTTTGCATAAACCGGATTGCCATCCAGATCATAGGCAACCAGAATTTTACCCAAACGCTCCTTCATATCTGCCAGATCCGCAGATAAGCACAGAATCGCCATGACCTCGGATGCAACGGTAATCTGGAAGCTGTCTGAACGAGGGATGCCGTCCACCTTGCCCCCCAGACCGATGACAATATTCCGCAGGGCACGGTCATTCATATCCAGTACACGCTTTATCATAATCCGACGCTGGTCAATGCGCAGTTCATTGCCCTGCTGCATATGATTATCCAGCATCGCACAGAGGAGATTGTTTGCCGCAGTGATGGCATGCATATCTCCGGTAAAGTGCAGGTTGATATCCTCCATGGGGACAACCTGTGCATAACCGCCGCCGGCTGCACCGCCCTTAATACCGAATACGGGTCCCAGTGACGGTTCACGCAATGCAAGAACTGCCTTCTTGCCAATCTGACCCATTGCTTCTGCAAGGCCCACACTGATGGTGGTTTTTCCCTCACCGGCAGGGGTAGGGTTAATGGCTGTCACCAGAATCAGTTTTCCGTCGGGCTGATTCTTCTGCTTCTGAAACAGTGCTTCGGAAAGCTTTGCCTTATAATGTCCGTAATACTCAATGTCCTCCTCATCAATAGAAAGGCCGGCAGCAATTTCACCGATTTTCTTCATCTTTGCCTGCTGTGCAATTTCAATATCTGTCAGCATGATACTCCTCCTTATGGGCATTCTTTCACAATCAAAAAACATATTTTTATTATATCATTTTCCCCGATGAATTGCAAGCATTCTGACCGCATTTAAAAAAATCTGTTATATTTGATCATTTTTGCAAAAAACTCTGTACAGCCTGAGAAATCCACCCTCCTTTTACAATATTTTCCGTATACATCCCTTTGCCCACACAATATACTGTATGGAAAAAACAAGGAGGTTGATCTCGTGAAGCATTTCATTCCAAAGATTGTTGTGATTCTCTTATGGATAGCCTTTCTGCTCTGCGGCTGCGGTACAGAGACGGCTGATTCCTCTCAGGAGCTGCATCTGTATGACTATGAACAGAACCTGACCCAGCTGAGAATCGAACAGACAGAAGCAGATACGGATGCTGACATACAGTATGAACCGCTGAACTACACCCCTCAATATGCCATGTGGTTTACGGTCAATGACTATCCGGAAATTCTCATGACCCAGACAGAGGAATCCTTCATGCAAATCATAGAGGAACGTTTTGATCAGGCGGCCGCATTGGGCATCCGCACAGTTTACCTTCATGTACGTGCCTTTGGTGATGCTTATTATCAGTCTGAGCTGTTCTCACCAGGTCTGTACACACCGGCAAATATGGATTTTGACCCTTTGGAAATCACGATCGAAGCTGCCCATGCCAGAGAACTTTCCGTCCATGCATGGATCAATCCCATGCGCTGTCAATCCGATGTACAGATGCAGGAGATGGATGACCGCTTTCCCCTGAAACAATGGTATAACAACGAGGAAACCCGTGGGACATACCTCTGTCTGGTCAATGACCGATGGTGGCTGAATCCTGCCTATCCGGAGGTGCGGGAGCTGATTGCAGAGGGAGCCGCAGAAATCGTCCGGAACTATGATGTAGACGGCATTCACATAGATGACTACTTTTATCCCACAACCGATGTGGATTTTGATGCAGCGGCTTTTGCCGAAAGCAAGGAAACCAACCTTTCTGCTTTTCGCAAGGAGCAATGCAGCCGGATGGTCGCAGAAATCTATGAAGCCGTAAAAGCCGAAAATCCGGATGTGCTCTTTGGCATCAGTCCACAGGGAACGCTGAAGGGAAATGAAACGCAATATGCCAATGTGCAGAAATGGTGCAGTGAATCCGGATATTGCGACTATATTGTACCGCAGATTTACTTCGGGCTGGAAAATGAAACCGCCCCCTTTGCAGAAACCGTTGCCATGTGGGAGGAAATGGTAACTTGTAAAGATGTAGAACTGGTCATTGGTATCTGCACCTATAAAATGGGTAAGGAGGACCAGTATGCCGGTACCGGAAAAGATGAATGGCTGACAGATTTTTCAGTCTCTTCCAAAGAACTGGCACTGGTACAGGAAAAAGGGCTGGGGGCAGCATTATACAGCTATGATTCCACCTTCTCTCCGCCGAAAGAATTTCAAGAGCAGATGGCAGAAGAACGGAACGCCATTCAAACACTGCTGCAATAAAAAATTCCTGTGCGGTAGTTTCGCCGGCACAGGAATCCTTTCTTAGAGCCTGTTTCAGATCTGGAGACAGTCGGATTTTCGAGCAGATTTTCGTCCTGACGACGAACATCCGACGCAGCAATACTGGGTGTATTGCAAGGAGGACGGGCTCAGTC
>JBJERF010000058.1:0-22197 GCA_051882115.1 Ruminococcus sp. | reverse complement strand
CCAAGTTCAAGGGTCAGGTATACGTTCTGAAGAAGGAAGAAGGCGGCCGTCATACACCGTTCTTCAACAACTACAGACCGCAGTTCTATTTCAGAACAACTGACGTTACAGGTATCATCACACTGCCGGAAGGCGTTGAAATGTGCACACCGGGCGACAACGTTGCTATGGACGTTGAGCTGATCTCTCCGATCGCTATCGAAGAGGGCCTGCGTTTTGCTATCCGTGAGGGCGGCAGAACTGTAGGTTCCGGCGTTGTAACTGCTATCAATGAATAATTGATTTTTTTCTATGATAAAAGAGGAGTAAGCTGCGCTTACTCCTCTTTTTGTTTGCTTTTATATTGGATAACGCATCCTGTTTAAAGAACCGTAAAAATATCATTTGTAAGAATTGCACAAAAATGATGCTGAAAATTCTGAGATTTTTTAGCTCGATTTGTTTTAGGACTTATTGCAATTTTTTTTTAGATGGGGTATAATAAGTATACAGCGGTGAAAAGTGGGTTGCATTCCCTATTTGGGGGGAGTCAGTGCCTGTTTGACCCGTAAATACCCAAGGTGAAAGGCGGCTTTTGTGATGGCATCTTTAATGGGTACGTATTACCATAATATCGATGCCAAGGGCAGATTGAATTTTCCCACAAAGCTGCGGGAAATTTTGGGCGTGTCTTTTTATGTGACAAAGGGAATCGATTCCCCCTGTCTGACGGTGTATTCCCAGACAGAATGGGACAGACTCTCTGAAAAAATCTCAGCCGTTCCGCAGACAAAGGCCATTATGATTCAACGATGGCTGTTTTCCGGTGCCTGTGAGGTAACACCGGATAAGCAGGGACGTATTCTGATTCCCCAGGATCTGCGTATGTTCGCAGGACTGGAAAAAGATATTGTGGTCATTGGTGCCAATAATAAGGCGGAAATCTGGGATAAGGCACGTTGGGATGAGATGAATCAAAACATGGATATGGGCGATTTGCTTGCAACCATGAGCGAACTTGGCTTCTGAGGCGGTGGGAAAATGGAATTTGTACATATACCTGTTCTGCTGGAGCCGGTGTTAGAGGGACTGGCCATAAAACCGGATGGCATTTATGTGGACGGAACTGTGGGCGGTGCCGGTCATTCCTGCGAAATTGCAAAGCGTCTGAGCGAAAACGGCTTGCTGATCGGTCTGGATCGTGATCCGGATGCCGTAACAATTGCCCGTCAGCGGCTTTCTGCTTATCCGGCAAAGGTCTTTCATTGCAATTATGATGAAATCCGGCGTGTGCTGGATGAACTGGAAATTCCTGCTGTGGATGGTGTTCTGATGGATCTGGGCGTGTCCTCCCATCAGTTGGATACCGGTTCACGGGGCTTTTCCTATCATACGGATGCGCCCCTTGATATGCGCATGAGTCAGACCGGACTCAGTGCCGCTGAACTGGTAAATACCTGGTCAGAGGAATCCATTGCGCAGATATTGTTCGCCTATGGCGAGGAAAAATTTGCACGGAGCATTGCACGGAATATTGCAGCAGCTCGTGGGGAAAAACCAATCGCCACAACACTTGAGTTGGCGGAAATTGTGAAAAACAGTGTTCCGCAGCGTGTGCGGCGTGAAAAGAATCCCTGTAAGAAAACCTTTCAGGCGATCCGGATTGCTGTAAACGGTGAGTTTGAACATCTGGAACAGGGCATTGAGGCAGCCTTCCAGTGCCTGAAGCCGGGGGGGCGTCTGGCGGTGATTACTTTTCATTCCTTAGAAGACCGCATTGTGAAGAAGCAGTTTGCCAAATGGTGTCAGGGATGTATCTGTCCGCCGGATTTTCCCCAATGCGTATGCGGCAGGAAACCGGAGGGAACACTTGTGAACCGCAAGCCGATTACTGCTTCGGAAACAGAGCTGGCTGATAATCATCGCAGCCGCAGTGCAAAGCTGCGTGTGATAGAAAGGAGATAATCTGTGATGGCTGAGCAGCGTGAAAAAGTGCAGGTAGAGGAGACGCAGCAAACAGCCTCAGCAGAGACTCCATCTGCACAGAAGGAAAAGCAGGAGCCTGTAAAAAGAGGCCTTTTTTATATTGCTCCGAAAAAACGGGGGCAAGCACTCAAAATCAGTATTGTCAGCTTGCTGGCAGTATCTTTGTTCTATTTTGTCATTAACAGCTATGTGCAATTGAATGAGGTCTATTCCGATATATCGGAAGCCAGTACACAGCTGAATGAGCTGCGCAGTGAGAATGTGCGCATGCAGACGGAGCTGGAGGGACAGGCCTCTATCCGGAATATCAAAGAATATGCAGAAGAACGCCTGGGACTGCAAAAAATTGATCAGTCTCAGATTCAATACATTCAGATACAAACAGAGGACGAAGTCATCGTCGAGGAGCCGGAACAAAATATATTTATCAAAATCAAACACTGGTTTGTGGATTTGATTGAATATCTTCGGGGGTAACCGGCATATCATGTACAGAGCCTGAGGGCCTGGCTGTACGTTTTTTTATTGCTGCTATCGGCAGTGTGCGTATTGCACATATACAAAAAAATTGCCGTTAGTATATAAAAGAAAGAGATGCAAAATCGGGTGTCGGAAAATGGAACTGACTGTGCCGGTGTGCTTCCATCGGACAGATGGGCACACCGCACGGACTGGTTCCGCAATAAGTTAAACAGGAAAGGAACCGTTTCCTGTTTAATGAGAGTTCCTGTCTGAATGAGACAGTTTATATGGGCGGGGTATTTTCACGGATTCCCGCCTTATTCTATTTATTTACAAGTTTTGAGCCGAATGAGAGAGGAGAAGCACTGTGCCGAAAACGGAAAAAGATGAAGTCATAAGTGCAGGCGCAGCAAAAGGTAATATGCCCACTGCACGTATGAAATCACATTTGAATATTGGCGTGCTGGCCATCATGTCCACGATCTGTGCTGCGGTAATCATCAATTTATTTAAGGTTTCTGTGCTGGATCATGAGAAATATGAGAGCCTTGCAAATAACTATCACTTTGGCACGATGACGCTGGAGGCGCAGCGGGGTGCAATTTATGATGCCACCGGTACCCCCCTTGCATGGAGTGCTACGGTTTATAATGTGTATATTGACCCTACCTTGTTCCGTGAGGAAATGCAGGACATTGAGGAAAGCAATGATGTCAAGCGTGCCAATGCACAGGAAAATGGAAAAACAGCGGAAAATCTGATTAACGTGGAAAATCTGAAAGCCTCTATTGCCAATTATCTTTCGAATAAGCTGGGTATCGATGCGGAGGATGTCTATGATTCCTTTGAAAAGGACGGGCGTTATTATGTGCTGCAAACACAGGTGGAAAAAACCGTTGCCGATGAAATTATGGCGTATTTCAGTGATATGAACCTGATTTCTTTTGCTACACAGGCATCCACCAAACGATATTATCCGCAGAATGAGCTGGCAGCAAGTGTCATTGGCTTTACAAACAGCGACGGAGACGGTCAGTATGGTCTGGAGTATCAGTATAACGCCTATCTGTCCGGCATAGATGGCCGTGTTGTATCTGCACAGGCAGCAAACGGCGAAGAAATGCCCTATCGGTATTCAACGACTTATAACGCAGAAAACGGCGACTCTCTTTATCTGACCATTGATACCACCATTCAGTATTACCTGGAAAAGGCACTCAGTGAGATGGTGACAGAATACAATGTGCAGAAACGTGCCTGCGGCATCATTATGAATCCAAAGACTGGTGCCATCTATGCAATGGCTACATATCCTTCCTTTGATCTGAACAGCCCCTCTGAAATCTTTGATGAGGCAACAGCCAAATCACTGGCCACGCTCAGCGGACAGGATTATACGGATGCTTATACATCAGCCCGTGAGCTTCAGTGGAAAAATAAAGCCGTTTCAGAGATCTATTATCCCGGTTCTGTATTTAAGGTTGTGACCAGTGCAATGGGCTTTGATGAGAAGCTGATTGACCTGAAAAAGGATCTATACTATTGCTACGGTTCATTGCCTGTTGCAGATGCAACCATTTCATGTTCCAACAGAAGCGGTCACGGCTCACAGAACTTTACAACGGCTCTGACCAATTCCTGCAACCCGGCATTTATGCAAATCGGCATGGAAGTTGGCAAAGATCGTTTTTATCAGTACTTTGATGGTTTCGGTCTGACAGAGAAAACAGGCATTGATCTGCCCGGTGAATCCAACAGCATTCATATTGGTCCGGATATGTCCATTGTCGATCTGGCTTCGTCTTCATTTGGTCAGGTGAATAAAATTACCCCGATCCAGATGATTTCAGCCTATGCGGCTGTGGTGAACGGCGGCTATCTTGTAACGCCTTATCTTGTGGATAAAATTGTGGATGAGGACGGCAATATTGTTGAAGAGCATAAAACAGAAATCAAGCGGCAGGTGATATCCGAAGAAACATCGGCTACCATGCGTGAACAGCTGGAGGCGGTTGTAGAAAATAATAACGGACATAATGCACATATTGAGGGACAGCGTATCGGCGGTAAGTCCGGTACCTCTGAAAAACTGGATGAACACCAGTCCGGTAATGAAGCAGACATGGAATATGTCGCATCCTATGGATGTTTTGCACCGGCAAATGATCCGGAAGTGATTCTGCTGATTATGGCAGATGAGCCGGATAAGAGCATCAACTATTATGGCGGTACGGTTGTTGCGCCTTATGCAAGAAATGTCATGGAGGATGTACTTCCGTATCTGGGCTATTATCCGGAAACAGATAATGCGGTTGAATCCAATAATGTAACCGTTCCGATTATGCAGGATAAGTCGGTGGATGATGCCATTGCAACGCTGATGGATCTGGGGCTGGAATATGAGGTAATTGGTGACGGCAGCACCGTTGTGCGGCATTGTCCCCTTACCGGTTCCAGTATGGCCAAGGGCGGTGTTGTATTGCTCTATACCGATGAAACAAGCGAACCGGAATATGTGGAGGTTCCGGATCTGATTGGCAGAACCGCAGCAGAAGCGGATTCACTGCTGGAGCAGGCAGGTCTGAATATTGTAACCATTGGTGCGTCTGCTGAAAATATAGATGCCAAGGTGCAGTTCCAGTCTGAAAGTGCCGGTTCACTGGTTGAGGTGGGAACCGTCATCAGCCTGACCATGACCATTAACGACCAGACTGGTTAATGCCATAAAAAGCACAGAATCCCGACTGTGTGCAAGGATAAACTGGCAAAAAGGGGATGCTTGCGGAAAGTATCCCCTTCTTTCGGGAAATACAGAGCAGTATATTGCACAGCTGCGGAGAAATAATACGATCAATGCAAACGTATGAAAGGCGGTATCACTTATGCGGTTATATGAATTGCTGGAAGGAAAAGCGCAGACAGAACTTGAAAATATAGAAATCACAGGACTTACGGATGACTCCCGTCAGGTGCAGGAGGGCTATCTCTTTGTCTGTATTCAAGGCGGAAGCTTTGACGGACACACCGTAGCAGAAAAAATGCTGGCACGTGGTGCAGCGGCTGTTGTTGTACAGCGGGATATGGGTCTGGGAGAAAAGCAGATCCTGGTGGAAAATACACGTATCTTTTACGGTGCGCTGTGTGCCGCATGGTTCGGCCATCCGGAGCAGAAGCTGCATTTTATCGGTGTAACCGGTACAAACGGAAAGACCACGATTACCAATGTCATCAAGCATCTGCTGACAGCAAGCGGTCATCGTGTGGGACTCATCGGCACCATTCAGAATGAAATCGGAGATATGGTGCTTCATACAGATAATACCACGCCCATGGTGTATGACCTGATGAAGCTGTATGCGGAGATGGCAGCAGCTGGCTGTGATTATGTGGTCATGGAGGTTTCTTCTTTCGGTCTGGTGCAGCATCGGATTGGAGATACGCATTTTGATGTGGCTGTATTTACCAATCTGACACAGGATCATCTGGATTATCACGGAGATATGGAAAGCTATTATCAGGCGAAACGCATGCTGTTCGAACGGTGCGATTATGCCGTTGTCAATACGGATGATGCATACGGAAAGCGGCTGTACGGAGAGATTACCTGTGAAAAGGTTTCCTACAGCAGCTGCGGCAAGGGTGATTTTTATGCAGATGCCATCCGGCTGCGTGCAGACGGTACCAGCTTCTGGCTGTGCTGCGGTGAAAAATCCTATCAGCTGAATCTGCATATGACCGGCATGTTCAATGTGGCAAATGCCATTGCTGCCATTGCCGTCGGGCTGCATGCAGGTCTTACAATGGAACAGATGCTGCCGGTATTATCGGAATACAAGGGCGTGCGGGGCCGCTGTGAGGTCATTCCCACCGGGAAAGATTTTACTGTGATTTGCGATTATGCCCATACACCGGATGCAGTGGAGAACATTCTCAGCAGTGTGAAGGAATATACAAAGGGCAGGCTCATGTGTCTGTTCGGCTGCGGCGGAAACCGGGATCGTACCAAGCGGCCGAAAATGGCGAAGGCTGCGGCGAAGTATGCAGATTTTTTGATTGTGACATCCGATAATCCACGGGATGAGGATCCGGAGGCAATTATTGCAGAGATTCTCACCGGTCTGGAGGATACCCAGGTTCCCTATGAAGTAGTGGTTGACCGGAAGGAAGCCATTTTCCGGGGCATGAAGCTGGCGCAGCCGGGGGATGTGCTCGTTCTGGCAGGAAAAGGTCATGAGGACTATCAGATTCTGCCGAATGGGGTTCATGTTCATATGGATGAACGGGAAATTGTCCGGGAATGGCTGCCGCTTCTGGATGCTGAATGAGATCGTTGGGGGAAGAAAACATGGAAATGCTGCATTTGTCAGAGATTGCTGCCGCAGTGGGTGCATCTGCACCGCTGGAGGCTGAAATTACAGAGGTTTGTACGGATACACGTCATATGCCGGAGGGGTGTCTTTTTCTGGCACTCAAGGGGGCACATTTTGACGGGCACAGCTTTGCAAAGCGTGCTGTAGAAAACGGCGCAGTGGCTGTTGTGGTGGAATATGAAATCGAAGGCTGTCCGTGTATGGTTGTACCGGATACAGGCCGTGCACTGCTTCAGATTGCTGCCTATTACCGGAAGAAGTTTTCTCCGGTGCTGGTGGGGGTTACAGGCAGTGTAGGCAAAACAACCACCAAGGAGATGATTGCAAGGGTGCTTTCAGCAGCCTATGAAACACTGAAAACACAGGGCAATCTGAATAATGAAATCGGTCTGCCAAAGACCCTTATGGAGCTGAACAGCAGCCATGAGGCAGCTGTCATTGAGATGGGTATGTCGGATTTCGGTGAGATTCATCGTCTGAGCTGTACGACACAGCCTACAATTGGTGTGATTACCAATATCGGTTTTTCCCATATTGAGCATCTGAAATCTCAGGAGGGAATTTTACAGGCAAAGCTCGAAATTCTGGATGGTATGGCGGAGGATGCTCCGCTGGTTGTAAACGGGGATGATCCCAGACTGGCTCCCTTGAAAGAGCAGCTGACACGACCCGTTTGTACATATGGTATTGAAAATGAGCAGGCAGATGTACGTGCCGTGGATATACAGGTGGAAGAAAACAGCACAGTCTTTACCATTACAGAGCATGGCAAGACTGTATGCAGGGTGACGCTGCCCTGTGTGGGGCTGCATAACGTTCTGGATGCCCTTGCTGCATACTGTGCCGGCAAACTGGCAGGTGTGGCACCTCAGCAGATTGCCGATGCACTGGGCACTTATAAAGCCGTAGGGTTCCGTCAGAATATTGAACAGCACGGCCCCTATACGCTGATTATGGACTGCTATAATGCCAGTCCGGATTCTATGCGTGCTGCTCTGCATGTGCTGAAGGAGATGAAATCAGCCGGCAGAAAGGTGGCTGTTCTGGGTGATATGCTGGAGCTGGGAGATTTGTCCCGTAAGCTTCACGAAATCGTAGGGGATATGGCGGCTGCAAGCGAAGCCGACCAGATTTTCTGTTACGGCGATCAGACGCAGTATCTGGCAAAATCTGCTTCTGAGGGTGGTGCATCTGTGTTCTATACAGATGATGCGGTAGAGCTTTGCAGTGCCATCCGTGCTTATCTCAGACCGGGTGACCTGCTGCTGTTCAAGGCAAGCCGGGGCATGCATCTGGAGGATTGTGTGAGAGAAATTTTCGGACAGGAGGATGAGCAGAATGCCGTTCTGGATTGAGATTGTTGTGGGTCTGCTTTCCTTTGTGATTGCAGCCATTGGCGGAAAAGCATTGATTCCGTTTTTGCATAAGCTGAAATTCGGTCAGCCCATTAAAGTTGAATTTGGTCCCAAGTGGCATGCTGGAAAACAGGGCACACCCACCATGGGCGGTCTTTTGTTTATGATTTCCAGTGTGCTTGCATCCGCAGTAGGCTATGTGCTGTACCGGATGTTTGCGGATTCTGCACTGGATGCCGACAGTACGGAAATGACCTATGCTGCACTGCGTATGCTGAGCTCTGTTGTATTCTGTATTCTGTTCGGATTGATTGGCTTCATTGATGACTTTACAAAGGTTGCCCGCAAGAAGAATGACGGACTGTCTCCTATGCAGAAGATTGTCTTTCAGGTGGTGGTTGCCATCGGCTGGCTGCTGGTCATGCGTCTGCTGGGGGATACCAACACAGAAATCAATCTGACGTTTGTATCTTTTGATATCAGCTGGTTCTATTATCCGCTGATGGTTCTGGTGATTCTGTATCTGACCAATGCAGTCAATCTCACAGACGGCATAGATGGTCTGTGCGGTACGGTAACCATGGTCAATATGCTGCTGTTTACGGTGATTTGCAGCGCACTGAATATGACAGAAACCACGCTGTTTACCATTGCCCTTGCAGGAGGCTGTCTGGGCTTTCTGGTATGGAATCTGCATCCTGCCAAGTGCTTTATGGGGGATACCGGCTCCATGTATCTGGGTGCGGCTGTGACCTGTGTAGGACTGATGACACATCAGCATCTGGTGCTGGTGCTTCTGGCACTGGTGTACATTCTGGAAGCTCTGTCTGTTATGATTCAGGTGACCTATTTCAAATACACCAAGAAGAAATACGGCGAAGGCCGCCGTATCTTTAAAATGACGCCGATTCATCATCACTTTGAGATGAGCGGCTTCAGTGAATATAAAATCGTCATTACATTTTCGCTGTTTGGCCTGATTGTAGGTCTGTGCGGTGTTTTATTGGTACTGCTTTAAGCCAAAAAAGACCGTCCGGGCAATGCAGGCTGAAATACAAGGAGGTTGCATATGGCTGAAAATACTGAAACCACAAAAAATAAGAAAAAGCGGATGCGCTTTCAGTTTCCGTTTGTACAGCGAGGCATTCGCTACGGTGAGGTAGATGTACCGTTTTTTCTGATTGTGCTTGCGCTTCTCGTAATGGGCATTATCATGATGTTTTCTGCCAGTTATGCATGGGCAATTGCAGAGGGCCATTCGGGTACTTACTATGCGGTTGAACAGATTAAGACCGGTGTGATTGGTCTGATTCTGATGTATATTTTATCTGTAGTGGATTACCATGTATATCAGACGCCCTTGATTGCCATTGGCAGCTATGTGGTTCCTGTAGTTCTGCTTTTATTGGTGCTGGTTGTGGGTACTAGTGTAAACGGTGCGCAAAGATGGCTGTATATCGGATCCTTTGGTTTTCAGCCTTCGGAGCTGATGAAAATCGGACTGGTCATTTTCTTTGCTTATCTGATTGATATGAACTATGGTCAGATGCAGAAGTTCCGCACCGGTATCCTGCCTTATCTGGTGGCATTGGGCATCGTTGCGGTGCTTCTGATGCTGGAGCCTCATCTGTCCTGTACCATTCTGATCGGTCTGATTGGCATGACACTGATCTGGGTAGGCGGTGCAAAGCTGCGGCATTTTCTGATTCTGCTTGGAGTAGGTGCCGGTGCAGTCATGGGCATTGTATTGATCCTTTCTATTTTTGAAGGCTACAGCTACTTTTCCACACGTATTCAGTCATGGCTGGATCCGTTTTCAGATAGTCAGGGCGGTACCTGGCAGACCTGTCAGTCATTGATTGCCATCGGATCCGGCGGCTTGTTCGGGCTGGGTCTGGGTGAGTCCCGGCAGAAGTTCCTGTATCTGCCGGAAACCAAAAATGACTTTGTATTTTCCATTGTTTGTGAGGAGCTTGGATTCGTGGGCGCATTGACGGTGGTTCTGCTGTTTGCATTGCTCATATTCCGGGGCTTCCATATTGCAACCCATGCACAGGATAAATTCGGCATGCTGGTTGCTGTAGGCTTTACCATGCATATTGGTTTGCAGGCATTCATCAACATTGCCGTTGTCAGCAATCTGGTGCCCAATACGGGTATCAGTCTGCCGTTCTTCAGCTACGGCGGTACAGCATTGATTTTGCAGCTGTCAGAAATGGGCATTGTGATGAACATCTCACGTGCACGATACCGAACCGCATCTGGTACGGCAGCAAGCCGTAAAAAAATACAGGCGCAGGCGGATGCATAACATGCAGCTGCTATGCCATGAAGTGTGCTGTGCTGCACCAGCGTGCAGCCGCAGCTTCCTTTGATAGGAGGACATTTATGAAGGTTTTGTTCGCAGGCGGAGGAACCGGCGGTCATATCAATCCGGCTCTTGCAATTGCATCGATTATTCAGGCGCACGATCCGGAGGCAGAGTTTCTCTTTGCAGGAACCCCTAACGGTATGGAGGCACGTCTGGTGCCCCAGTCAGGCTATCAGCTGGCAACCATTCAGGTTGCAGGCTTTCAGCGGAAAATTTCGCTTCATAACATCAAGCGGAATGCACAGGCACTCTATTATCTGGCAAAGTCCGGCAAGCGTGCCCGTCAGATTGTGGAGGACTTCAAACCGGATATCGCCATTGGTACAGGCGGCTATGTTGCCGGTCCTGTGATTCGCATGGCTGCAAAAATGGGTGTTCCCTGCGCCATTCATGAGCAGAATGCGTTCCCCGGTGTGACCAATAAAATGCTTTCCCAGAATGTGGATCATGTCATGCTGACGGTAAAGGAAGCATTGAATTATATGGAATTTGACTGTCCCTATACAGTTACGGGTCTTCCGGTGCGTTCCGGCATTTCTCGTAAAACCAAGGAGGAAGCACGCCGGGAGCTTGGATTTGATAACAATTTGTGTATTCTTTCCTTTGGCGGCAGTCTGGGTGCCGGCTGTATCAACGAGGTTATGGAGGCACTGATTCCATGGCATGTGCAGCAAGATCTGAAAATCAACCATATCCATGGCTACGGCGGTATGGGACGGGATTCCTTCCCCAAGGCCATGGAGGAAGCCGGTATCCCCCTGCGCAGCAAGCGTCTGCGCATAACAGAGTATATTCATGATATGGATACCTGTCTTGCAGCCGCAGATCTTGTCATCTGCCGTGCCGGTGCATCCACCCTTGCGGAGCTGGAAGCAGCCGGAAAAGCATCCATTCTGATTCCGTCTCCCATTGTGGCAGGCAATCATCAGCTGCATAATGCCAATGTACTGGGAAGAGCCGGTGCAGCCATTGTTATTGAACAGAAAAATGTAACCGTTGAGGGCATGATCGGTCATGTGAAAAGGCTGTATGACGATCCCAGAAAGATTGAAACCATGTCCCGTCAGGCAGCATCCCTGCAAATTACCGATACGCCGGATCGGATCTGGGCAGTGGTGCAGGAGCTGCTGGAAAAAGGCAGACAGCGGCAGCAGCAGAAAGCAGAGCAGGAGGCAGCACAGCAGGCTCAGGCAGAGCATCCCACAGAAAAAAAGAAGCTGACCTTTAAAGAATCTATGAAAAAGGCAAAGAAGGAAATCGCTTCCTGTATGCCGCAAATGCTGCCGGATAAAAAGCCGTCTGAAGCAAAGAAGAAGCCCTCTGAAGCAGCGGTCACTTCCGAAGAAAAGAAAACAACGGAAGAAAGTACCAAGGAGTAATCACAAAACCGATCGCATCTGCATAGCATGAGAAAAAAGCAAGAGGTGATGCGGATGCAGAAACTTGTGATAAACGGCGGCATTCCGCTGGACGGAGAAATGCTGCTGCACGGCGCAAAAAACAGTGCGCTTCCGCTGCTGGCAGCTGCACTGCTGTGCAGCGGTGAGACGGTGCTGGAGAATTGTCCCCGGCTGACGGATGTTTTTGCGGCGTGTCGCATTCTGACACATACCGGATGCCGCTGTATGATGCAGGAACATACAATTACCATTCATGCGGATTCCCTTGTACGCAGCGAAATTCCGGAAACGCTGATGCAGGAAATGCGCTCATCCATTGTGTTTCTGGGTGCACTTCTGGGCCGGCTGGGGGCTTGTCAGGTCTATTATCCCGGCGGATGTGAGCTGGGACCCAGACCCATTGATCTGCATCTGGATGCGCTGCGTCAGATGGGTGCACAGATTGTGCGCCATGAGGGCAGACTGGACTGTACGGCACCCAAGGGACTTCGGGGCTGTACCATTCATCTGAAATTTCCGTCAGTGGGTGCTACGGAAAATGTGCTGCTTGCGGCAGTGCTTGCAAAGGGTGATACGGTTCTGTACAATGCAGCAAAGGAACCGGAGATTTGTGATCTGGCAGAGTTTCTGCGAAAATGCGGTGCCCGTATCAGCGGAGATGGTGAAAGTACCATCCGTATTCAGGGGGTTCCGTCTCTGACAGGCTGTGTACATCGCATTATGCCCGATCGGATTGCCGGACTGACGTATTTATCCGCCGGCGCCATTACAGGGGGGACGGTGAAGCTGTGCGGTACAGCAGGTGCACAGATGGAAAATGTACTGCCCATTCTGGAGCAGGCAGGCTGCCGTATTGACCGTATGGAAGATGCAGTGTATCTGCGTGCGCCTCGTCGGCTGCGTGCTGTGGCACGGCTGCGTACCATGCCTCATCCGGGCTTTCCCACGGATATGCAGGCGATTCTGATGGCGGTTATGACCCTTGCCAATGGCGTCAGTGTGTTTGAGGAGCATATTTTTGAAAACCGTTATCGTCATGTGGACGGTCTGGTTCAGATGGGGGCAGAAATTTGTGTTTCCGGACGAACCGCAGTTGTCAGCGGTGTGCATGAGCTGTATGGTGCCCATGTGGCGGCAACAGATCTTCGGGGCGGGGCAGCTCTTGTGCTGGCAGGACTGGCAGCACAGGGCACCACCGAAGTGCGGCAGATCCATCATATTGACCGGGGCTACGAAGCCATTGAGCAGGTACTCAGAGGCGCAGGGGGACGTATCATACGGGTTTTGCAATGAGATTACGGAGAGAACACGTCCGCAGATTGTGTGGCGTTTGCGGATGTGCTCTTCCAAATAAATGAGGAGGATGGCCATGGCAATGCATGATGTCGAAAAGACGACAATTCGGAACGGCTATCAAAATGCCAAAAGAATGCGCAGACGAAGACGGCTGATGCCGCTTTATATTTTTACGGTTTTGCTGCTGACTGCTTGTGTGGGAATGGCACTGTCAATGACTGTATTCTTTAACGTGACGACCATTGAAATGAGTGGTTCTGCACCGAAGTATACGCCCAGTGAGATTGTAGAAGCCGGCGGTGTATGCAAAGGTGATAATCTTCTGAGAATGGATACAGAGAAAATTGAAGAAAATATTGAGTCGGAGCTGATTTATGTAGAGTCGGCAGAAGTGCAGAAAAAATATCCGGATGCAGTGGTGATTGAAATCAAGGAATGCCGGGAATCCTATAATATTTTCTTTGATAACGGCATCCTTCTGACCAGTTCAAGCGGAAAGATTATTGCCAACAGTGCAGAGGCAGCGGACAACCTGCCGGTGATTTATGGCTTTAATCCTACGGTTCTGACACCCGGACAGCATATTGCTTCATCCGATCAGACAAAGGATGAGATTTTTGATGCTTTTGTCCGGATCATGAATACCGAGCTGAGTGTTCCCATTACATCCATTGATATGTCGGACAAGTATAACATCGTGGTTGTATTTGACAATCGTATTGAATTCTCCATGGGAAACTGGAATGAGATATCCTACAAAATTACGCTGGCAGAAGCTGTGATTACCCGTCTGGGTACGGATAAAGAGGGTTATCTTACCATGATCGGAAACAATCAGTGCTCATTCCGGGATCGTCTGTCTGCAAGCATTGTAAGTCCGCCTGTTGAATCTGCTTCAACGACCACAGGGACAGATTCTGAAAGCGGCGATACAACCACTGTAACCACAGTCACCCGTGAGGAAATCAGTTCCGCACAGAACTGATTTCGTTATAGACCGGTGAAAAAAGAAAAAATTTTTGAAAATGACTTGAAATATGGCGGAAAGTGTGTTAATATAATAAGTGTATTTCTGAGCAATTGATAGAGTGTATGCGGCGGCAGCGGCATATGCGTCTGCAACATAGAAGCGATTATTAGGAGGAATCAAAATCATGACCGATTTCATTTATGAAGACGCATTCGAACCGGATGTATGTATTAAAGTGGTTGGCGTTGGCGGTGCCGGCGGCAATGCGCTGAACTGTATGGTACAGTCCGGCGTGCAGAATATTGAATATATCGCGGTAAATACAGATGCCAAGGCGCTGAACAATTCAAAAGCAAGCACAAGAATTCAGATTGGTGCAAAACTCACCCGGGGAAGAGGTGCCGGAAATAAACCGGCTGTCGGCGCAAGCAGTGCCGAGGAAAATGCAGAGGAAATTGAGTCTGCACTGAAGGGTGCGGATATGGTATTTATTACAGCCGGCATGGGCGGCGGTACCGGTACGGGTGCTGCTCCTGTTGTCGCACGTATTGCAAAGGATGCAGGCATTCTGACCGTTGCTGTTGTTACAAAGCCCTTTGCATTTGAGCGTGAACAGAAAATGGTTCAGGCTGAAAAGGGTATTGAAGAACTGAAAAAATATGTGGATTCCCTGATTGTTATACCCAATGAAAAGCTGCTGGACGGGGACGAAAAGCCGCTGACCATGAGAGAATCCTTTGCGCTTGCAGATGCCATTCTGGAAAAGGGTGTACGCAGCATTTCCGACCTGATTGTGGAGGAAGGCTATATCAATCTGGATTTCGCCGATATTACCACCATTATGCGGGGTGCAGGCTATGCACATATGGCCATTGGACATGGTTCCGGCAAGGACAAGGCAAAGGCGGCTGCGGCAGAGGTCATTGCCAGCCCGCTGCTTGAAACATCCATTGCAGGAGCAAAACGCCTGCTGATTAACATCACCATGAGTGAGGATGTGCTTTCCTCGGATGTGGATGCAGCGACCAAGCTGATTACGGAAAAGGCTGCGGAAAATGTTGAGTCCATTTTTGGTACAGCATTCAAATCCGATATGCATGATGAGATGACCATTACTGTAATTGCAACCGGCTTTAACGATCCGGATGCACCGGCAGAACAGAGTAATGCAGAAGCGGAGGAGGAAGAACCCATTGTGGTTGAGAATCCCAAGGTGGCAGATGTAAAGGTCAGCAGTCCTACTGCATCCATTCCGGCGCAGGAACATCGTGCAGCTTCTTCCAGATCATCCATAACCGATGATGAGGACTGGGATACGATTTTTAAGATTCTGGATGAACGGTAATTGAAGGTATGGGGCTGCTGCAGCACTTCGATCTGCAGCAGTCTCTTTATTTTCTCATTTACACAAAGCAAGTATATCGCCCCCCTGGCAGGCAATGTCGTGAACTTAAGGATTTTTCGCTGCAAACGTTCCACCGGAACGTTTGCAAGGGAAGTTTACCCCATCGCTCAAACAGGGGGAAGCGGTCTTGTCCGCTTCCCCCAATCCAAGCTGTCGCTTGGATTTCCCCCTTTCTCCGCGCGCCAAAAGGATGGCGCAGGGCATTTCGCCGTCTGCGGACGGCGACCAGGGACGCTGTCCCTGGACCCTGCAAGCCTTTCTCAAAAGGCTTGACCGAAAACTTCTATACTTTCTTAAGTTGATGACATTGCCCTGGCAGGGGGCTTGATGTGCTGTAAATGATGAAAAAGTGAAATTGGGGGTCGTAGGGCGGTCGAGCTGGAGACAGATCGTTTTCCATAGATGTGTGTGTGCATTCTGACAGAAATTCGAACTTCAAAACTGTTTGAATTGCTATTTTTTCTCGGATATATTTTGTTTTTTGTGGAATTATATTGACAAGAAATCGGTTTTTCGATATAATAAAAAGTACAGACTGAATCAGTTGGCAATGATAGGGAGTATGCATTTGAAAAATCCAGAGCTGAATCATTGTACAGATGAGCAGCTGGCTGCATGGGCGGAAAGCAGTTCTGAGGCAATGTATGTTTTGATTGCAAGATATACAAAGTGGATTCACTGGAAAGCGGCACAGATGAGTGGTGCTGTTGAAGCAGAGGATCTTGTACAGGAGGGCTTTTTGGGTCTTTTGTCTGCGGTTGCCGGATTTGATGTGCATCGGAATGTGAAATTCTCTACTTATGCGGCAACCTGTATTGTAAACAGAATGCGTTCGGTGCTTCGCAGCAGCTGTCGGTTTCCTATGCCTGTGGGCGATACCAGTGCGCCTGTGTTTGAAAGGGAGGATACAGCAGCCGGTCCGGATTCTATTGTCATGCAGCGAGAGGAACAGACTGCATTCTGGCAGGAGCTGATCGGACAGCTTTCTCCGCAGGAGTATCAGGTGTGCAGAATGTTTCTGGGGGGTGCTGCCTATGCATCTATCGCACAGGAACTGCACATTTCCGTGAAAACAGTCGATAACGCATTGCAGCGGGCACGGCGGAAGCTGCGTCGGCGCACAATGTGAAAGTCAATATGGTCCGGTAGCTTAAGCAGCAGAGCGTTGCCGCAATTTGCGCAAGGTGTCGGTGTGAATCCGTTCCCGGTCCAAAACAACTCATGCAAAGCTGCTGTCAGGACGCAGCAGCGGAATTTTCCATATGGAAAATTCAGAAAGGAAAGGTCACTATGTACGAAGATAAGACTTTGGTATGCAAGGATTGCGGCGAGGAATTTGTTTTCACAGCCGGAGAACAGGAATTTTACGCTGAAAAGGGCTTTGTGAATGAGCCGAAACGCTGCAAGGCTTGCCGTGATGCGAAGAAGGGAGCAGCTGGCGGTGCTTCCAAGCCGGAACGTGAAATGTTCATTGCAACCTGCGCATCCTGCGGCGGTGAAGCAAGGGTTCCGTTCCAGCCGAGAGAAGACCGTGCAGTATATTGCAGCGAGTGCTTCGCAAAGATGAAGGCTGAATAAAGGGAAAAGGGACGGGGCATGGCGGAAGCTGTGCCTTGTCTTGCATAAATTTGCCGATGAACCAAAAACAGGAGGAAAATACAATGGCTGTTACGATTACAAAGGATACCATTATTGGAGATATTCTGGATATTGCACCCCAGACCGCACCGACTTTTATGGAAATTGGTATGCACTGTCTGGGCTGTCCGGCATCCCGCGGCGAGACTGTAGAGGAAGCTTGCATGGTGCATGGTGTAAATTGCGATGAGCTTCTTGAGAAGCTGAATCAGCAGATTGCTGCTTCTGAGGCGTAAACCTGCGGTAAGATTTTGAAATCAGGCGGCTGTCCGTAGATGACGGCCGCTTATTTTTTGACAGAGGTGAGGCGTATGCTTACAAAAAGACTGGCAGCCTGTGCAGAGCTGGTAACAGGGAAGGGCATTGCCTGCGATGTGGGAACGGATCACGCTTATCTGGCAGCAGAGCTGCTGCGTACCGGACGCTGCAAAAGGGTCATTGCATCGGATATCGGAAAGGGACCTCTTCAGGCGGCGGAACGTACCTTGAAGCATGCAGGACTTCTTGAACAGGCGCAGCTGATTTTATCAGACGGACTGCGGCAGATTCCTTCTGTAGATGTAACCGATGTGGTCATTGCCGGCATGGGCGGCGAAACCATTATCCATATCGTAAGTGACTGCGACTGGGTAAAGCAGGGGATAAACCTGATTTTGCAGCCGATGACCAAGGTGCCGCTTCTGCGTACATGGCTTGCAGAAAACGGCTATCAGTTTGTGCAGGAGAAAATTGTGCAGGAGGGCCGCTTTTTTTATACGGTGATGCAGGTGCGGTATGACGGTACAGGAGCTGTACTGGATCCTTTCGTACAGGAACTGGGTGATGTGGACTGGACGGATGAAACTGTACGTGCATATGGACGATTCCGTCTGAACCATTATCAGCAGCTTGCAGAGCAGATGATGCAGGTGCAGCCCGAAGCTGCAAAGGCATATCAGGAACTGGCAGAGACACTCAAAGAGAAATGCGGAAAGCAGGAGGAAACAGCATGATAACTGTTGGAGAAGTATACAGAGAAATTGACCGGATGGCTCCGTTCTGCACACAGGAAAAATGGGATAACAGCGGACTTCTGGTAGGTGCTCCCCACATGCCGGCTGACCGGATGTATATCAGTCTGGATTTGTCCAATGCATCGGTTGCAGCAGCAAGGGCTGTGGGAGCACAGTTGATGGTTTCCCATCATCCTGTGATTTTTTCTCCCTTGAAACAGCTTATTCCTACGGATCCCGTATGGCAGCTGGCAGCCGCCAATATGGCAGCCATCTGTGTGCATACGCCGTTGGATTTGGCAGAGGGCGGTATTAACAGACGTTTGTATGATAAGCTCCGGGATGTACTGGATTTGCAGACTGTGACAGATACACTGGGGGGCAGCGGCTTCGGCTGGATTGCAGAAAGCCGCAGGGACTGGAATGCTGAAAGGCTTGCACAAAGTCTGCAAAGGGTACTGGGCTGTCAGGTGGTGCGGTATTGTCCGGCGGCAAGACCCATCCGGAAGATTGCCCTGTGCAGCGGTTCCGGCGGTTCATTTCTCCATGATGCCATAGAGCAGGGATGTGACGGGCTGATTACAGGAGATATCAAGCATGACTGCTGGTATGGAGCACGCAATGCAGGCATGGCACTGTTTGACTGCGGTCATTATCATACAGAACTTGTGGCACAGGAATTGCTGGCGGAGCGGCTGTGCATAGCCTTTCCCGATGCAGAAATCATCTGCGATACACAGGGGGATCCGGTATCCTATGTATGGGGAGGGACAGAGAAGTGAGCATCTGGAGCTGTCCTGTATGCGGAAAGCCCATGGCACATCAGGAGCGAAGCCTTGTGTGCAGTGCAGGACATAGGTTTGACTATGCACGCAGCGGCTATGTAAATCTGTTGCCGGTGAACCGCAAGCATGCCAAAAATCCGGGGGACAATGCATTAATGGTGCAGGCACGGCGTTCCTTTCTCCGTGCGGGTTATTATAAGCCCCTGTGCGACCGGCTGTGTCAGGTCATCCGGAAATGGATGCCCCGGCAGGGCGTCCTGCTGGATGCAGGCTGCGGCGAGGGATACTATACAAAGCATGTAACCGACATGTTTGCGGAGGATGGAAATCCGGTGCAGGTGTATGGGGTGGATATTGCCAAATGCGCCGTGGATGCCGCTGCAAAAAGCTGTAAGTCTGCGGCATTTGCCGTAGGCAGCAGCTTCCATCTGCCGGTGGAAAATGAAAGCTGCGATCTGCTCATGTCCCTGTTTGCCCCCTACTGCGGCGGAGAGTTTCAACGTGTGCTGAAGCCAAAGGGCAAAATGGTGCTGGTGATTCCCGGTGCTATGCATCTTATAGGACTGAAACAGGCGATCTATGAGAAACCTTATGCAAATGAGGTACAGGATTATGCACTGGAGGGATTTTCCTTTCTGGGGGCAGAGCATGTGGATGAAGAAATCTTTCTGCCCCATGCAGAGGACATCCGCAATCTTTTTTCAATGACGCCTTATTATTATAAAACCGGACGGGAAGCGCATCTGCGTCTGGAGCAGCTGGAACAGCTGCGCACCCCCATTTCCTTTGAAATATTACAATATGAAAAAGAGGTGTAACCTATGGCATTAGACGGTGCATTTTTGTATGCAGTTCGGAGAGAAATGAGCTGCTTAATCGGTGCACGGGTGGAAAAGGTGCATCAGCCGGCACGGGAGGAGGTTGTGCTCTCCCTGCGCAGCCGTGAGGGCGGTTATAAAGTGCTGATTTCAGCTTCGGCAGACCGTGCACGGATTCATCTGACGGATGTAGCCGTGGACAATCCCAAGGCACCGCCCATGTTTTGCATGCTGCTGCGGAAACGGCTGGGCAGCGGCAAGCTGCTTGCCATCCGACAGGACGGACTGGAGCGTGTTTTATATCTGGATTTTTCCTGTGTCAATGAGCTGGGGGATGTGGTGCAGCTGACCCTTGCCTGTGAAATTATGGGACGGTATTCCAATCTGATTCTCATCGATGAAAACGGTAAAATTATCGACAGCATCAAGCGAGTGGATGCGGAAATGTCCAGCAAGCGTCTGGTGCTGCCGGGGATGCTATATGAAACACCGCCCCGGGATACACGGCTGAACTTTCTGGAAGCCTCTCCGGAGACCATCCGAGCACGTGTACAGGCGCAGGCAGGAGCTTTGCCCAAGGTGCTGCTGAGTACGCTGGAGGGTGTTTCTCCGGTGCTGGTGCGTGAATGGGCGTACTATGCAGGACGGGGCGCAGACTGCCGTACAGAGGAGATGGATGCGGATACCTATGATCGTCTGTGCTATGCCATCAGCCGTACAAGAACGATGCTTACAGAGAGCCGCTGTATCTTTACCATTGCAGCTACACGGGAGGGACAGCTCAAGGACTTTTCCTTTCTGCCCTTGCACCAATATGGAACGCTAATGGTGACTCGTGAGATGCCGTCCGCCTGTGCGCTGCTGGATCATTTCTTTGCCCAGCGTGACCGCATTGCACGGATGAAGCAGCGTGCCAATGATTTATTCCGACTGCTGGTACAGACGACGGAACGTATCGGACGAAGAATTGCTTCCCAGACGGAGGAGCTGGCACAGTGCAGGGAAAAGGACGGACTGCGGCGGCAGGCGGATTTGATTTCTGCCAATCTGTATCGTCTGAAAAAGGGCGATTCAGAGGCTGTGCTGGAGGATTTTTATGAGCCGGACTGTCCTTGCGTGACCATTCCGCTGGATGTCCGTCTGACACCGCCGCAGAATGCCCAGCGTTATTATGCAGCATATAAAAAAGCCTGTACGGCAGAGAAAATTCTGGCTCAGCAGATTGCCGCCGGACGGGAGGAACTGGCTTATCTTGACAGTGTACTGGATGTGCTGACCCGTGCAGAGACAGAAAATGAACTGGAGCAGCTGCGGCTGGAGCTTGCTGAGCAGGGCTATATCCGTGCAGTACGTCTCAAAGGCAAGCCCCCCAAATCCCTGCCGCCCATAGAATATATCTCCACAGACGGCATGACCATTCTTGTGGGTCGCAACAACAAGCAGAATGACAAGCTTACCCTGAAAGATGCAGAAAAGCTGGATTACTGGCTGCATGTTCAGAATATTCCCGGTTCTCATGTCATTATCCGTACCGGCGGAGCAGAGCCATCCATGCAGACCATTCTGGAGGCAGCGCAGCTTGCGGCTTATCACAGCAAAGCGCAGACCTCTGCACAGGTTCCCGTGGACTACTGTCCGGTGAAGCTGGTGAAAAAGCCGGCTGGTGCCAAGCCGGGTATGGTCATCTTTTCGGGGCAGCACACGGTTTATGTAACACCGCCTGCGGATCCTTCGGCTTTTGCCAAGGGAGGGAAGGCATGATGGTACGTCTGGATGCTGCATTTTTTCATCGGGACTGTCTGGCGGTTGCGCCGGATCTGGTGGGCAAGCTGCTGGTGCGCCGTCTGCCGGATGGTACGATTTTACAGGAGCGTATTGCAGAAACAGAAGCTTATCGGGGTGAGGAAGATCTGGCATGTCATGCATCCAAGGGGCGCACACCCCGTACCGAACTTTTGTATAGGGAAAGCGGTGTGATTTATGTATACCTGTGCTATGGGATGCACTGGCTGATGAATGTGATTACTGGTGAGCCGGAGCAGCCTCAGGGCGTATTGATCCGTGCCGGAGCTGTGCATGACGGGCCGGCAAAGCTGACCAAATATCTGCAAATCGATAGAGCCTTTAACGGAAAAAGTTTTGTGACGCATCCGGATTTATGGATAGCAGATGACGGCATTCATCCCAAGCTCCGGACAGATGTACGAGTGGGCATTGACTATGCCGGTGACTACTGGAAGAACATGCCATGGCGGTGGATTGCAGAGAACGAGGGGCTTTCAATTCATGTATGTCGAGCATAATTGAGTGCAGATAATCAATAAAAGTTTTCGGTCAAGCCTTTCTCAAAAGGCTTGCAGGGTCCAGGGA
>JBJERF010000057.1:0-22289 GCA_051882115.1 Ruminococcus sp. | reverse complement strand
TATGAAAAAATTTTTAGCAATGCTTTCAGCAGTTATCCTGACAGCTGTCAGCATTCCCTTTTCCGTTTCAGCGGAAGAATTAATCGCTGTAAACGCTGCCAATTTCCCCGATGATAATTTCAGAAGTTATATCAGTTCAGAACTTGATTATGACGGTGACGGTTATCTTGATGATTTTGAGTGCATGTCGATATCTATAAATCTGTATAGTGCCGGTGAAATAAAATCTCTCAAGGGAATAGAACTTCTCACAGACCTCAAGTCACTGTCTGCCTTTGGATCTGGACTGACAGAGGTCGATGTGAGCAAAAACACAAAACTTGAAAGTCTTACATTAAGCGAAACTAATATTACCGGAGTTGACATAAGCAATAATACAAACCTAAAATATCTGACCATTTCAAACAATCCTGTCACCAGTGTTGATATAAGCAAAAATGTTAATCTGGAGTATCTGGATATAGGCGATACAGGCATCAGTAATATTGATCTGAGCCTATGCCCGAATCTTACATTTCTTGACTGCAGCAATACGCCTTTAACCTCTCTTGATTTGTCAGCTGTTCCTCTGCTTGAATATATTGACATTTACAAATGCAATATTGAAACTCTTGATATTTCAAACAATACTGCTCTTAAAACATTATACGCACGTGAAGCCGGTCTTACAGAACTGGATCTTTCCAAAAATACAGCACTGGAGATGATTGTTCTTTGGTATAATGAGATTCCTGTCATTGATGTGTCAAGCTGTAGCAGCCTTATATATCTGTACGTTGACAGAAACCCGATAACAGTTCTTGATGTGACAAACTGTCCGGCTCTTGAGATCCTGTCATTCGATCAGTGTGACGGCGTGACCGAGATAGATGTTTCAAAAAATCCCTTGCTGGAAAGGCTTGACACAAACGACAAAATAGACAAGCTTGATGTAACGAATAATCCGAAGCTGCAGCGGCTTGACTGCCGTGGTTCTGATATTACAGAGCTTGACCTTTCAAAAAATCCTCTGCTGAATGAGCTTTACATTGAATTTTGCGGCAAGCTTACAAATATTGACCTTTCAAACAATACTGCACTTGAAGAACTCTGGTGTACAGGCTGCACGCTGCCCTTTATGAATCTTGACGCTCAGACAGCTGTAACAGACTTTCGTGCGCCGTGGGGAATATCATCCACAAATCTCAAGGGAGAAACCTTTGACATGGCGCAGTTTCCGGAGGGATTTGACATATCCCGTGTGACAAGTGTTCAGAACGCTGTCCTTGACGGAACTGTCCTCACCGTAATCAATCCTCGTCAAGCAATAGAATATACCTACGATGCAGGCGGTGCTGTGGGAGAGATAAGTTTCAGAATCGGCATAAGTTCCGTAGAACTTACCTCCGCTCTTGCAAGAGAAATTCCTCCCCAGGAATATACAGGAAGTGAAGTTTGTCCTTTCCCGGAGCTTTACTGCGGTGAGGAGCAGATAACGGCAATAGATACGGAATACAATAACAATATTGAAATCGGAACTGCATCTGTTACAGTTACAATGAGCCAATATGCCACACTCTATGAAGGCTCAGTCACTCTGGAATTTGAGATCGTAAAGGCAACGCCAGAATATGAAGTGCCTACAGGTTTATCGGCAATGATTTACAGTACACTTGGAAATATAGCACTGCCTGAGGGCTTTTCATGGGAAGAACCTGACACAGTTTTAAGTACGGCAGGAGCGGTTACAGCTGCTGTTACCTATACTCCGGAAGATACTGAACATTACAAAATAATAACCGGAATTGAAGCAGAAATCATTGTAGAAGAGCCTTTGAAGGGTGATGTCAATATGGACGGCAATATCAACATCACAGACGCTACCCTGCTGCTCAAATGCTATGCAGAAAAGGGAGCAGGAAAGAATTTTATGTTCAGCGATGACACAGCTGTAAATGACAGGATGCTTCGCCTTGCAGACGTAAATGAGGATGGAGATACAGATATTACAGACGCAAGCCTGATCCTTATATATTATGCAAAATCAGGCGCAGGAATTGAAGTTTCATGGGATGCACTTCTGAAATAAAATCAAAAGGCTGCTGCACCTTTCTTTCGGTGCAGCAGCCTTTTTATCATTTTATCAACTGCCTGCTGTAAACGTAACAGTGCCCGTATAGGCTACTGCATCGGTTATATTGGCACTCAGATACCTATCATACCGATAAGTAATCTTTACCTGCTGTGCAGAATTGAGATAGGAATAAGACCAAGCATATACGTCATATGCCGGATACTCCGCAATGACGCTGTAAAAATTCTGTATGGATGTATACTGATTGAGATTTCCGGGAGAATAGTAAGCATCCAGTGCAAGATAGCTATTAGAATTTGAAGAAGAATAATACTTCTGCACAGAGTGAATGAGATTGGCTCTTACAACCGAAGCCTTGGTACTCTGGTCAGAAACAGTTACAGAATCGGCTTCGCTGGTGCTCACATCCAGCTGATACAGACCATACAGATAATCCCAGAACTCATCCGCAGACATAGCGGTGAAGAATGCATAGGCATCATCCAAGCTGCTGTTCACCTTGAGGAGCTGTTCCTCTGACGCAAACTGATAGCTGGTGCCGTAGGCTGCATTAAATCTGTTCAGGGTATTCTCATACACCTCCGGCAAATCCGGCACAGAGGTGTTCCCAGATGTTTTGCACATATTTACATCTGCCTGATACAAATCATACAGATAATCCCAGAATTCATCTGCCGACATAGCGGTGAAAAATGCATAGGCATCGTCCGCACTGCTGTTCACCTTTTCCAGCTGCTGTTCTGTAGCAAACTGATAGCTGGTATCATACATGGAATTGAATGCATCAAGAACCTCCTGATACGTTGCAGGAAGGGACAATTCAGCAGCATTCACAGAGAATGTCAGAATGTTCAATGAAAGAGAAAGTGCCGCAAGAATCGATGTGAGTTTTTTCATCGCCATCATCCTTTCTATTATGCATGCGTTTACAATGTCTTGCTGAGCAAGTACATCATAAGCAAAAGTTTTCCTTTCATTCACATTATAGCATCAATAGCTTCATCTCTTCATTTCGAACTTATGTGTAAATCGTAAATTTTTGGCAAATCGTTCCTTCTGAATTCATGGAATTCGTGTCAGTCTGTCAGTACGGGAATCTGGGACAGCACAGAAATTCCGGATTCTTCCAAGGATTTTGCAAAGGCATCTGCTGTCTTGTTGTCACATGCACTGACGATACAACCAGCAATTTCTATCTCCTTATCTTTTACCGTTTTTGCTGTTTTTGTTACTTCCAGACCCAATGCTTTGGCTGCTACATTGAATACATCTATATCATAATCAGCAGTACGATAGAAACGAGGTGCAGCAAATGCCTCCATATCGGCAATAAAATCCGTATTGTCAGCCAGCACCCATTCCTGAGAAGTTACGGTATGCTCTGCCTTTACCGCATCAATCACATCGCCCAGCACAGCACTGGCAGTGGGCAGCTTGCCGGCACCACGGCCATAAAACAGAGTCTTATCAAATCCATCGCCCCATACCATAATGGCATTGAATACACCATCTACATGAGAAATCAGATTTTCATTGGGTACAACCATGGGCATAACCGTCGGCAGAATCCGTCCGTCCTCCAGACGCTTTACACAGCCGATGAGCTTTACTGCACTATCCAGCGTCTGTGCCAGCTGAACATCCTCCAGCGTAATATCACGAATGCCCTTTGTATAAACATAGTCCGGATAGACATGCTTGCCGAATACCAGAGATGCCAGAATACAAACCTTACGGCATGCATCTGCACCGTCAATATCCGCAGAAGGATCACGTTCTGCATAACCCAGCTGCTGTGCCAATGTCAGCGCATCATCAAATGCCATCTGGTCACAGAACATCTTTTCCAGAATAAAGTTGGTTGTACCATTCAGAATACCAGCTACAGCAGAAATATCATTTCCCGACAGGCAGGTATGCAGAGGACGGATAATGGGAATCGCACCGCCTACACTGGCTTCAAAGAAGAAATTGCAGTCATTCTTTTTTGCCAGCTGGAGCAATATGTCACCCTTTTCGGCAACCAGCTGCTTGTTAGAAGTAGCAACACTCTTGCCTGCTTCAAGACAGCTGCTGACGAACTGGAATGCCGGATTCACACCGCCCATACATTCGGCAACATAACAAACCTCCGGATCTTCCACAATCATACGAATATCGTGTACAACTTTATCCGCATAAGGATCTCCCGGAAATTCACGCAAATCCAGAATATACTTCACATCCAGCTCTGTGCCGGTGTTTTTTTCAATTTTCTCCTTATTCTTGTAAAACAGCTCCACAACGCCGGAGCCAACCACACCATAACCTAATACCGCAATCTTTTTCATGAAATCATATCCTCCAAAATTTATTCACCGGACAGCAATCTTACTTCTACAACACCCTGAACGCTGCGCAATGCGTTTGTAATTTCCACCGGATTGGTCGTACCGTCTCCGCATTGCAGAGAAATGCTGACAGCAGCAACACCATCCACCGGAATGCTCTGATTCACAGTGAGAATATTTGCATGCAGACTGTGCAGCCGGGTCAGCAAATTGGAAAGTACACCGCCCTCATCCCGCAGAACTGCGGAAAGATTGATAATACGCTGTGTCATTTTGTCATCATATGCGAATACATAGTCACGATACTTATAAAATGCGCTTCTGGAGATACCGACATGCTTACATGCTGCTGCAAAGCTCTTTTCTGAGCGATCTGCAACAAGCTTTTTGACCTCCAGTACCTTCCCGAAAATCTCAGGCAGTACAGAGGTATCTACAACAATAAATTGTGTTTGCATAAGTCTTTTTTCCGATGCCAAAGGCAACCGGCTCCTTTCCGGCAGATTTTGTATCGCACGATTTTGTGCGTCCGTGTAAGAAATACACCTGTATCTTCTCAATGTTACTACTATACCACGAAATCAGGCGTTTGTCAAGCCTGTGCGGACAGAAAAAGCATTTTTGCTCCACTGTGCATACAAATAAAAGTTTGGAAAGGATATTTTCTATTCAGCAATACTGTATCGTCATTCTTTGATTGCATATTCATCTTATTTCGAGAATTTTTTAATCCGTCATTTTCACAGAAATTGAAACACGATAGTTCAAGTTTCATAAAAGATTTACAAAAAATCCCCATCCAGCATAAGACAGATGGGGATTTTCATGTGGCAGATTGCTGATGTCAAGCGAAAACAAAATGGATGACAGGACACACATACAAATATATTTATCAAGAACAAAGCCTTTCAATGAT
Source organism: Ruminococcus sp. (assembly GCA_051882115.1). GTDB lineage: Bacteria > Bacillota > Clostridia > Oscillospirales > Ruminococcaceae > Ruminococcus_C. Next base: position 16,969 of record JBJERF010000057.1, on the reverse strand, counting down.
CGTTGCAGTAAGAATCAGATCTCGAAGCTTTACACCGTCAAACTTATAAATTGCGATAAAGAATTTCTGCACGCATAATAAGCTCCCGAAGTCTGACATCTTCCATTTTATGATCCAGCAATGCCTCCAATGATGTAAACTTTATTTCATTAGAACCGTCCTCATCTGCAAGAATTATACAGTCAGATGAAAAACGTGTAATTCCATAGTTTTTATTTTCATAACGAAATACAAGTTCGCCGCCGTAAAGAATGCTTTCTTTTGCTTCATTGAGGGAGTAAAATTTATTTTCCGTATTCATATTATTTTTTAAATGCTCCCCTCTTTTTCGGATGATTATTTTCCCATGTTATTTGGTGATCATGTGGATTTGTGTGATGTTTTGCATTGGGAGCAGTACTGTATCATCGTTCTCTGATTGCATATTCATCTTATTTCGAGAATTTTTTAATCCGTCATTTTCACAGCAATTGAAATACAACAGTTCAAGTTTCATAAAAGATTTACAAAAAATCTCCATCCAACATAAAGCGGATGGAGATTGATCTGTGGCAGATCGCAGATGGTGCCCCTAACAGGAATCGAACCTGTGACTAAATCTTAGGAGGATTTTGTTATATCCATTTAACTATAGAGGCATATACTGTACAGATATACCGTACAGTATAAATTATACACGATTTTCAGAAAAAAAGCAAGTACTTTTTATGCGTCAACGCCATATTCTTTCCGGTAAGCAAGCATGGCATCCAGATATTCACCGAAAGGAATCACACCATCACGGATTGCACGGATGATATCATCCATCGTAACAATGGAATAAACCTTTACGCCATACTTGTTATATGCCTCCTGCACCGCAGAATTATGGCTGCCCAGTGCTTTCTCCATACGGTCAACGGTAATCACCATGCCGGTGATGTCTACATCGGCCTCCCCCTTGAGCTTGGGATACACCTCAGCCAATGCCTTGCCGGAGGTCATGACATCTTCTATAATTACGACCTTTTCTCCGTCCTCCAGTGCCTTGCCTACAAACATGCCGCCCTCGCCATGGTCTTTGACTTCCTTCCGGTCAAAACAGTAATTGACCTCAACACCATAGTCATTGGCAAGTGCCACGGCTGCACTGACAGAAAGGGGGATGCCCTTATATGCCGGTCCGAACAGCGTGTCTACAGCAATACCGTTTTCCTGAATGCATGCCGCATAATATTTGCCCAGCTGTGCCAGCTGCTTGCCCGTTTTGTAGTTGCCGGTATTGATGAAGTACGGCGCAATTCTGCCGCTTTTCAAAGTAAAGGAGCCGAAAGTCAAAACGCCGCAATCCACCATAAAACGAATAAATTCTTCTTTGTAAGTCATATGAAACATCCTTTCATCATAGAATCAGTCATGATCCAGTGTATCAATTTCACGCTGCCAGAGGGTCACGCAGGCATCGCTGGGCATACGCCAGTCTCCCCGGGGCGAAAGGGTTACGCTGCCCACCTTGGGACCATCCGGCAGACAGGAACGCTTGAACTGCTGAGAGAAGAACCGCCAGTAAAATTTACGCAGCCATTTCAGAATGGTTTCCTTATCATACACACCGTCAAATGCAGCACATGCAAGACGATAGATTTTCTTAGGTGTAAATCCGAAACGAATCACATAGTAAAGGAAGAAATCGTGCAGCGCATAAGGTCCCACAATGTCCTCTGTTTTCTGGGCTATGGTACCGTCCTTTTCCGGCGGCAACAGCTCCGGACTGACAGGGGTATCCAATACATCCAGCAGTACCTCTGACAATTCCTTTTCTGTATGACCCGCTTCATATGCCACAAGATACCGCACCAATGTTTTGGGAATGGACGCATTCACGGCATACATACTCATATGGTCACCGTTGTAGGTTGCCCATCCCAGTGCAAGCTCTGACAAATCGCCGGTACCGATGACAATGCCGCCGCACTGGTTGGCGATATCCATAAGAACCTGCGTTCTCTCTCTTGCCTGCGCATTTTCATAGGTGACATCATGCTTTTCAGGGTCATGTCCAATATCAGAAAAGTGCTGCATAACGCTGTCTGCAATGGGAATTTCCCGAAGCGTTGCACCATAGGACTTTGCCAGACGGCAGGCATTCTGATAGGTGCGGTCTGTTGTGCCGAAGCAGGGCATGGTTACAGCGATAATTCCGCTTCTGTCAAGTCCCAGCCTGTCAAAGGCATGAACCATGACAATCAGCGCAAGGGTGGAATCCAATCCGCCGGAAAGCCCCACCACTGCTGTTTTGCAGCCGATGTGACGGAGTCTTGTGGCAAGTCCCACCGCCTGCATGGTAATGATGCTTTCACATCGTTCAGCAAGCTCATTTTCCCCTTTCGGAACAAAAGGAAACGGGTCAATATGGCGTGTAAGCTTTGTTTCCGTTATATCCATGTCAAATGGAATTTTCTCAAGCAAGTAATTGGATTGAAAGGTACTGCTTTTTCTCCGTTCCGCCTGCAAACGATCCACATCTACATCCGCATAAATCATACCATTTATAAATGGCTTGGATTCCGAGAGAATGCTGCCGTTTTCTAAAATCAGATTATGTCCTGCAAAAACCATATCCTGCGTAGATTCGCCCATTCCGGCATCTGCATAGGCATAGGCACACATCAGGCTTCCGGATTTTGCTTTCAGTATGGTTCGGCGATAATCAGCCTTGCCGATGGTTTCATCACTGCATGAGAGATTGACAATCAAAGACGCACCCTTCTGTGCCATACGGACAGAGGGTGTATCGCCTACCCATACATCTTCACATATCTCAACTCCGAATGTGAAATCAGGCATATCTGCACATTCAAATACCATTTCAGAACCGAACAGTCCCATCAGACTTCCGGATTCTATCACATCCGCATCAGTCTTTCCGGCTGTAAAATGACGAGCCTCATAAAATTCACTGTAATTGGGAATGTTCATTTTCGGAACATATCCCATGACGCTGCCCCTATAGCATACGGCTGCACAGTTATAAAGCTTGCCTTTATGTGCCACAGGAAGCCCAGCAATCACAATCATACCAAGGTCAGCGGTTTCCGCAAGGATTTTTTTCAGAGCATCTTTTGCACCATCAAAGAGCGTTTTCTGCAAAAACAAATCACCGCAAGTATAGCCGGTAATAGAAAGCTCCGGGAATGCGATGAGCTTCGCACCGTTTTCCGCCGCTTCCTTTGCCATGGCAATCATCTGCTCTGCATTATAATCGCAGTCCGCTACACGAACATTGGGCGTTGCACAGGCGATTTTGATAAATCCATCCTTCATACATCTTCTCCTTTTATAGGATATCTTTCCTTTTATTATAACGCATCAGCACAAATTATGCAAGGACTTTGACAAATTTCAATCAAAGCAGCATGGATGAAAAGACGGAAAAATTCCCCCTACAGTCTGTACAAGCTTTGCGCACAGGTTCTTACTTATGTATATACGGCTTGACCGCTTTTTTCAGACGATGCACACTTTTGCTGACAGAAGCATGCTCCAGATGCACAGTAACATCGGCATATTTTTCATAATACGGACGACGCTGCTCAAACAGCTCCTGAAGGGTATGACAGTTCCTGCATACAACACCCCGGGTATTTAAATCGCCCACACGGGCGGCAATATCTTCCAGAGAATAGCAGAGATATACAATCGTACCAATGGTACGCAGATGCTCCATTCCCTTTTCGCTGTAAACAGCACTGCCGCCGGTAGAAATTACCGTATGTTCTGCATGGATGGTTTCCAGAACAGCTCCCTCTGCACGAATAAATCCTTCTGTACCCATTTCATCAATCAGCGTCATCAACGGCTTTTTATAATGATCGATGATGAGATCGTCTGTGTCCTGAAAATGATACCCAAGATTTTCAGCAAGAATCCGTCCCAGTGTGCTTTTCCCTGAACCGGGCATACCAATCATGATGAAGTTATTCATAAGCTGCGCTCCCATTTTCTCTGACTTTTTTCTTTACACAATATTATAGCACTTTTTGTCCCAAATTGCAAGCTGCTGCATAAAGCTTCATCAAACAGACAGAAAATCAGACAATCCGGTTAAAAATCGGAAGATACTTCCAGTAATCTTTTTGATTAGAAATGATTGCCTGCGGGCATACTGTAAACAGTCTAAACAGGACGGAGGTTTACAGTATGGCATTTCAGAAGGTCATGATATCAGGGGTCAATACAGCAGAATTAACCGTGCTTCAGGAAAAGGAAAAAATGGAGCTGCTGCGGGAAATCCGGGATACGGGCAGCCGTGAGGCTCGTGATAAGCTGATTCGGGGCAATCTGCGTCTGGTGCTGAGTGTCATTCAGCGTTTTACCGGACGGGGTGAGGATATTGATGATTTGTTTCAGGTAGGTGTTGTAGGGCTCATCAAGGCAATCAACAACTTTGACCTGAGTAAAGAAGTACGCTTTTCTACCTATTGCGTTCCCATGATCAGCGGTGAGCTGCGCCGGTATCTGCGGGATTTCAATCAAATTAAAGTGAGCCGTTCTCTGCGGGATCTTGCATACAAAGCCATGCAGGCAAAGGAACGGCTGACAAACAAGCTCTGCCGTGAGCCGAATATAACCGAAATTGCGGAGGAAATCGGTGCAAAGCGTGAGGATGTGGTCATTGCTCTGGAAAGCGTCACCGATCCGGTATCCCTGTATGAGCCGGTCTATTCAGATGCAGGAGATACGCTGTATGTACTGGATCAGATCAGCGATAAAAACGGCATTGAAAACTGGCTGGGGGAAATCTCGTTCCGGGATGCCATCCAGAGTCTTGGAGAGCGTGAAAAGAAAATTCTGTATCTGCGTTTCTTTCAGGGCAAAACGCAGATTGAAGTCGCAAGTGAAATCGGCATTTCACAGGCACAGGTATCCCGTCTGGAAAAAGGTGCGCTGAGCAAAATTAAGGAATCTGTATAGGGATTTTATTTCATTATACAAAATACAAATAAAGCATCAATCCGCCGGTTCTGCTTTTGGGCTGCTGAACCAGCGGATTGAATTTATCGGAATTGATTTTGCTCGGAACGATACGTAAACCCTGCTGCTCTGAGCTTTTCTTCCAGCTCCTGCTGTTCCAGTCCCAGTGCCTTGCATAATTCCTCTAAAGAGGAATATTCATCACGCAGCTTTGTATTGAGTACGCTCATAAGCAGAATCGGATCATTTGGAAGCTTCATCTCATCACGTCCTTTCCGGATTTCAGTATACCATATCCAGAAAATAATGTCAACAGAGAAAAAAATATGTTGCATTTTTACAGAAGATATGGTATAATGAGTATTATGTGTTTTCAAAATGAAACGGAGGTGCTTATGTGAAGATAAAAGAATCCGCAGAAAATTATCTGGAAACCATTTACATTCTACAAAAACGATGCGGCAGCGTCCGTTCCATTGATATTGCAAACGAACTTTCCTACTCGAAGCCAAGTATCAGTATTGCTATGAAAAATCTTCGTGAAAACGGATATGTACAGGTGGATAAGGACGGCTATATTACACTGACTGAGGCAGGAAAAAAAATTGCGGAGACTATGTATGAACGTCATACGGTCATTTCAAACTGGCTGATGTTTCTGGGCGTTCCGGAGCAGGTTGCACTGGAAGATGCCTGTCGGATTGAACATGTCATCAGTGCAGAAAGCTTTGAAGCATTGAAAAATCATGTATTTGAGAATCACGAGCTGATTCAGCCGTAAAAAATGGGGCTGCTGCTGAGTTTTCATCCGCAGCAGCCTTTTTGCAGAACAGCAGCATTTTCAAGAGATACATATTTCATCACTGGAACAGGGGAAAGGGTCTTATTCGCCTTACCCCTCCCTTGTGGTAGCAATGTCATAAACTTAAGGATTTTTCGTTGCAAACGTTCCACCGGAACGTTTGCAAAACATACTTTGCTTCATCACTATAACAAGGGGAAGCGGTCTTGTCCGCTTCCCCTCGAAAAAGCTGTCGCTTTTTCTCACCCCATTCTCCGCGCGCCAGAAGGATGGCGCAGGGAATTTCGCCGTCTGCGGACGGCGACCAGGGACGCTGTCCCTGGACCCTGCAAGCCTTTTGAGAAAGGCTTGACCGAAAACTTCTATAATTGTTTTCCCCCTCCCATGTGGGAGGGGGCTGATGCCTTCTTGTTTTCAGTAACTGCAACGGGGGTGGGGTAAACGGTCCAGCGGTACGCTGGTCCCTTGTGGGAGGGGGCTGATGCCTTCCTGTTTTCAGTAACTGCAACGGGGGTGGGGTAAACGGTCCAGCGGTACGCTGGTTTTTTCTGCAAGGGTTGCAACTTTTATAAAAAAATGGTATAATGGACTTATTCTAAAAGGGAGGCGTTTTTGATGAAAGAACTGAACGCAAATGCAAAAATTGAAACCAAATGCCTGCATGCCGGCTATACGCCGGAAAACGGCGGTCCAGGCGTGATGCCGATTGTACAGAGCACTACCTATCGATTCGATTCCACCGAGCACGTAGCCGATCTGTTTGATATGCCTACAGAACCCATGTATTCCCGTTTCGCAAACCCCACCTGTGATGCAGTGGAAAAGAAAATTGCTGCATTGGAAGGCGGCGTGGGTGCCATGCTCACTTCCAGCGGACAGGCTGCATCCCTGCTGTCCATCCTGAATGTGTGCAGTGCTGGGGATAGCTTTGTTTCTGCATCTGCTATCTATGGCGGCACAGTCAATCTGTTCAGTGTTACGCTGAAAAAGCTGGGCATTGAATGCATCTGGGTGGATCAGGATGCTTCTGACGAAGAAATCGCAAAGGCATTCAAGCCCAATACAAAGGCTATGTTCGGGGAAACCATCGCCAATCCGGCACTGACTGTATTTGATATTGAGCGTTTTGCAAGAATCGCCCATGAAAACCACGTTCCTCTGATTGTAGACAACACCTTTGCCACACCGGTTCTGTGCCGTCCTTTTGAATTCGGTGCAGATATTGTCGTACACTCCACCACAAAATATATGGACGGCCATGCCGTACAGGGCGGCGGTGTGATTGTGGACAGCGGTCATTTTGACTGGGCAGCCAGCGGAAAATTTCCCGATTTCACCGAACCGGATGAAAGCTATCATGGTGTTGTATATACCCGTGATTTTGGCAATATGGCGTATATTATCAAGGCAAGAATGCAGCTGATGCGTGACTTTGGCTGCTATCCGGCTGCACATTCTGCATTTCTGCTGAATATGGGTCTGGAAACCTTGCCGGTGCGCATGGAACGTTACTGCGAAAATGCAGCCAAGGTAGCTGCATTCCTGAAAGAGTCAGATAAAATCAACTTTGTAACCTATCCGGGTCTTGCATCCGACAAAAATCATGCGCTGGCTGAGAAATATCTGCCCAAGGGAACATGCGGTGTCATCTCCTTCTCCATCAAGGGCGGCAGACCGGCAGCAGTTCGTTTTATGGATGCACTGAATCTTGCAAGCATTGAGGTTCATGTTGCAGATATCCGCACCTGTGTCCTGCATCCGGCTTCTGCTACCCATCGTCAGCTGACAGAAGAACAGCTGGTGGCAGCTGGTATTGACGGCGGTCTGATCCGTCTTTCTGTTGGTCTGGAAAACGTGGAGGATATTATCGCAGATGTAAAACAGGCACTGGAACAGGTATAAGCACCGTTTTTTTAACAAAATACAATTTCTCAAAAAATCAAGCTCCGCAGGAATGTCAGAAGCCTGCGGAGCTTTTGTCTGGAATTCTATACAGAACCCATTGCTGGATTATCTGTTTTTCTGATAGATGATACGCATGCCTTTCAGCAGCAGGGTATCGTCCAGAAGAATGCTGTGCTTACAGTGGGGAATGATCGTTTCTGCCAGACCGCCGGTTGCAATGGCAGTGACCGGCATTTGCAGTTCCTCTTCAATATGGGAAATCAGCCCGTCAATGCTTCCTGCAAATCCATAAATCATACCGCTTTTCATGCAGTCCACTGTATTACTGCCGATTTTCTTCTTTGGCGGTTCAAATGCAATCTTTGGAAGCTGTGCGGTTTTATCAATGAGTGCATTCATAGAAATAGCAACGCCGGGCATAATCATGCCCCCTATAAACTCATTTTTCTGATTCAGAACAGAAACCGTTGTAGCCGTACCCATATCAATCAATGCCAGAGGCCCGCTGTACTGATCCAAGGCTGCAGTAGCAGCAATTACCATGTCACTGCCCAGCTGAGCCGGATTATCAATCGCAATTTTCAGACCAGTTTTTATACCGGGGCCTACAATCATGCATTTCTTCCGGGTAATGGTTTCAACCGCATGCTGAACCGTATGCGTGATAGATGGTACAACAGAGGACAGAATGCTGCCTTCAATATCCTGACTTTTCAGTCCATAGATTTCCAGAATGGATTTCAGTGAAACAGCATACTCCAACGCAGTACCGGTCTGATTGGTGGAAATCCGTTCCGTAAAAAGAATTTTTTCATTTTGAAAGCATCCGATGACGATATTTGTATTGCCGATATCAATTGCAAAAACCATATGTGAACCTCCAGATTCCGTTTTATTGATTTTATTTATTATACCACGTTTCCGGAATGTTTTCAAGGGAAATTTCGCCGTCTGCGGACGGCGACCAGGGACGCTGTCCCTGGACCCTGCCAGCATTTTTTTGCAAAAAACTGCTGGATCGAAAAAAATTCCTACTTATGAAAAGTAAATGCTGTTGCCCTGCGCCGTCCCTGGCTGCAAGCCTTTTGAGAAAAGCCCTCCGAAAACTTTTATACCTTTTGAACTTGCAGCAACCTCCCCCCTCCCCAGTGGGAGGGGGTTGATGCCTTCCCGATTTCAGAAACTAAAAAGGGGGTGGGGTAAACGGTCCAGCGGCACGCTGGACCCTGCCAGCATTTTTTTGCAAAAAACTGCTGGACCGAAAAAAATTCTTATCTAAAAAAAGGATGCTGCAAAATTGCAGCATCCCTTTCATTTTTTCAGCGGGTCAAACCATTGCACCGGCTATGGCTTCTTTCATCTGCTTTACATAGGCACCCACAGGCTCTGCGGCATCTCTGCCGTACTGCTCAATCAGCCTGATAATGGCAGAACCTACAATGGTACCGTCTGAAACGGCTGCCATCTTCTTTGCCTGCTCCGGTGTGGAAATACCAAAACCAATAGCACAGGGAATATCTGTGTTCTCCCGAACCACGGAAACAATGGCCGATAAATCCGTTGTGATTTCACTGCGTACACCCGTTACACCCAGACTGGATACGATATATAAAAATCCTTCTGCTTCCTTGGCAATCATGGCAATGCGCTGCTGCGAGGTAGGCGCAATGAGAGAAATCAGATCTACACCGTATTTCTGACAAATGGGCTGGAATTCATCCTTTTCCTCAAAAGGCAGATCCGGCAGAATGATGCCGTCTATGCCGATTTCCCTGCATGTGGAAATAAATCGTTCTGCGCCGTAGGAAAATACCACATTGGCATAGGTCATGAATACCATGGGAACCGTCACATCCTGACGCAGCTCTTTTACAAATGCAAAAATTTTATCTGTGGTCACACCGCCTGCCAGCGCACGGATATTCGCACCCTGAATAACAGGTCCTTCGGCTGTCGGGTCAGAAAAGGGAATGCCCAGTTCAATCAAATCCGCACCGTTTTCTGCGGCTGCACGGACAATTTTTCCCGTGGTTTCAAGGTCAGGATCTCCGCAGGTGATAAATGGTATAAATGCCTTTCCATTCTGAAAAGCTGTCCGGATATTACTCATAAATATTCTCCCCTCTGTATCGTGCAATGGCTGCACAGTCCTTGTCACCCCGTCCGGAAATGGTAACGACCATGATTTTATCCTTCTCCATAGTCGGTGCCAGCTTCATGGCATAGGCAACTGCATGGGCGGATTCAATGGCAGGAATAATGCCCTCTACTCTTGAAAGATACTCAAAAGCATTCACCGCTTCTTCATCCGTAATCGGTACATATTCTGCTCTGCCCAGATCATGCAGATGCGCATGCTCCGGCCCTACGCCCGGATAATCCAGACCGGCAGAAATGGAATAAACCGGTGCAATCTGACCGTATTCATCCTGACAGAAATAGGACTTCATGCCGTGGAAAATGCCTACACGGCCTGTATTGACGGTAGCCGCCGTTTCAAAGGTGTCAATGCCCCGTCCGGCAGCCTCGCAGCCGATGAGCTGAACGCCTTTTTCTTCGATAAAATGATAGAAGCTTCCGATGGCATTGGAGCCGCCTCCTACACAGGCAATGACAGCATCCGGCAGACGATTTTCCTTTTCCAACATCTGCGCCTTGATTTCTCTGGAAATTACAGACTGAAAGTCACGGACAATGGTCGGAAACGGATGAGGCCCCATGACAGAACCCAGACAATAATGGGTATCGGAAATCCGTGTTGTCCATTCACGCATAGCTTCGGATACTGCATCCTTCAGCGTTGCCGTACCGGTCTTTACGGGAATGACCTCTGCACCCAGCAGACGCATCCGGTATACATTCAATGCCTGACGCTTGGTGTCCTCCTCACCCATAAATACGACACATTCCATATTCATGAGAGCAGCGGCTGTTGCTGTGGCAACTCCATGCTGACCGGCACCGGTTTCTGCAATGAGCCGTGTTTTGCCCATTTTTTTTGCAAGCAGTGCCTGCCCCAGTACATTGTTGATTTTATGGGAACCCGTATGATTCAGATCCTCCCGCTTGAGATAAATCTTTGCCCCTCCCAGTGCCTTTGTAAGTTTTTCTGCATAATAAAGCCGTGAGGGTCTGCCTGCATATTCGTTGAATAATTCTATCAGCTCCTGATTGAATGCAGGGTCATTCTTATAAAAGTCGTATGCCTGTTCCAGCTCCAGTATTGCATTCATCAGGGTTTCAGGAATATACTGTCCCCCGTGTATGCCGAAGCGTCCCTTTTTATCTGCCATTTAAAACGCATCCTTTCCAGTTCGGACAGCCTGTACAAAGGCTGTCATTTTATTTGCATCCTTGAAGCCGTCTGTTTCCAGTGCAGAGCTTGCATCCACGGCAAAGGGATGCAGTGCTGCAATGGCGGTGCCTACATTTTCGGGCATCAGACCGCCGGCAAGGAAATATGCTCTTTGAATAGGCTGCACCAGCGACCAGTCAAAGGTCTGACCGCTGCCGCCGCTGCCGGAATCCAGCAGGACATAATCAGCGGTGGAGGCCTCTGCCGCCTTTGCATCCGCTTCACTTTCCATACGGAATGCCTTTATCACGGGGCAGTCCGTCATGGTACGCAGTGATTTTATATAGGCTTCATCCTCGTTTCCGTGCAGCTGTACGGCTTCAATGATGTGCCGTCTGAGGAGCTCCAGAATCACTTCCGGCTGCTCATTTACAAATACACCTACAGGTGTAATACGGCTGCTGAGCTTTTTCCGCAGCAGCTCCGCTTTCTCCGGTGATACATACCGCCGGCTTTTCTTGGCAAACACAAAGCCGATATACTCCGGCATCAGTGCATTGGCATATTCAATGTCACAGATTCTGCTCAGACCGCAAAGCTTGATTTTCGTCATAGGCTGCTCCTTAAATCGTCGAGCATCGCCTTTTTATCCGGTGCACGCATAAGTGCTTCTCCAATGAGCACCGCATTCGCTCCGGCATCGTACAGAGCCTTTACATCCGCAGCATTCCGCACACCGCTTTCGGAGACAAACAGAATATGTTCCGGTACAAGGGCACGCAGTCTGCTGCTGTTGCCGGTATCCACGGTGAAATCCTTCAGGTTCCGGTTATTCACACCAATGATTCTCGCACCGGCACGGACAGCCGTTTGAATTTCATTTTCATCATGGGCTTCCACCAGGGCGGAAATGCCCAGCCGGTCACAAATCTCAATATATGACCGGATCTGCGCTTCGGACAGAATGGAGCAAATTAGCAGAACGGCTTCTGCCCCCATGAGCTTTGCTTCATAGATCATATATTCATCTACGGTAAAATCTTTCCGCAGACAGGGGATGGAAACGGTCTGTGCAATTTCCTCCAGATACCGATCACTGCCCAGAAACCACTTCGGCTCCGTCAGTACGGAAATGCAGTCCGCACCGGCTGCTTCATATGCCTTTGCAATTTCCAGATAGGGAAAATCCGCTGCAATGATCCCCTTGGAGGGGGATGCCTTTTTGCACTCACAGATAAAGGAAAGCCCCTGTTTGCCCAGCGCCTTTTCAAAGGCAAAGCTGCCGGCAGGCAGTGCCAATGCACGGCTTTTGATTTCCTCTGGGGAGATGTGTTCCTTTGCAGCTTCTACCCGTGCACGGGCATGGTCTGCCAACTGATCCAATATGGTCATAGCTGCCTCCTTATGCATTGGACAAGCGAATGAGTGCATCCAGCGTTTCCATTGCCTTACCAGAATCAATCAGATTGGCAGCCAGCCGGATGCCCTCCTCCATAGACGCTGCCTTTTCACCAATATACAAAGCTGCGCCGGCATTGAGCAATACCGCATTTCTCCTGTGTCCCGGTTCGCCGCTGAGGATGGCTCTTGTAATGGCAGCATTTTCCTCGGGTGTACCGCCCACAAGATCCGACTTTTCACAACGCTGGAAGCCGAACTGCTCCGGTGTAATGTCATACACACGGAACCATCCGTCTGAAAACTCTGCCACTGCGGTGGGAGCAGAAAGGGAAATTTCATCCAGCTTATCCTGACCGTAAACCACCATGCCCTTGCGAACGCCCAGATTCATCAGCACCTGTGCAAGGGGCTCTACCAGTGAACGGTCATAGACACCCAGAAGCTGCCGCTTGGGGGATGCCGGATTGGTCAGAGGTCCCAGAATGTTGAATACCGTCCGGATGCCCAGTTCCTTCCGGATGGGTCCCACATACTTCATAGAAGTATGATATTTCTGCGCAAAGAAGAAGCAGAATCCTACTTTTTCCAGCAGTTCCAGACACTTTTCCGGTTCCAGCTGGATGTTTACCCCCAGTGCTTCCAGACAATCTGCCGTACCGCATTTGGATGAAGCGGCACGATTGCCGTGCTTCGCCACCTTTACGCCTCCTGCTGCTGTTACCAATGCTGCGGTGGTGGAAATGTTGAAGCTATGGGCACCGTCACCGCCGGTTCCTACGATTTCCAGCAAATCCATATCATTTTCCAGCTTTGTGGCACGGTCACGCATAGCCGCTGCACAGCCGGTGATTTCCTCAATGGTCTCTGCTTTGGTGCTCTTTGTGGAGAGTGCTGCAAGGAATGCTGCATTTTGTGTGGGCGTTGTCTCGCCGCTCATAATTTCCGTAATGACAGCATAGGCTTCGTCATAGGTTAAATCCTGCTTATCGACAATTTTCACAATGGCTTCCTGAATCATGGTCAAATCCTCCCCTGTACAATGATTATTTTATATGAATAAAGTTTCTGAGCATCTGTTTTCCGTCCGGTGTCATGATGGATTCCGGATGAAACTGCACCCCGTAAATGGGATATGTCTGATGCTGTACCGCCATAATTTCCCCATCCTCTGTAACAGCTGTGACTGTCAGGCAGTCCGGTATGGTTTCCGGATTGGCTGCAAGGGAATGATATCTTGCAACCGGTGCGCATTCCGGAAGCTCTGCAAACAGGGGACAGCTTTTGTCAAACCGAACCACAGACTGTTTGCCGTGCATCAGCTGTTTTGCATAGGTGACTTCTGCACCGTATGCTGCACAGATTGCCTGATGTCCGAGACAGACACCCAATGTGGGAATTTCCTTGGAAACGGTTTTTGCCACCTCCATAATGACACCGGCATCCTCCGGACGACCCGGGCCGGGAGACAGGATGATTCGGTCCGGATGCAGCTGTGCAATTTCCGCTGCGGTCAGCTCATCGTTCCGGATGACCCGGATATCCGGATGAAGTTCCCCTACAAGCTGGTACAGATTATAGGAAAAGCTGTCGTAATTGTCAATCAGTAAAATCATAAGTCTGCCTCCTCCGCTTGTTTCAGGGCATTCATGACGGCTGCCGCTTTATTGATGCATTCCTGATATTCCTTTTCCGGAACCGAATCTGCCACAATGCCGGCTCCGCTGCGGACAAATACTTTCCCGTTCTTTTTATAAGCAATGCGGATGGCAATACAGGTATCCAGATTTCCGGTGAAATCGATGTAGCCGATAGCACCGCCGTAAATGCCCCGCTTGTTGTTTTCCAGCTCTCCGATGAGCTGGCAGGCTCTGATTTTCGGCGCACCGGAAAGAGTTCCTGCCGGAAGAACGGCACCAACAGCATCCAGTGCATCACATTCCGGACGAATTTCTCCCCGTACCGTAGAACCGATGTGCATCACATGGGAATACCGTTCAATGCTGTGAAGCTTCTCCACCTCCACTGTACCGAACCGGCTGATTTTGCCCAGATCATTTCTGCCTAAATCCACCAGCATATTATGTTCGGCAAGTTCCTTTTCATCGGAAAGCAAATCGGCTTCCAGAGCTGCATCCTCCTGAAGGGTCTTCCCTCTGGGTCTTGTTCCCGCAAGGGGGAAAGTATGCAGTACGCCGTCTTTCAGCTTTACCAGTGTTTCCGGAGATGCACCTGCCACCTCTACATCCGTTCCTGAAAAATAGAACATATAGGGGGACGGATTCAGCGTTCTCAACACCCGATAGGTATTGAGCAGACTGCCTTCAAAAGGCGCACTCAGGCGATTGGAAAGCACAATCTGGAAAATATCTCCCTCACGGATATGATGCTTTGCCTTTTCTACCATGGCACAATAGGTATCTTTATCAAAAAGCGGCGTTACCGGTCCGGTCAGATGTCCGCCGGGTTCATTCTTCTTTTCGCCGGTTCGCAGCAATGCGGCAAGCTGGTTCAGCTCCAGAACGGCTTTGTTATAGCCGGTTTCCGGATCATCCAATGCCATATTGACGATCAGAATGATCTTCTGACAGAAATTGTCAAAGGCAATCACCTTGTCAAACAGCATCAGATCCACATCCTTGAAATTTTCTGTATCGACTGTATCCCGCCGTACTGACGGCTCACTGTATCCCAGAAAATCATAGGAAAAATAACCCACAAGACCCCCGGTGAAAGGCGGCATGCCTTCCAGCTTGGGACTTTTATAAGCACTGAGAATCTGTCGAATCTGATCAGCAGGCTGCTCCGTTTGCAGTTTCATATCACCGATCCGGATTTCATTTCCGCAACAGGTGATTTCCAGCTTGGGATCAAATCCAAGGAAGGTATACCTTCCCCATTTTTCCTTTTCTGCCACAGATTCCAGCAGATAGCAGTGAGTGGATACATTTTTCAGAATCCGCAGTGCCTCAATAGGTGTACAGATATCAGACAGAATCTCACAGCTGATGGGCAGTACGTCATATTTTCCCGTAGCTGCAATCTCTTTTACAGTTTCCAAACAGGGTGAATAAATCATCATGCACCTCCAAAAAATAGAAAAAAGCTCCTCTGAACTCTGTCAAAGAAGCTTTCTAAACAAAAAACGCCCTTGACAGAAAAAATCATCTGTCAAGGACGAATAAATACACTTTATCCGTGGTGCCACCTTGCTTCACAGCCTATACAGCTGTGCACTTTGCAGGATACCATCATATCCCCGGCAACTAACGCATGCCCATACGTCGCAGAATACTCTGTATTGCAAAGGCAATCCATTTGACTGCGCCCTCAGTGGTCCATTTGGTCATCTGTGTTTCACCTGCATCTCAGCACCACAGGCTCTCTGTTGAAGCATAATCACCTTTATCTCCACGTCATCGGTTTCATTCAACTAATTTTATTATAACACTGCATTTTCTGTTTGTCAACTGCATTCGATATTTTTTTCGATTTGAAAGCGTATCGGCTCCCAAATGCGCATAATAGACGCATTTTTATTCTATATATAAACCAGCATATCGTAATCAACCTAAAATCTTGTTTTTATGTAAATTTCATAAAAAATCAAAAGATTCAAACATCAGAAAAATATTAGACAGGCTCTTAGAATAAAAAAAGCATTATGCCGATTTTGACTTTCAGCATAATGCTAAGTTGTGATATTTAGTTTTTATAAATGTGACCGTCCGATGAATCAGAATCTGTCGATGTTTTCTATTTCCAATGATTCAGTTTCGGTACTACTGCTTCCATATGTGCCCGAACCTGTTCCGCAGGCCAATTTTCATTTGCCATATGCTCTACACAAAAATCAATCAGTTGTTCTTTACTTGTATACTTGAATTCGCCGTCTGTGTAGCACCACTTACAATATTCCTCATTGAAATCACCATCTGGTTCTTTGCTGATTGTGGAATCATCAAGCGGCATTCCACAGCACTGACATATCAGCTGTCTCGGCTGACCTAAGAGTGTATTGATTGAAACATCAAATACTCTGGATAACAGCTTTAGTGTATCTGTATTAGGAATCGTTTCACCATTTTCCCAGCGAGATACAGCCTGTCTTGTAACCATTATTTTTTGTGCAAGTTCTTCCTGCGATAATCCGTTTTTGCTGCGGAGTTCTAAAATAATATCTTTTGTCTCCATCGTTTTCACCTCCATAAGTAAAGTATAACATTCTATTATATTTCAGTCAAGTAACTCACTGTTGCTAAATTTTTTTCACTGATAAATTTCGATTTGGAAAACCAACCATGTCTTGAAATAATTATACCTTACTGTCCTAAGAATGCCAATCACCTTAAAAAGCATTTTCACAAAACTGCCGCACTCTGATCTCAGCAACTGCGCACTGCAAAATTATAATTACAAAAGAGTAAGTCACAATGCTCTGCGACTCTCGCAGATTTCAATCCACGCCCCTACGTGAGGGGCGACTTCCTGCGCAGCCGTTATCTCATCACGCAGCCCAATTTCAATCCACGCCCCTACGTGAGGGGCGACGCATGTATGCCGTAACTGCCTCCGATGCAGGACATTTCAATCCACGCCCCTACGTGAGGGGCGAC
>JBJERF010000056.1:0-72655 GCA_051882115.1 Ruminococcus sp. | reverse complement strand
TCTATTATACACATAATAGTAGACATACGACTGTCCGTTCAAAAACAATTTACAGACTAATTTGCAAAAAATCCGCCGTGCGTCCCTTGTCACAGCGGATTTTTTCTGTATTTAAATCGAATTTCTATTTATAGTTATCTTTCTGCTACTTAAAATTATGGGTATATTCTCTTTCAATGATTTACTCTTTTTTGCAGCGTCTGAACAGCATACTGTATATAATTTTGATATAATTCCATCATAGATTCCATCATAGATGAAAACGGTGACAGAACTGCACGAATTTTTGAAAACAAGGAAAATTTTCTCCGTCCAGAGATGCTCCCATAAATATTGCAATGGTTAAAATCCTCATATACATCATTTCTTACAAGCAAATGATTGCCAGCTCCCATATACAAATGATGCCATTCGCCGATGTCCTTTGGATTTTCAAAGTCCAGCTGCTGCAACGGCGGAAATACTCCTCCAAACAACTGCATATTCAATTCACCGTATGCATAGTTTCCGTATCGAATCCATATCTGCTGATGTTCCAATGAGATCACGACCACACCACCGCCATCTCCCATTGCACCGCTTTCTGCTATGGAGACAAAATAAATATTCTGATAAGACAATGTTCTGACAGTTTCGTTCGTCAAGGAGCCTGTTTTCACGGTTTCATTTTTATCTGACATTTTACAAATTCCTTTCTTATATACTGCCCTCTGTTGCAAACAACATCGTTGTTTGCAATGCCGCCAAAAGCGGCTGCAAAGCCTATGGCTTTGCAAAGGCAGTATGAACGGCGGCTCTTGGTGGCAGAGCCACCACCGGCAATTCATTGCCGGTATTGCAAAATCGTAGATTTTGCAATAGAGCCTAGTATAAATTTTGATTTCTATTTATAATAAGCCTGCATTTTTTCCAGTTCTTCCTGCATTTCCTCTACGAGGCTCTGCGGTGACAGTACCTTCACCCAGGAGCCCTGAGATAACAGATACATGATAATTCCCCGACCATGATTTACTTCTGCTTCAATGATACTGGTATTTCCATTTTTCTCTACAATTTTTGCAGTGGGCAGACGGTCAAGAATCGCCTGTACGGACAGACCGGAAAAAGCAAATCGTATTTTTATATTCTCACCGGGGAACATAAACTGATTCTTTTCTCGCAAATCGCCCTCGTCAAAGTCGTATTTTCTATCAAGCTGAAAATTCTCCCTGTGTTCCATCATGGCTGAAATCCTGTCAACACGAAAATATTTCGCCTTGTATTCTGCATCATCTGCCATATACGCAATCAGATAGAAATAATATTCGCTGAATAGAATAGCGGTTGGTTTGATTTTCCGTTTCACTTCCTCCCGATTCATTTTATAATAAGTGATTGTAATTGTGCGTTTTTCTTCAATTGCCTGTATCAGTTTCCAGAGGTTCTCAATGACGGATTTGCAGTCGGATTTTACCTCGTGGTAATGATATACTTCTTTCCGAATCAGATTTTCCAGCTGTTGTTTATCATGAATGGTTGTAAATCGTTTCAGCTTTACAATCAGTGTCAGCACCTCTTCTTTCGAAAAACAGCGGCTGCCCAATATCACTTTGACCAAGGCAAAAAGCTCTTTATTTTTCAGGAATTCATCACTATTGAGGAGATATGCCTTGTTCTTATAAGAGTAGGTCAATTCTGCATTCTGCATCAGCTCCCGATGCTCTGACAGAAATTCCTGTATCCGGTTGATGTCACGGCTGATGCTCTTTGTAGATACCTTGTATTCTTCTGCAAATTTTTTCACGGAAATGGATTCTCCACGAAGTGCACGAAAGAAAATTTCCAGCATGCGTTCATTTTTTTCGTTTTCCATCTGTATACTTCTCCGTCCTTTCTTTCAGATGTCATATTTATTATATCACGCTATCAGGACATAGGTCGGTCTGTTCAAAAATAATTTACATAGAAACAGGCGAAATGCTTTTACACATTTCGCCCGATTCTCATATTCATTGCTTTTTTGCGATTTTATATTCATCCCCATCACGATAATAGGGACATTTTTTATAATGCCCTTGTACAAATCGGGCATATTCATCCTCATCCAGATTCATTTCACAGGTATAACAGTCGAATTCCTCATCATAGGTGCAATATGCACAGGTTTCACAATCATTCATTTCCATTCACCTTTTGATTTTATTTCATATTCGCCTCATTTTCTCATTCAATAGGAAAGAGAAAATGATATCTGCATCATATGAGACGCATTTTGGCAGTTTCAGTTGATCACCAATCCCATAACCAATCTCATTTGTATGCCTATTGATATGATTTTTATGAATCATATCATTTTCTCGTTATCTTGCTTGGATAAAGTAAGATATATTTACTATTTCTCGTATGTGTGCTGTCACTGTGCCGAACGATAGTGAGGAACGGTGGCATTGCTCGATGCAATCATCTGTACAGAATATTACTTCGGCAATGATTTATCGATAATATCAATCGTCAAATTTAGCGGTACTGTACGAAATCCTGTTTTTTATACAAACAAGAACTATCGATGTTTAGTTGCCGAAGTAATAATACTGCTTATACATAATACTTATTGTTGTGTTATTTTTAAAGAAATACTACCAATCAAGGATATAAATTCTTGCAAATAATCTTTTGATAGGATTTTACTTGGTACATGATGTTTATAGTCAATGTGATTTATTCCTTGCATATTATCATATTTTCCTAATTCTTGTTTTTTCAATGTTGTTGTCAATATGATTTGATTATCAAATTTTTTGAATAGATCTAATACTATAGTTTCTTTTTGAGTTGACAAATCCTCAGCTCTAAATGAATCGATAATTATCGGGTAATGATGTTGAGTTACCTCTCTTATTGAATATAATTTTACAAGATGAAATATAGTTGCTTCACTGCCAGAATAAACTTCATATCGTTTGGTAAAAAGATCTGTAATTTCTTGATTACTATTTGAATCAATTTTGTGATATGTTTCATTCATTTTAGTAATGATAGAATTTAGAATTGATTCACGTTGTAACTTTTTAGATTTAGATCGATCTGTCGTAATTTTTAATTGTGAACTTAATGTAGATATGTGATCATCAATACTCTTGATTTTTCTTTCAGCATCTGATGCGCTAAAAATTTCCTGTTTATATGCCACAATAGCTTCTAATGATACTTCATCATCATCCATCATAGTTTGAAGTTCCATTTGAGTTTTTGCTATCTCATATGACAATCGTTCTATCTCTTCACCATAGCTTTTAATCTTTTCGATTATGGATTCTATTATTTCTTTTCTCATTTCTGTAGTCGAAACATCAAAAGAATAACTTTTTTTATCAGAGGAACTAAACGCAATATTTGTTGAATTGCAATCCATACATCTTAATTCGCCACAATTTATTGTGCGATTAAGTGATTGTAGCTCTTTTAGCGTTGTCTCCCATTTTGATTTTAATGTTGCAGTTCTATTTCTATCTTTCTTTAATTCTTCTATTTTTTTACGATTTCCTTCTAATTTTATCAACTTTTTTTCAAAATTTATTTTATCATTTATAGAACTTAGATAACTTATTGGCGAATTAGAAGACTTCAACACTTCAAATTCTCTTAGCAGAAGTGACTTATCCTGATTTAATTTTTTAATTTTTTCTTTAATCTGTTGAACCTCTTTATCATCAAATTCAACGCCACCGATATTGCAAAAATCATATAACATTGAATAGAAATCCTGCTTATTATATAATCCAGGATGTGATATATTTGATGTATCTTTTTTATCTTGTCCAACGAAGAATAATTGAAAGAACAAGACCGGATCCACAATCTTCTGAATTTGATTCTTTGTTATTATTGGCAACCGAAAAATATGTTTTGTCCAATACCGTTTTAATTCTGAAACATTATCAAATATCATTAATGTTGTACCATGCTTTAATACAATGCCATGAGCATGCCTACATATTTTATATATTGTACTTTCTACTTCAAATTCTACATAGTGATAATATTTTTGGTAATCAAAAGAAGTTGGAAAAGTAGGTTCATTTCCTAAAGCATACATCAAAGATTGAATTACTATTGTCTTTCCTTTATTATTATCATCACTGGAAATAATATTCAATCTATCTGTAAATGATTTTTCAACAAAAGCTTCTTCACTATTGCCAATTGCTAATTTTTTAATTATCACCTTGTAAGCCTCCTTTCACAACAGCAATAAAATACTTAAGTGATAGCGTATCAAAATCAGGTGATGCAGATTTGATTTTAAAATCTAATGACCGATAAATTTCTTCAACATTCCAATCTGGATTTTTTATTATCGTGTTATAAATACATTCAAACAATGTCCAAAATGAGTCGGCAGCATTTTTATTAAATAATGCACGGCATAAGGATTGTTTACATTCATCAAGCATTTCGTTTTGTTTTTCAGCCACCCAACTGTTATAAATCGGGATAAAACAAGATGGCACTCCTTTTTCAACTGGGTTTTGATTAATCATCCTCTGCAAGGTTAGTAACCTTATCTCACTACTTGTTAAATGGCGGCAATAATTTAACACTTCATCTGTAGTTGAAATCGTTATACCTTCTACACAAGTATTTTTCTTCTCAGATTGTTTATTCCTTATTTCATTAAATATTGCTGTTAAAACATGTTCTTCAGGAATTATAGCAGGGTGATCTTTTATTATAGCTCGAACGTACTCTATAGGCTCTTTATCGTCAATAACAAATAAAACTTTAGTTAAGAAATCATCTATTCTATCGTCTGTAATAGTTGTATTATCAATGTAAGTTTTCTTCTTTGCTTCTTTTTTTAACCCTTCAGTTACTTTTCTTTTTGCATCATCTGCTAAATTCTCAATTCCAAATGAAGTCAGTGTTGAATTTACAAGGTGTTTAATACTCATTCCACCAAAAAATAAGATATAATATGCAAAGTCCAATTCGCTAATATAATTTTTATATAAAGTTACTAACTCCCTACCTATTGCATTAGGGGAATTATTCTTTTCTGCTTTTGATTGAATATCCCATAACTTTGAAGAGTAACGATCCATGCCTGTCAAGTCATTAAAAAAATCGACTACAAAATAGTAAATTTCCCTGCTGTCATTTCTAAAATTCATTAGATATAGCAATGCCTTAGTTTCACTATCAGCAGCAGACTTTCTTAATTTTTCGCTGGATTTTACAGTATACGGCATTTTATCCACTCCATTTTTATAATGATTCCATATTACTGACAATATTACTTGCAACCACTTTTTGCATCTGTATCAAAAATGCTTTAATTCATAATTATTGATTGATTTCAATATATTTTCTCTTGTGCTTGTTATAACATTACTTTGAAAATTTCTGATACATCTTCATCATCCCCGCTACACACTCGTTCTCGGTAATCTTTTTATCAAACCCATAAGCCACCATAACCGCAAAGTCATTTTTCTGGTGGTGTGCCTTCCGGAGTTGTTTCATCGTAGAGATCGGAAAGGGAACATTCAGGATATTTTGCTCTTGCATCAAGGATTCCCTGTACGGTTTGTTCGATAAGGTTTTTTTGTTTATCAGTGGGAATGCACCAGGGGAAGCTATTGTAGACAATAGAACTGAAATATTTCTTTTTATTCCTTGCAACACAAAAACGAACGATAATACATTTTTTCTACCTTTCGTACAGATTTGACAAATTTCTTGTTTCCATTATAGCATGACTTGGTGGGAAAAGCAATAGGTTATCAGAAATATTTTGTATTGCTAATCCATTTCACCTCATTCCCTCATTATTTTTTATAAGAGAATGTAACTCAAAATCAGCTTCATTTCAGCTACATCACGGTCAAAACCGTCCCAAACTCACAAAAATTACAGCAAGATTGACATAAGAAAAATCCCCGAAAAAGCGATATTTTACGCAGTTTCGGGGGCTTTTCAATATTTGCGAAAACGCATTTTCATTTGGTGGAGGCGAGGAGAATTGAACTCCTGTCCGAGAAACGATTCATGCAACTTTCTACGAGCGTAGTTTATCTACTGATATTCCCAGCCCAAGCTGCCGATAAACAGGCCGCAGTAGCTGGTAGTTCAAATACATTTCTACGGTGTGAACAGACCGCTGAAACGTTCACCACTCCATGATGCCGAGGAGCAGGTCGTGGTCATCCTGCAACCGACAGTAGCTGACTTAAGCAGCTACCTGTACGCTCTTGTTAAAGCTTACAGAAATATTATTTTTAGCGTTTAATTTTAAACGTGCCATATTTTAAAGAGATACAGCAAACTCTGCTCGCTTATCACACTGCACAATCCCCGTCGAAACCGTTACGCCCCCATATTCATTCATACAGGCTTCCTTTTACTGCACGGTGAATCTGACGTTGTGCATCTTTTTTTGCCGCAGTTTGACGCTTATCATACAGTTTTTTTCCTTTACACAAACCGATCTTTACTTTTACTTTTGAATCTTTAAAATAAAGAGAAAGCGGAACAAGCGTAAATCCATCCTGTTTCACTTTTCCAAATAAACGTAAAATTTCACGTTTATGCATCAAAAGTCTGCGTACTCTTCGTGGATCGGTTCGGCACAAACCATCTTTTTCATAAGGAGAAATATGCATTCCTTTGAGGAACAATTCTCCATCTTCGATATCACACCAGCTGTCTTTCAGATTGACATTCCCCTGCCGGATAGATTTTACTTCGTTGCCTTGCAATTCGATACCGGCTTCCATATCTTCCAGAATAAAATACTCATGCCGTGCCTGACGGTTTTCACTGATGAGCTTTGTTCCTTTTGTAATCATGCATTTTCCTCCTTTCAGATTTGATTGGTTTATTATTATATCATATTTCCAAGTGTTTGTCCATAAATAAATTAACAATATTTTTTTAACATTTCATGTATATTCATTCGATATGAATTCCGAGACGCTCAAATACAATCTGATATCCGTCCTCACCATCCTTAATGGTGCGGTTCACACGGCTGATGGTTGCTGTACTGGCTCCCGTTTCCGCAACAATATCAGTAAAAACATGGTGTGTATACAGCATTTTTGCAACATGCATCCGCTGAGCCATAGCATTTAATTCCTGATACGTACACAGATCCTTGAAAAAGGCACGGCATTCATCGATATTTTTCAACTGAAGAATTGCTTCAAAAAGTGTGTCAACATCCTTATTGAATTGGTCTTTTTTCATGGTAAATCGCTCGCTTTCTATACTGATACATATATTTTAGCATATTAAAGTAAAAATGTAAAGCCCTTTTGGAAAAAAACTCAGAGAAAAGATATATCCTATTTTTTGTTTCAAATAGACTCGTTATTTTTCAATGAACCTCCGCCAGGAAAGGCAGAATATTCTTGAATCTTACAAAAAATTGGAAAAAAGTCTTTTCAATATCACCCTTATGTGCTATAATAAAAATACTTTGAAGAGAAGCATGATTCTGATGAAACCAATCGGATTCAGCCAGAATTCTTATCTTCTGAAAAAATCTGTTATAGAAAAGAGCATAAACAATGAAAATCATCGAAATTGACCATCTGACCAAATACTATGGAAAAAGCCGTGGTATTGTTGACTTGAACATGACTGTTGAAGAGGGCGCATTTTTCGGATTTATCGGGCCCAACGGTGCAGGAAAATCAACCACAATCCGAACCCTTCTCGGCTTAATCCATCCCACTTCAGGTACTGCCAGAATATTCGGAAAGGATATTGTGCGCCAGAAAACAGAGATTCTTACAGATATTGGCTATATGCCGTCAGAGGCAACCTTTTATCATGGTATGCGTGTTCGTGATATCATCACACTTTCCGCAAAAATGCGCAAAACAGACTGTTCAGTTGAAGCCAGAAAGCTCTGTGAACGGCTGGCACTTGATACGGAAAAACGTGTGGAGGCACTATCATTGGGCAACCGGAAAAAAGTATCGATTGTATGCGCTTTGCAGCATAAACCCAGACTTTGTATCCTGGATGAACCCACAAGCGGATTGGACCCCCTGATGCAAAAGGAATTTTTTGATATTCTGAAAGAACGTCATGCCAATGGTACAACCATTTTTCTTTCTTCTCATGTGCTTTCAGAAATTCAAAAAAATTGCGCATGTGCTGCAATTATAAAAGAAGGCAGTCTGGTTGCATTGGACAGCGTAGAGCATCTTTCCAAAACCAATGCAAAACGCATAACACTTTATGGTATACATACTGTACCTGAAGCACTTTCTGCCAAATCCATAGAAGCATCAAAGGACTCTGTTACATTTCTTTATAACGGCGATATAAAAAAACTGCTGGATGCAGTACATGATTTGCCGATTTATGATATGACCATTACAGAACCAGATCTGGACGAAATCTTTTTGCATTATTATCAGAAAGGCAGTGAAAACGCATGACAATTTACAGAAAAGAACTGAAACAAGCCATAAAATCATGGGGCATCTGGACCAGTTGTATTGCACTGATGATGGCGATTTGTATCCTTATGTTTCCTGAAATGAAAGGTGAAATGGACAGCATTAGCAGCGTTTTTGCAAATATGGGCGGATTTAGTGCCGCATTTGGAATGGATCAGCTGAACTTTGGTGAACTGATGGGCTTTTACGGGGTTGAATGCGGAAATGTTCTTGGAATCGGCGGCGGATTTTTTGCAGCACTTGCCGGTATCTCTGTTCTTGCCGGCGAAGAAAAGGAACACACAGCCGAGTTCCTTCTGACACATCCTGTAAGCCGTTTCTCTGTACTTACGCAGAAGCTGCTGTCCGTACTGACGCAGATTATTGCAATGAATATTCTGATTGTCATCTTCAGCTTTCTATCCGCTGCCATAATCGGTGAATCGTTACAACTGAGAGAATGGCTGCTTCTCCACACAGCCTATCTGATCATGCAGATGGAAATTGCATGCATCTGTTTTGGAATATCTGCATGGATCCGGCACAGCGGCATTGGAATTGGTCTGGGACTTGCACTTGCACTTTATTTTATGAATATTATTTGCAATATCAGCGAACAGGCAGAGTTCTTGCGGTATATCACGCCCTATGCATATTCCGAAGCCAGCAGCATCCTTTCTGAATCGAATCTGGATTGGTGTTTGATTGGAACCGGCTCAGTATTTGCTTTGGCAGGAATCGGTGCTGCTTATCTAAAATATACTCGAAAAGATATCGTTTCATAAACGCCGTTACAGAACAATCCTTCGCATAAGACAACTCTTTCACCGCATAGAGTAAATATGAGGTGATGCGACGTGTTTCTGGATTTTTTACAGCATATTTTCCTTTGCTTTCTTCATGTTGAAGAAGCAGGAACATTCCGGAAGCCGCTGTCTCGTGAAGAAGAACAGCAGTGCTTTGAACAAATGGCTTCTGGTAACAAGGAAGCAAAAAACAAGCTGATCCTGCATAATATGCGTCTTGTTGCACATATCATCAAGAAGTATTATGCTGCCGGCAGCGATCAGGAAGATTTAATTTCCATTGGCACAGTGGGCTTGATTAAAGCTGTGTCTACTTTTGATGCCAACAAAGGCATTCGCTTTGCCACCTATGCCAGCAGATGTATTGAAAATGAAATTCTCATGAGCTTTCGTGCCCATAAAAAACAAGCCGATGCTGTATACATGGGCGATCCGATTGAAACAGATAAGGACGGCAATCCATTAACACTTATGGACATCATTGATGATGGAAGCAATCTGGATGAATTGGTGGATCAACGAATGCAGGCACGTCAGCTATATCAGTATGTATCCGAACTTGAGGAACCACGAGAACAGGAAATCCTCATTGCACGATATGGGCTTTATGGAACCATGCCTTTGACGCAGCGTGAAATTGCAAAAAAAATGGGCATTTCACGTTCTTATGTATCTCGTCTGGAAAAACGGGCACTCAACGCCCTTCGAAAGCGATATCAATAAAAAAAAGGAGGGGCAATTTGTACTGCTCCTCCTTGTGCTCATGATTCCTTTGAAACTGTTCTTCGATGCCGGCAGAAACAGCGAATGAACAAATACATAAATCCAATGCCCAATAATGCACCTGCACTGTCAATTCCCACATCACGCAAGCTGCATGAACGTCCCTTTGAAAATAGCTGATGAATTTCATCGGATACAGCATACAAAACACAGAAGCTCGCTGCGGTCAGTATACGGTATTTCTGAAAAAGTGCATATGTACTCCAGTATGTAAAAACACCCAGCACAAAATAAATGGAGAAGTGTGCCAGCTTGCGCACCAGAAAAGTATATTTTGTCAAGTCTGATGCGGTAATTTCACTCACAGGTACCTGCCGCCAGAAAGCCAGTACATACTGCAAAAAATGATTGCTGACCGTACTGGAATCCACACCATTCTGCCTGGAAAACATAAAAATGGCTGCAGCGCATCCCATGGTCAGAAACAGCGGCAAAATTCTGAACAGAATATTTCGATTCATATAAAACACATCCTTTTTTTCATTGATGCTCTGTTATTATAACATACTTTCCATAGATTGTAAAGCGGAAATCCTGAACGTACCAGGGCAATAGCATTTACTTTTTCCTTGAAGGGGCTGATGCTTCCCCGCTTTCGGTAACTGAAACGGGGGGTGGGGTAAACGGTTCAGCGGCACGCTGGTTTCGCCGTCTGCGGACGGCGACCAGGGACGCTGTCCCTGGACCCTGCCAGCATTTTTTTGCAAAAAACTGCTGGACCGAAAAAAATTCTTACCTATGAAAAATAAATGATGTTTCCCTGAAAATACAGTTTCATTGAGTTGACAAAATATTTGGAATCTGTTATAATAATAGAACCATTTGAAAAGTTCGCAGGAGGTGATAAATCATGATTGTAAAAGCTATACGTTCTTTTTTTCACCGATACCCCCATTGGAAGCTGCTTCTGTACTGGCCCATATATGGGGCAGTTTTTGAATTGCTGGAATGGTTTGCGAAACCATCATTTTATCATGTCATGTATTGTCGTCTGGATGATTACATTCCTTTTGCTGAGATCTTTATCATCCCATATCTATATTGGTTTGCAGCACTGATTGGAATCCATGTGTACACATTTTTTAAGGATGAGCTGGCATTCCGAAAGCTGATGCGTTTTATTATATTTACACAGACGCTCTCTCTGGTTCTGTTTATTGTGTATCCTTCTATACAGCTTCTGCGTCCGGATTCCATGCCACGGGATAATATTTTTACCCATCTGGTTTCGTACATATACCATATAGATACCAACACAAACGTATGTCCTTCTTTACACGTCGTAGGCGGCGTTGCAGTCTGGTTCACATCGCTGCACTGCAAAACACTTCAGACAAAAGGATGGCGGATTTTCTTTTTGATCAGCACCATTCTTATTTGCATCTCCACAGTCTTTCTCAAGCAGCATTCCTCGATTGATATTTTGGCTGCATTTTGCATATGTGCTTTGGGATATCCCCTGTCATTCGGAAAGCGAGCAGAAAAAAGAATTTTACAGCGAAAGACTGTATCTGAATCTGCATAAGCCTGATTTTCAAAATCCATCAGAACCGAGTAAATCGGATCTTTTTTATGATATATGCACAAAAATGCCCCTGATTCAAGAAAGAGAATCAGGAGCATTTTTTTATTTCAGAAAGCTGCAACAGCCTCTATTGCTAATACGAATCCATCATTGTGCTTGATATGTTACCCACTGATAACGTGCGGTTAGCGGCGTATTGCCATCAAATGGATTCAGCCAGCCATCAACACCTGTACCAGGCCATACATTCATCATGATTTTACCCGGAGTGGAGGGAATATTGCTGGAAGCTGTGTAAACGGCTTTCCCGTCAACATACCATGTTATATGATCGGGCTGCCAGTCAAATCCATAGGTATGGAATCCTTCCGATGCATCAAATCCAAGATCATACATATATTCATGGTTTCCTACACCATTGGTGTAATAGTTAAACTGAACCTTCGTTGTATCCTTACCAAGCACCTCAATATCAATCTCATCCCATGGATTGTTATCAGATGGACCGGTATAGGTAAAGAAAGACGATACAACACCATCGTTCTTGATCGCCTGCATGGATGTTTCATAGTAGCCATATCCATAGAAGTCAACCGTTCTATATTCGCCGGCAGAATAGTTATACTTGCCTGTAGAGTCCTTATCAATGGTCAGATTCAATACGCCGCCGTCAAACGAGGTGTTCCGCTTATACCAGCCACAGTCAAAGCAGCTTCCGTTCGTCCAGCCATCTGATGCAAAGAACACAGGGGTTTCACCCTTTCTGAAATCTGCGATAACGGTAGCATTTTCATTCATGGGTGTTCCGTAATCAATCATTTCCCCTTCAACCGGTTCTGCCTTTGGAAAACTCTTGATTTGACATACAAGATATTTCTGAAGCAGAACAGCGTCTGCAATGGTATACGTACCATCCTGATTTACATCCGCCGCCTTTGCAGCAGCAGCATCAGAAAATCCGCCTTCCTTCAGTCCCCTTTTTGCGAAAACCATATCAAAGCAATTGATGTGACCATCGCTGTTGATATCGCCCAATACAAATCCACTGCCCTGCTGATCGGCATAATCGGTCAGAGCCATCAGATAGGTCAGGGGAGAATTCCAGTAAATGGTAATTTCATTCGTAGAATAGCTCTCGGAATGATCCACATAGCATTTTGCAGCCGGCACATCCTGACAGTATGCTTTCGCTGCACTGTCCTCCAGATTGGAATTTACACCGCCTACCAGCATGCCTTTCATAGCAGTTCCTGCTGCCATAGATGGTCTGTGATGAGGATTTTCAGGTGAAACCGTTCCGTATCCTGTAACAAAACATGTTCCCACAGGATTTGTTCCCAGCAGGTAATCCAGCTGCGCATTTGCAGCATCCAGATATTTTTCATCCTTTGTAAGTCCGTATGCCGTGCTGAGTATAATTCCAGCATTTGCTACGGTCATATTGCTGCCCCAGTCAAACTTTGTAATTGCCGCACCATAGGGCGAATTGCCGGAAACTGTGACAAATTTATCTGCCTGTGAAATCACAGCATTTTTTGCCTTTGTATAAATTTCAGAACTACTGCTGATATTTTCAGCTGTGAGAATGGCAATATTTCCATAATCGCCCACAGTTGACCAGTCCAATCCCTTGGAAGCGGACATACCGCTCAGGACAGTTTCATATTTACTGCTGCCTATTGCACGGTAAAGCTGTGCTGCAGCCCAGTAACGTTCATCTTTATCAGATGTGTCGCCATATTCTCCGGTTGTAATATCTTCAGGATTGCTGAAAATCAGATTCGGATTGGCTTCAAGGAAGCTCCATGCACGTTCCGCACGACTCAAACAATCCTGCGCAAAGTCAGCGTCAATGTCCTGATAGAATTCATAAGCAAGTGCCATGGAAGCACAAAAATCAGCAGTCGCTGTAGTAGAAACCGGTGTCACAATTAACGGAGCAGTTTCCTTCTCAGGAGAAACATAGCCCGGAAAGTTCTCACAGGTAACCTTATGATATACGCCTCCGTCTGCTCTCTGCATTTTCTTCATCCATTCCAGCTCATAACGTACTTCATCCAGAATATCCGGCGTTCCGTTTCCGCTTTCCGGAATGCCGCTCTGGTCACTATATTGCTCTGGATTCGCTTCATACGCATAAAGCAGATCGGCAACTGCCTTTGCAGCAGGTACTACATATCTTCCGTAATCGCCTGCATCATGCCAACCGCCCGAAACATCTATGGTTTCATTGGTTCCATAAACCGTTGCAAGTCCGGTATGACAAGCGGTATGTCCGAAAGTGCTGTCTTCTACCGCCGTTCCGCATCGCTGCAAATACAACATTCTTACGGTGTCATCCAAAAGATCTGAATATACATCATTGCTGATTTCAAAGGTATAGGAGTTGTCCAGATTGCCGCAGGTGATGTAATATCTTCCTGTTTCTGTCACAGAAGAAAAATCCCCTGTTCTGTTTGTCTCTCCGGCTGAGGTATTCTGAATCTCATCTGAAAGTGTGCCTGTGTAAACCACCTGATGGGTATCTGCATTCCAGACAGAAAATTCACTTTCATCCCCTGCATTACGGAAAACAGCTGTTTTTTTACAGTTGCTCTTGTAGCCCACCTGATTAACAACAATCGGCGGTTCATAGGGTCTGAATGCAGCATAATCCACCTTGCTGTCATCCACAAGCTCCAGTGAAACGTTGTCAATATAAATTTTATGTTCCGGCAGTTCACCCTCATAACTTGTCTGAATCCCGCAGTTGAAAACAAGCTTTGCCATAATATCGGTTTCTGCTTCCATCGTAAACTCATAGTCCACAGTCTGAGGCGTAGAAGTCAGTGAAAGTCCTTTCCATGTGTAAGCCTGATAGGTACCGCCGTTCTGCTGAATCATTCCCTCAATATATCGGTCTGTTGTAGAAGAAATATCATACTTCAGGCGATATACACCATTCTGATAAAGCGGAATGATATCATAATACACCTGAACAGCATAGTTGACCTTTCCTACACTGCTGACAGTAAGGGCAAGTTGTCCGTTTTCTGTACTGAGCGAGCAGGCTCCGCCGCTTTCCTTGTAGGTTCCCCATCCGGATGTACCCGATTCAAATGTTGAATTGCTGATGATGTTAGATGCCGCAAAAGTAGCTGCCGGAATGAAAGACATGGCAGACATCATAACTGCACAGGCTGCAATGGCTGCTGTACAGCGTTTGCATGTGCTTTTTTTCATAAAACAAGACTCCTTTCAGATTTTATGTGCCTATATGGTGACTGAACCGTTTCGATATGTTTATTGTATCATACAATCTATACAAAAATATACAAATATCTTGACAAAAATGGTAAATTGATGACATACAAAAACCGCTGATTTTCCAGCGGTTCTTGAAGATTTCACGGAACATCCGGCATATGAAAACGGTTCCTGTACTCTTTCGGTGTGATTTTCATATACTTTCTGAACACTTTTATAAAATAGCTTTGTGAACTGAAACAAAACAAATTGCTTATTTCAAGATCAGAGTATCCTGAAAAACGGAGAAGATTGGCAGCTGCCTCAATCTTTTTACCATTCACATAATCACTGAACGATGTGCCCGTTTCAGACTTGAACAGCCTTGAAAGATAGGATGTACTCAACTGAAGATCATTCGCAACGGACGCAAGCAGTATTTTACTGTGCAGATGATCGCTGATATAATCCATTGCTCTCACAATTTGCTTGGAATAGATCTTTCCGTTTTTTACACTTCTCATTTTCATTGTATAGCTTTCAATCATTTCCATATGTACATGATGTACAGCTTCCTGTGAACTGCTTTCATCGGCTTTCATAATGTAATAATCACTCAATTGATAAGCTGTATCAGGCGTCATTCCGCTTTTTACACAAAATCTCGCAATCAATGCCGCAGAAATCGCAAAGTGATATTTCAGATTCCTCAGATGATCCTTACTGAGCGTTCCATACCCTTCGCTGCAAAGCGGAGTGGCAAGCATTTTTACAAGAACCATATTGCCCGAACATATGCTCTCATAAAATGCAATCTCACGGTCAAATGAAGCATGCTCAAAGTCGTCCTCACGCTGTGAAAACAGATGCTCCGCAATTTTCTTCTCTGTTTCAAAATGCATGGCTTTCTCCCTCCGCTAATACGAATCCTCCAAACTGTAATAGATATGACAGTTTGGAGGGCGGCTGCCTGTGGCATCCGCTGATTTGACCGATTTGCGGTCAAACCTTGTCTCATACAATCCCTTACGCCGACTTCGTCGGCTAAACTCCGGCAGACTCTTGTCTACCAGAGTTAAAGGGATTCGTATAAAAATACAGGGACCATCCCACCATTGAAACGGTGGAACAGCCCCGTTGTTTTTCAAGGTTCAGCGGAAGAATCCCCGCTTTTTCTTCTTTGGAGCCTGTGCTCGCTGTGCAATAATATCTGCCATCTCTCCCACATTTTTCATGCTCGATACTTCACGCATCTGAAAGCTCATATTGAATTCCGACTCCACGGCACCAATCAGATTGATATGCTCCAGACTATCCCATTCCTCAATATCGTTGGCTGTGGTTTCATCATGGATGCAGATGGAATCATCATCAAATACATCACGGAATACCTCCGTCAGACGCTTCATAATTTCCTCGTGTGTCATAATGCTGTACTCTCCTTCTCGTTCACGGTAATTACATGATTTTTATTTCTATAAGATGCAACATCCAGCTCCCATGTGCTGTCTCCGTTTTCAAATGCTTTCACCTTCGTGAAGCCGAATGTTCCATACAAATCCTGAACCATTGCATTTTTCGGTGTCTTGTAATAATAACCTACAATCTTTCTGATATCCTTTTTCCGGCACTGACGCACCAGCTCATCCAGCATGGCAAATTCCATATCTCGCTTCAATACACGGCAGCTCATAAGCCACAAATCAATATGGAGCGTCTGTTCCATCATCTCACCGATTACAATGGATACAATGCCATTATCACCAAACTGATCTTTCAGGCTCCCACACAGGCGAATGTACTTGGGATCCGCTGCAATTTGCTCCATTTCGCTGAGCTGATACCGTCTCGTTGTCAGATTAAATTGATTGCTCTTGTTGGTCAGCTGTACAATTCTTTGAAGATATATAGGGGAAAAGTCCACAATCTGAGCCTGCATGTCCAGACTCAGCAGATATTCTGTGTAATTGGCAAAGGACTGCTGACGTTTTGCCCGCTGTACATTCGCCTTGTACATCTCATTGCGCTTGGCATCATCCGCTGACAGAGATGTTACCTCAAAATAACCGCTTCTGTCCAATATACGAATGCATGTTTCCACTGTATCAAAAGACGGTACTGCCATACCGGGAATCTGACCGGATACAATGGCACGCTCTGCCGGGTTGTCATCCACAAAGACAAAACTCTCCGGCAAGAGATTCAGTGCCTCAGCCGTCTGGAGCAAGTTTCTGTCCTTGCTGTCCCAGTTCGCCTGAATGACCACAAAATCCTCCGGATGCAGGATACAGCTGGGATGATTCAGTCCCAACAAGGCATTCTCCTCTTCATTTTTCGAGCAGACCGTCAGCAATACCCCAAGTTCCTTGTGCGCCTTGAGATAGTGCTGCACCTCCTCATAGCCCTGCCCCATGGTTGTTTCATGTCCGATTTCAATGCCTTCCTGACCATCATCCCCAATAACACCGCCCCAGAGCGTATTGTCCAGATCCAGTGCCAGCACCTTTTTGTTTTTGCCGTATATGGATTTGATGATACGAACCGTATTGTATGCAAAATCCGGAATTGCCGGCACACATAAAGCATACTTGTACAGATACCAGTAATTCGGCTCCAGCCACGCATCCAACCCATAGCAGGCAGACACATAGTTGATGTCATTGATGTAAAAAGACGGATGGGTCTGGGCATAATCATACAGCTTGCAGTTGAGCCGTGTGATAAAGTGAATTTTGCCGTGTATATCAGAGGCGTCGCTGTTGCCCAGCAGCCGGTAGGAAGGCATTTCAAAATTATTCTGAATCACCGGACAGTGATAAACCTGTGCAATGCGCTCCCACATCTGCTCAAAATGCTGATACTGCTGCTCCAGTGCCTCATTCATTTCCTCAGCAGAACAGGTCACACTTTCCGGAAATCGGGTCAGATTCCGTGAAGTGGTATGGATGAAAATCAGATCCGGCTTGAACGCCTCCAGCTCCGGATTTTCAAACATAGCATCCTGCCAGTACCTTGCATACTCCGACTGATAAAACACCGGCTGGATGCCCTGATTCAGCAAAAACAACTCCATCATTGCCACAATATCATTGGTTGTAGAGCCGCCTAAAACGGCAATCCGCTTTTCCATGCGGGACGTATCCTCCGCCAGAAGTGCCTTCTTGATTTTACGGCGATTCTTCAGAATCCATGCGCCGTCAAAGGGATATTCTAATTCTTTCATTTTGTTGCTCCTTTTATTGCAGAGCCTGCATGCATCAATATCTGTGTGCAAGCTCCTATTTTTTCTCTCTTTTTATTGATAGTACAATATTTGCTCCAGATAATCCTCATTACCGCCGGTTGCACTGAATGTGTTCATGGCAAAGAGCAAATCCGTTGCACCCACCTGCTCACAGAAGGATGCTGCATTTAAATAAAAGTAACGCATGTCACATACATAAATCTCAGAAAATGAACCCACCAGACACGGCACCATTGCATTGCCATAGCTATCCTTGAAAATAACCAGCGTGCGGTCATTATCCGTATCCGTGCTGATATGCACAATCTTATCATCTCCGCCCATGAATACCAGATAGTAATTCACCGGATCATAGCCCTCCAGATTCATCAGCAGCTCATCTTCATACTGGAAATTGAAATAGCTGTCATAGTATTCTACCGTATACTCATTCTTCGGAATATAATACGTAAATGTCTCCGGATTTTCCGACAAAATCGGACTGGAAGTATAGGTATACATAGAGCCTACATAATCATCATAGGATTTGGAATCCATCTGAGAAATGTCTGTAAAGGGCACATCGGCTGTCTTGGCAAAAGTCTGGGCTGCATAATATGCACCCAGCGGCAGCCAGTGATGGTCCGTACGTGCATAGATTTCCTCGTTTTGATGCGCTTCCAGAACGGAATATACATCCACCGGTGTCACACCGTCCAGACAGCTGTTTGCACGGTCGATGTTCTCCTTTTCACTGGCTGTATAATCCTGATATTCTTCCGGAAGATAGAAGGATACAGCTGTAGGGGCAATCATAGAATACACCTTCACATCTGGAAGAGCCGCTTTAAAATCATTCAGCACATTTGCATATTCCTCTTCCACACCGTAACCGCCGCCGTAAAAGCTGATGGCACGCTTATTATAAATGACGATGCTGTCCCCTACCTCAACCGGAGGCTCCGCAGGCTCCTCCGCTTCAGTTGCCATCTCTGTTATGCGTTCAGAGGAATCTGTAACTGCGGCAGCACTGTTCACAGCCGGGGCTTCTGTGGAATTCTGATTTTCCTCATTTGTCTGTACCGCAGTATCCTGATTTTTCTGCGTTACATTTCCAAAGAATACGACATTTTCTTCATCGTTGGTGCCAAGACCCCGCAGCGTTTCCATAGAGGCAATGGCTCTTTTAAATGTACTGCGCATGGGAACCGTATCATTGTAAAAGGAAGAAATTCCGGCGGTGTATTCGCCGTTTAAATAGGACTGTATGGAAAATTCCGGAAATGCTGCAAGCTTACGGTTTTCCTCCGCAGAAAATGTAGAACGCTCCCCCAGCAGTAAGAACAAACCGCATCCCAAAACAGCTCCAACCAGTGCAACCGTTCGCATGGAAGCACTCAGCACTTGTGCACGCTTCATCTCTGGCGTCAGAGTCTGTGCTTCCTTAGCCTTCTTGACCTGACGCTTTGCCATAGCTGCCTGCTCGATGGTTTCTGTCATGGATGCAGGTGCCGGTTCCACAGCCGGTTCTTCATGCTGTACCGGCTTCTGCACAGGCACTTCCGATGGCTCCTCCTTTGCATGGGAAATAACCGGACGATCTGCCGGTCGGTTCCGGAAAGGATTGGTATTCTGAGGAACTGCATCCCGCTGGGCGGCAGTCTGATGATATAATGCAGCTGCTTGTGCTGTACGGCGTGCTTCATTGCGCTGTCCTGAGGAATTTTTTGAAAGAAATTGATTGAAATAAGCATCCCGCTCTGCCTTATTGGATAAATCCGGTGCCTTGGAAACCCGTCTTTTCGGCTGTACTTTCGGCTGAGACTCTGGTTTCATTTCCGTCTTTTTTTCTATTACAGATTCCGGCTGAGACTGAATATCCGGCTTTCCATCAGGCTTCGGTTCCGGTTTTGGGGGCAAATTTTCCTCCGGCTTTACCGTCGGCTTCGGCTCCGGCTTTGTTTCAGGCTTTGGCTGAGGCTTACGCACAGTATGTACCGTTTCCGGTATCGGCTTCGGAATATACACTTCCGGCATTTCATAAGCTGCCTCCTCTGCCTTAGGCTCCGGCTTGGATGGCGCAATCGGCTCCTGTTTGTGCATCTGTTGAACAGCAGCTGCTGCACGGAGTGGTGTCTGCTGCACGGTGGCTGCATCGGTGATTTTATTCTGCTCAGACAGAGAGGATACCGTACTCTGTACCTGCGGAGATACGGGTACCTGCATGGGTGCATTCTTTCTGGAAACCGGCTTTTCACTGCTCTTTTTGGAAAATGCAGAAAGGGGACGCATTTCGCCTTGTGCATAATTCTTTTTCTTTTCAAACATAGCCTACGTGTCTCCTTCCTTTAAAATTGCAGATACAAAAACGGACGGTTGGTTGCATTGACAAGGAAAATACTGCTGACAAGCAGCAATGCAGCTGCCAGCACTGTACCGACGGTCTGCATGGTCAGATACAGCTTTGCATCATTCTGCATACGCTTCTTGGGAATTTCCAGCAGCGGGAAACAGCAGAGTACAGCAGCAAGTATCAAAAACAGATTGTTCCGGATGGAAGTCGTCAGTACCACATCTGTTACACCGTTTCCGCCCATAAAGAACAGATTCTTCAAACAAGTCAGCAGCTTTCCCAAATCTGTAAAATAGAAAATGCCAAAACCCACTATAATGACAAGCTTATTATACAAATGACGTATACTCAAAGGAATTTTTTTCATAGTCTTTTTGCCGATAAGCATTTCAATCAGAATAAACAAACCGTAGTAAAGACCCCAGATTATAAAATTCCAGCTTGCGCCATGCCACAGACCCGTACAGAACCAGACCAGAAACAATCCGCCGTATTTCCGGCGTTTGCCGAAAATCGGCATATACAAAACATAATCCTTAAAAAATGTGCCCAAGGAAATATGCCATCTCTGCCAGAATTCTGTCACATCCTTGCACAGGAACGGATGGCGGAAGTTTTCTTCAAACCGAAAACCAAACAACCGCCCGATACCAAGTGCCATGTCTGAGTAGCCGGAAAAGTCAAAATAAATCTGAAGCGCATACAGAATCACGCCATACCATGTTCCCAGTGCAGTCTGAGCCTCAATGGCCGAACCGCCCAGAAACTGATCCACAATATTGGCAAGCTGATCCGCAAGGAGCACCTTCTTGGCAAGACCTATGACAACACGTCCCAATCCCTCACTGAAATCCAGCACAGTGGTGGTGCGTGCATGAAGCTGGGTCTGTATGGTTTCATAACGGACAATAGGCCCCTGCGTTGTAATGGGAAATAAAGTCATGTAAAGAAGAAAACAGCTGAATTTTGATTCTGCACGAATCTTTCCCCAATAACAGTCTACAATATAAGAAATCGCACGGAATGTATAAAAGCTCAGACCCATAGGCAAAGGCAAGTCCGGAACGGGAAGATTTGCTCCGCTGACTGCATTGATATTTTCAATGAAAAATCCGGTATATTTCACCCCTACAAGCAGCCCCAGATTCATCACCATGGCAAAGGCAAAGCCCAGTTTTGAACCAGAACCCCCGTTTCCATATGTAATGGCTCGTCCGAACACATAATTCATACATGTAGCGAACAGCAGCAGCCACAAATACACAGGCTCTCCCCATGCATAAAAAATCAACGAAAACAGAATCAATATTGCATTACGATATTGCGTTTTCGCAAGAAAATAGAACGCCACACATAGCGGCAAAAATAAATACAAGAAAAACAAATCCGAAAAAGCCATACTTTATTGTACCTTCCTTTACACTGGTTATATTATCCGTATAACAAATCTATCCCTGAATCGCTGTCAAAACCATAAAACCATCTGATTCAGGCAGCATTTTTTCAAATTCGGCATATACATGAATTATTATACAATACTTTATCCGAAATTGCAACAGGCATTTTCTCTTTTTTCAAATTTTTATGTAAAATCGATTTTTCCTGTTGCTATAACATTTCATTTGCATCTAAACAGCAAAAAAGCCCGATAAATCGGGCTTTTTTATAATGGGGTGGGAGATGGGATTCGAACCCACGGTCTTCGGGACCACAATCCGACGCTTTAACCAGCTAAGCTACACCCACCATCTATACGCCTCGAAAGGCGATTTGTAAATATTGGCGCGCCTTACTGGATTCGAACCAGTGGCTTACTGCTTAGAAGGCAGTTACTCTATCCAGCTGAGTTAAAGGCGCATATTGGAGCGGGTGATGGGAATCGAACCCACGTAACCAGCTTGGAAGGCTGGAATTCTACCATTGAACTACACCCGCATTTTTCAGCTGCTTTTCAGCAGCCCTCACAACGTTATATATTATAACACACTTTCAAATATTTGTCAAGCGTTTTTTTCATAAATTTCAAAAGAAATATCGGACTGACATATGCAGTCCGATATCCGTTTGCCTAAAAAAATTAACTATACTGAACGACAAGCTGTTCACCATCATCTGTACCGATATGCAAAGACGATACGGAACCGCTTTGCTCGATGATAATGCCTGCAATCTGATCTTCAATCTCCTGACGAATCACACGGCGAATATCACGTGCACCATATGGCTTGCCATATGCTTTTTTCGCAATAACAGTCAATGCAGATGAATCATAAGAAAGTGTGATGTTCTTTTCACCAAGAGGCTCCTTCATTTCATCCAGCATCAGTGCGGCAATTTTTTCAAAGCTTTCCATACTTAAATTCTGGAATACGATCACTTCATCAATACGGCTGATAAACTCTGGCCGCAGAAATTCACGCAATGCCTTCATGGCACGTTCCTTCGATACCTCATCCGCTGTCCGGTTAAAGCCCACACCGGTGCTTTTATCTGTAGAGCCGGCATTGGATGTCATACAGATAATGGTATTCTCAAAGCTTACCGTTCGTCCCTGTGCATCATCGATTTTTCCTTCATCCAGAATCTGCATGAGGATATTCATGACATCCGGATGTGCTTTCTCAATTTCATCAAACAGAATGACCGAATACGGCTTTCTCCGCACCTTCTCAGTCAGCTGACCAGCTTCATCATAGCCCACATATCCGGGAGGAGAACCGATCATACGGGCAACAGAATGTTTCTCCATGTACTCTGTCATATCCAGACGAATCAAAGGTTCTGTGGAATCAAACATGGTTTCAGATAAAACCTTCACCAGCTCTGTTTTTCCCACACCGGTAGGCCCAACGAAAATAAAAGATGCCGGTCTGCGGCGTGCAGATAACTGCACACGGGTTCTCTTGATGGCATTCGAAAGAACATGCACCGCTTCATCCTGACCAATTACACGCTTACGCAGACGCTGCTCCAGATTCGAAATCTTTGCAAATTCTGTTTCCTCAATTTTATTCGCCGGAATTCCTGTCCACAATTCAATCACTTTGGCTATATCAGCTTCCGTTACCTGCACATTTTCCAGTTTAGCAGCCAGCTCAGCAATTCTGTCCTTGAGCCGGATCAGATCGCCCTTGACCTTTGCAAGCTTTTCATAATCAATTTCAATTTCATCCTGTATATTCTTTTCCTGCTCCAGAAGTGCTGTCTGCTGGGCAATCGCTGCATCATATTCCGCAATCTCCGGTGAGCGCAGGCAGGCGCAGGCACAGCTTTCATCCAGCAAATCGATTGCCTTATCCGGCAGAAAACGATCGGTAATATATCGCTCAGAAAGCTTTGCACACAAGCGTATCATATATTTGGATACGTGCACACGATGAAAGGCTTCGTAATACTTTTTAATGCCCTCCAGAACCTCTACGGTTTCCTCCACCGTCGGCTCATTAATAGTCACCGGCTGAAAACGGCGTTCCAGAGCAGAGTCCTTTTCAATATATTTCCGGTATTCTTCAAAGGTCGTGGCACCAATTACCTGCACTTCACCACGGGACAGTGCCGGTTTCAGAATATTGGCTGCATTCATGGTGCCCTCAGAGCTTCCTGTTCCTACCAGATTGTGCAGCTCGTCAATAAACAGGATGATATTTCCCTCCTGCTTGACTTCTGTCACCAGCCCTTTTACACGGCTTTCAAACTGTCCTCTGAACTGCGTGCCTGCCACAAGTGCAGTCAGATCCAGAAGATAGATCTGTTTATTCTTCAGATGAAAAGGCACATCCCCTGCATGAATTTTCTGTGCAATG
Organism: Ruminococcus sp.; assembly: GCA_051882115.1. Taxonomy (GTDB): domain Bacteria; phylum Bacillota; class Clostridia; order Oscillospirales; family Ruminococcaceae; genus Ruminococcus_C. The sequence continues at coordinate 48,505 of JBJERF010000056.1, read as the reverse complement.
CCCTCTGCAATCGCCGTCTTACCAACACCCGGTTCACCAATCAGACAGGGATTGTTCTTTGTACGGCGGGTCAAAATCTGTATCACACGTGCAATTTCCTTTTCTCTGCCAATTACATCATCCAATGCACCTTCTGCGGCACGCTGACTCAGATTGGTACAGTAGTTACTGAGAAATTTCAGTTCTTTTCTGCGTTTCTGACGCTTATCGGTTTCCTTGCCGCGTTCGGCTCTTTTGCGCCCGGATACAGGCTCCACCGATTCCGGATCCAAAATCTCGCCCTCTGCACTCTCTGTCGGCAGCTCTGTTCCCTCATGGTTTTCACCCTGCTGCATATTCTGTACGGAACGCATCATATCCTGTAAAAAATTCGGCATAATTCCGCTGCCGCCCATTTCAAAGCTGTCTCCATCCATAATGTCCATCATCTGATCGGAAATTTGTTCCAGCTCTGCATCTGTAATTCCCATTTTTTCCATATATTCTGAAATCTGCGGAATATTCAGCTGCTTTGCACAGACCATACACAGGCCTTCATTTTTCTTCTGGTTTCCCTGCATGGATGTGATAAACACAACTGCGGGTCTTTTCTTACATCTGCTACATGGAATCATATTCTATCACCTTTCTATCTGTTACCGCACAAATGCATCATACAACAGGCGGAATATATAGGTACGATTGATTGTCTCCTCATAAAAGAACGAGTACGCTCCGTCCTGCATGGATACAATACAGCTGACCAACAATACAATCAAATACAGGTAAATCCCTGTTTTGACCAGTCCCAGCAAACCGCCCATAAGCTGATTGCCCAGACTGGGACTGCGTTCAGGAAGTACAATTAAGAACATCCGAAGCAGCAGGGAGATGAAAAATGCCGATACTGCAAATACCAGAACCGACAAAAGCGAAATCGCAGCCGGTCTGATATACGTTTTTTCCAGATTTACTGCTGCTGCTCTGTAATCATTGGAAAACAAGGCTGCTGCGGCATCTGTCGCTGTATTCAGCACGCCGCTTACATTCAGATCTGCTTCTGTTATGGTTTTCTCCGCCCAGTCCGGAATCAAACCCTCCTGAGCATTTACAGCATCTGTCACCGCAGACATCAATTGCTCCCGAAGCTGATCTGCATCCATGCCCAGCAAGGCTGCTGCCTGATCGGCCTGCGCATCATCCACACGGATTTCATCAAACATTTGTGCAAGTTCCGCATCACTGTACGGAAGATATATCCCCCTTTGCCCCAGATAGTCCCGTATATTTTCTGTTACATCTATCTGTGCCAGCTTCTCGCAGATCATATTCTGACATCGCTCCTGAAGAAAAGCATCATATGCCATTTCTGCTACAGGCGATGCAATCAGTGATGCAAGCAAACAGGATATGATGCTCATCACCACGCCTCCCACTGCACGAACGATGCCGCCGGATATGCCGTTCCAGATACATAAAACTGCAATTGCCAAAACGACCAGGTCGTATAGCCACCATTGTGATTCACTCATAATACACCTTTACTGATTAAAATTCACACGATCAATCTGATCATAGCTCAGCAGAAACAGGTAATTCTCCTGCTTCAAAAAACGTTCATAGGCACGATCCAGCGCAACGGTCGCAATTGCCTTTCCTGAAAAAGAATAGGAAACGATATTGTCACCGCTCATGAGATATGCTGTTCCATCATCGACCTGAACATAGGAGGCAGAATGATTGACCCCAATCTCTACAGGCGATTCAGCCGAACCGTCAAATAAAATCAGATTGGACTCTCTTGTTTCATCACTATGCACCAGAATGGCAGCTCGTCCATTTTCCACGTGATAGCTCACCAAAGAACCGGTATAGGTATACATAGATTCCATCTGACCTTTATCATTATAGTATGCACACATACTATCACCAATGACGCAGATTCTGCCGTCCTCTGTAAAAGAGGTTGCCAGACACATGGTTGAAATTGCCGGTGTTTCCCACAATGCGTTTTTCTTTTCAAACACAATACTGCGAAGACGAGAGATTACTTCTCCATCCTTGGCATCCATTTGTACAAAAACACATCCCTGATTATCCGACCGGAAGCAGACATCATTCACACGCTCTACGCAATTCCGGGTATAGATCTTTTTACCGTTTATGTCATATACATAAAGCGAGCAGCTATATGTACTGGATTCTGTAATCAGTGCAACATATCCGCTGCTGCTGATGGTTCCGGTAATAATCAGATCTTCCGCTTCCTTTTCATACACAACGCCCCCCGCCTTATCCACACGGAAGCTGCTTCCGCCATTTTCAAAGCACAGTGCGTAATCACCAGAGGTTTTCAGAATGGATTTTGTGTAAGCAACCTGACGTGTATCTGTATTGTCCCCATGAACGGAATATAAATACAAATAAGAATTATTCAGGATCGCCAGACGATCATCCAGAATCTGTGCCTGATAATCACCGTTTCCGGAAATGGTCAGCGGAAAGTTTCCTTCTGCCAATACACCGTCATTCTGTCGAATGGATTCGATTTTATTTTCCACACCGGTAATCCAGTTGCCCCGTTCCATATAGAGAAAAATACAAAAACATGCAATCAGCATCAGCACAAGGAAACGCAGCATACCCCGATGGAAGCGTCTTTTCTTTCTTTTTTCAATTACATCTACTTTATTCTTATCCATTCTGCCCCGCACTCCGCTTAAAGAATGCTCGCTCCTTTCCGGTATCAGATTTGTATATCATCATAGTACACCTCATGGAGATACAAACCATGGGGTAAAGCGGTTCTTCCTGCAAGCGTCCGGTCTCTGGCATCCATAATTCGCTGCAAATCCGACACGGCAATACGCCCTTCATTTACATCCAGCAGTGTCCCCACTAAAATCCTAACCATATTATACAGGAAACCGTCGCCTTTTACAAGTATGCGCACATCATTTCCTTGCATTTCTATTTGAAACTGATAAATTGTTCGTATTGTATCTTTCTTTTTTGAGCAATCTGCACAAAAGCTTCCAAAGTCGTGGGTGCCTACAAAGAAGGATGCAGCCTCCTGAATCAAGGAAAGGTTCAGTGGGCGGCGATAATGAAGGGCCTGATCGGTCAAAAACGGATTTTTCGACTCACTGTTATGAATGCGGTACAGATACGTTTTTCCTTTACAGCTGAATCTTGCATGAAAATCCTCCGGTACCTCCTCACAGCTCAAAACGGAAATATCATCCGGCAGATAGCCATTGATGCCGCGTACAAAATTCCGCAGAGGAATGGCATTTTCTGTCTGAAACGTAAAGCAGAACTTTTCTGCATGAACGCCGGTATCCGTCCGTGAACAGCCGTAAATCGTTGTGGGCGTATTCAGAATCTTAGAGACTGCACCTTCTACAACCTCCTGCACAGTAAGGGCATTCTTTTGCCGTTGGTATCCGTGATAATTCGTTCCTCGAAATGCCATGATTGCTTTTAAATTTCTCATTCCTTCACCTTCTTTGCATGAATTTCCTTTGCGGAAGCATCCGCTTTTGTTCTTCGCTTTTCTAAAACAAACATTCCAATCCATACAGCAGATGAAATGCCGGTCAGTATCATTCCCACTGCAAAGCCCTCAGGCTGGTAGTGCAGCTCCACTGTATGCGTGCCTTCAGAAACAGGAACAGCCAGCATCGCACCGCCCACTGTTTCTGTCTGCACTTCTTTTCCATCCACAAAGGCATGCCAGCCCTTTTCCTGCGGAATGGAAAAATAACAAAGTCCGTCCTGCTGTGCATGGACTGTACCGGATAAAGATGTGTCAGAAAATGTTTCCAGCTGAATGCTGCCCGCCTGAAGCTGCTCATATGCCTGATCCAGAAGCTCTGTATTCAGTACATAGACATATAAACGCAATGAACCGTGTGTGATGGTTTCATCCGTGATATCCGCACGCACAGAAGCTTTCACACCGGCTTTACAGGTACCAATGGGTGCAATAAAGCCTTGCTGACGTGTTACATTGTACGAACCAAATGTCTTCTGATCCTGTAGGATATTCACACAGCTGACACCATCTGCCCAGAAATAGGCATACAGCACCGAGTCTTCCTCCGGAATAAAATTAAACTGAAACGTATGAGCATCCGCTGTTTCATCCGTGCGGAATGTATAGGTGCCATAGCCGCTGCGATAAACACCGTTTTCCTCTGCCATTCCGGAATGTCTGGTATGCGTGACATCAATCGGTGTAAACAGCGGTTCATCCACGCCTGTTGCCTTGGAAAACAGGGCATTCTGTGCTTCAAAGGGATTGGCATACTGCTGACCATCATAGAAAAGGATTTCCTCGTCAACCATAAACCCAATGGGCAGGTCATACTGATTTTCATAAATTTTTACAGTGCCGGCTGAGCCTGCTTCTGTAAGCGTTGCTGTATCCATCACATCACCGCTGCGTGAAAGGATATACTTGATACCGGTGAACATATGGGTCAGCGGCGATGTGAGGGCATAATAATACCGGTTGCCCGCCTCCGAGCCGGGCAATCCCAATGTCCGCAGAAAGGTCGTTACATTTTTGTTCGCCATGGATGAAAACTGAGAAACGCCATGATAGGAATACAGTGCCGGGTCATTGAGCGTATACCACGATGCAATTTCTGTCCGATAAAAAAGTGCATCATCCTCGGCACGAATTTCCTCCAGAAGCTGCTGTATTTCTGCATTTTTTGAAGGATAGCTGCTATAATCGGATGTGCCCACCGCACGGGTACTGATGCGCACATGCTGAAACATTTCAAACAGCAAACCCATGGATATCAGAAAACACATGACCGATGCACGAAGGATCCGGCGTTCATACAAAAACAAAACCGCCACATAAAATACAGACATTGCCAGACTCATCCACATAGCAATGACTTCATCAGAATTTTTCTCTGAAAACCATGTGATCACAAAAAAACCTGCTGCCATAACAGCCATGGCAATACAGTCCAGAAGCCTGATTTTCCGTTCCAGCACAAGAATAAATGCACGATACGCCAACAAAATCAGCACAAATGAAAATAAAAAGGAAAATCTGTACGGCAGCATATTGGTAAAATGAAAACCATGCCAGATGAAATTCAGCATATTCATATTACAGCTCAACAGCAGAAAGCCCAGTATCAGCACAGCTGTTACCTTCTCACGAATCCGTACAGAACGGGAACGCAGAAACACACCAGACAAAACAATACAAAGAATGCCGCAGTACAGATTCGGCAGACCTTCTTTGACAGTCGGTGTCCGGAAAGCCGTCATATTGGCAAATAAATCAATCCATTTTTCATAGAAGCTCACCACAGTCGGAAAGGTATTCTCTGCACTGTTGGTCAGCTGGAGAGCAAAATAAGCAGGCAGCAGCATACATGCGCTCAGTCCTAAGCCCACTGCCGTACTGCCCAGCATCATAAGACCGCTTTTCAGAAAATAAACCGGTCTTGTCCCCTCAAACAGACAGATACAAAAAAACGCAGGAACCGTAAAAATACAGATAAACAAACCAATATAGTAATTGGAAATCAGTGCTGCTGCCAGTGCTATTGCATACAGCGCACATTTCCGATGACGCACCAGCTGTACTGCACCCAGCATAACCAGCGGCAGAAGTGCCACCGTATCTATCCAGATGGTATTCCAGTAATAGCCCATAATATAGCTGCAAAGGGCATACAAAAGCGAAAAGCAGCAAAGAGATACATCATTCCGCCGGAAAGTGCCCTTTAAAAATAACGCCATAAAAAATCCGGCACAGCCGATTTTTATCAGCAGAATACATGTAATGGCTTCCCGCAAAAAGGCATCCGGTACAAAGATTGTCAGCAGATTCAGCGGACTGGCTGCGTAGTATGCCATCATGGCAAGAAAGTTGGAACCCATGCCCGAATCCCATGTATAGAACAGCGAGGAAAAGCTTTGCAGCTTTTCATGAAGAATATTGGCAAAGGGATAATACTGATGCCAGAAGTCCGTTACAAGAATCTGACCCTCTCCGAAGGGATGCACACCCAGAAGCATCCAGCCGATGCCTACCAGTATACACGGTACAAAAAAAGACAAAAGCAGATAAATTTTTGTATCTGCCTTTTTTTTACACAATTGAGTTTTCATGGCAGCCGATTCAGGATCCGGTACAGCAGCAGAACCTGTCATGATTTCAGAATTCATTTGCACCTCTCCTGTCAAAATAAAATGCACACGGCAATTGCACCGCCCAGCATCACAAGGGTCACGCTCAATGCCAGCCAATCCCGTACAGCGGCATGCATCTGCTTCATTTTGGTGCGTCCCACATCTCCCCGGTAGCATCGGCATTCCATAGCTGTTGCAAGCTCCTCCGCACGGCGAAATGCAGATACAAAAAGCGGAATCAGCACCGGAACCAAGGCTTTTGCCTTATCCTTCAGCTTCCCTGTATCAAAACTTGCGCCTCTTGCCTTCTGTGCGGCAAGAATCTTATCTGTTTCCTCCATCAATGTGGGAATAAACCGCAGAGCAATGGTCATCATCATGGCAAAAGCATGCACCGGAAAATGCAGCTTCTTCAAGGGGGACAGCAGCCGTTCAATGGCATCGGTCAGCTGAATCGGTGAGGTCGTATAGGTCAGAAGCGATGAACCAATAATCAGGAAAATAATCCGCACCACCATACGCACGGCGGTAAAAACACCATCCTCCGTTATTTTTAAGAAGCCCACCTGAAAATAAACCGTACCATCTGTCATAAACAGAAGATCCAGAACAGCCGTAATCATCAGAATCGGAATCAATGGCTTCAGACTTTTCCAGAACAGCTTCAGCGGCAATCCCGAAAGAATCAGTGCTGTTATGCAGTATACCATCCCAAAAGAAAGGGAGTATAGTGCATTACCCATAAACAGCATAATGATGTACAAAAGCGTCATGACAATTTTGAACCGTGCATCCAGACGATGCAGCAGACTGTCACCCGGAAAATACTGGCCAATGGTAATATCCTTCAGCATATGACAGCACCTCCCTTTTTCGCCTGATAGCAGGCAGCAATCTGACCAACAGCCTGCTGCACGGTATAAATATCATCCGACAGAGGAATACCTCTTTTGCGCAGTTCTGTGCAGATCCGTGTCACCTGCGGCACAGACAAGCCCAACGCCTCCAGCTGCTCTGCCCGCCGGAACACAGCGGCTGTTTCTTCATAGCAAAATACCGTTCCATGATTCATTACAAGAATTTTCTCCGCACATTTTGCCACATCCTCCATGCTGTGAGAAACCAGCAGCACAGTGCTGCCGGTTGCCTTGTGATAAGCACGAATTTCTCCCAGAATGTCCTCCCGTCCCATGGGATCCAGTCCGGCTGTGGGTTCGTCCAGAATCAGAACACGGGGTCGCAATGCCATGACACCTGCAATGGCAACTCTGCGCTTTTGTCCGCCGGACAAGGCAAAGGGGGACTGTGCCAGAAGCTCCTCCGTAAGCCCTACAAGCTCCGCCGTTTCCAGAACACGAGTCTTGATTTCACTTTCTGTCAACCCCATATTTTTGGGACCGTATGCAATATCCCGATAAACCGTTTCTTCAAACAGCTGATATTCCGGATACTGAAATACAAGTCCCACCTGAAAGCGAACCTCACGGATTTTTGTCTTATCCGCCCAGATATCCGTTCCATCCAGATAAACCGTTCCGGATGTGGGCCGCAGCAATCCGTTAAAATGCTGCATGAGCGTTGATTTTCCCGATCCGGTGGAACCAATCACCCCCACAAATGCACCTGCTTCAATCTCCAGATTCACATGATCCACAGCCGTTTTTTCAAACGGTGTCCCCGCACTATATTGATAAGTCAGTTCCTCTGTACGTAATATTGCCACAGCACTCTCCCTCATTTACGCAAACAAATTCATAATTGCATCCACACAGGATGCCTCATCCATCGCATCTACAGCAACCGGCAGTCCGGAATCTGCAAGATTTTGCAGCAGTTCTACTGCCTGCGGAACATCCAGACCCACTGCCTGAAGCTGCTTGGGCTTGGTAAAGACCGCCTGGGGCGTGTCATCCATGATAATTTTTCCATCATCCATCACGATGACACGTTCAGCCTGTACCGCTTCATCCATATAATGTGTAATCAGAACCACGGTTATGCCGTATTCCTGATTGAGCATACGAATGGTCTTCATTACTTCTTTTCTGCCCTTCGGATCCAGCATCGCCGTTGGCTCATCCAGAATAATACAGTCCGGACGCATGGCAATAATGCCTGCAATGGCAACCCGCTGCTTCTGACCGCCGGACAGCTGAGACGGTGCATGAAGCCGGTATTCATACATATCCACTGCATGCAGGGCATCGTCCACACGACGGCGGATTTCTTTCGGGTCAATTCCCAGATTTTCGGGGCCAAATGCCACATCCTCCTCAACGATGGTGGCAACAATCTGGTTATCCGGATTCTGAAATACCATACCCACATGACGGCGGATTTCATAAATCTGCTGCTCGTCCTTTGTGTCGATCCCCTCTACCTGCACGCTGCCGGAAACCGGTACTAAGATGGCATTCATCAGACGTGCCAGCGTGGATTTCCCTGAACCGTTATGCCCCAGAATGGCTGTAAAAGAGCCTTTTTCAATGCCAAGAGAAACATCCTTCAGAACATCATCAGAGGTTCTGTTTCCCTCTTCATCCGTATAATGAAACCAGACATGGTCTGCCTGAATCTGAATATTCATAGAATTGATTCTAATTCCTTTCGTTATGCACTTTGCCAGATTGCCGTATTGCCGCAGGGCAGAATCATACCGCTTTGCTCCACCGGAAGTCCGATTTCATCAAAGGATACATGGCCGCCGAACTGCTTCTGTACAACGCTGCCCAGAATGTAACCCATTACAGAAGGCGAAAGACCTGTGGTATAGCTGTTAATCAGGAAAAACAGCGGCTCATCACTGAGTACCCCGGCACACAGCTTCACCAGATCATAAATGCAGTCTTCCAGCTTCCAGACCTCGCCCCCCGGCCCTCTGCCATAGCTGGGCGGATCCATAATAATCGCATCATATTTTCTGCCGCGGCGAATTTCACGGGCAACAAACTTTTCACAGTCATCCACAATCCAGCGAATGGGCTTTTCTGTCATACCCGACAGTGCAGCATTTTCCCTTGCCCACTGTACCATACCCTTGGATGCATCCACATGGCAGACCGTTGCTCCTGCCTGTGCACAGGCAAGCGTGGCTCCCCCTGTGTAGGCAAACAGATTTAGCACGGAAATCGGTCTGCCTGCATTTCGGATTTTTTCGGCGGCAAAATCCCAGTTTACTGCCTGCTCCGGAAAAAGCCCCGTATGCTTAAAACCCGTCGGCTGAATGCGGAAGGTCAAATCCAGCGGCTCATAATGAAGCGGCCATGATTCCGGCAGCTTCTTCGTAAAACGCCAGCTGCCGCCGCCCGTGGAAGAACGGCTGTAATGCCCGTCTGCATGATTCCACTGAGGAGCATTTTTCGGGGTATGCCATATAATCTGAGGATCCGGTCGGATTAAAATAACGCCGTTCCATATTTCCAGTTTTTCCTGTTCAGATGTATCGATTATCCGATACGCTTTCCACTGGTCTGCTGCTCTCAAAACACTCGCTCCTTTATGATCTCTTATCGCTGAACAAAAGCTTCTATTTCCTCTGTAATGGCTCTGCATGCCTCCTCCATCAGAGCAGCATCCTTGCCCTCAACCATTACACGAATCAGCGGCTCTGTTCCGCTTTCACGTACCAGAATCCGGCCGTTTTCACCGAGCTTTTCCGTATAGGAATCCATGACAGCCTTTACCGCTGCATCCTCTCTCCAGACCCCACGGTGCCGGGGATGAATCCGTACATTCAGCATCATCTGCGGAAATGTTTCCATCATACCAGCAAGCATACTCATCTTCTTGCCGGATTTCACCAGCGTTTCAATCGTCTTTGCACCAGACAGCTGACCATCGCCTGTTGTTGCATGGTCCAGAAAAATAATATGACCGCTCTGCTCACCGCCGATATTATAGCCCTTATCCAGCATCTCCTCCAATACATAACGGTCTCCCACCTTGGTTGCAGCCGTTTCAATTCCTGCTTCTTTTGCAAAATGGAAAAAGCCCAGATTGGTCATAACGGTAACAACCGCCGTATTCTTCTTCAATGTACCATTTTCTTTCATGGAGCTTGCTGCAATGGCAATCAGCTTATCACCATCTACCAGTATGCCGTTTTCATCTACGGCAAGACAACGGTCTGCATCCCCATCAAAGGCAAGACCTGCATCACAGCCGTGTTCTGCCACATAAGCCATGAGGTTTTCCATGTGGGTAGAACCGCAGTGATCGTTGATATTGGTGCCGTCCGGTTCTGCACTGAGCAGATCCACCCGTGCACCCAGCTTTTCAAACAGCTTCCGGGCTGTTCCGGATGCGCTGCCGTTTGCACAATCCAGTGCCAGATATGTACCATTCAGATTGGTATGGATACAGCTTGCAATATAGTCGATATAATCATCCTTCGCCTCTGTATAATCTGTAATCCGTCCGATTTCTGTATGAGATTTCAGCTGCATTTTTTCCGGACAATCCAGAATCAGTGCTTCAATTTCCTCTTCTACTGCATCCGGCAGCTTATAGCCGGTAGAAGCAAACAGCTTAATGCCGTTGAACTCCACACTATTATGAGAAGCAGAAATCATAACGCCTGCATCAGCACCTTTTGCCCGTACCAGATAAGCCACTGCCGGTGTAGGCACTACCCCCAGCCGCACAGCATCTGCACCTACTGAGCAGATGCCGGCACACAGGGCAGCTTCCAGCACATCGGATGAAATACGTGTGTCCTTGCCAATAAAAATACATGGCTTCTTATCGGTTTCCCTGGTAAGTACCAGTGCCGCAGCACGGCCGATCTGCATAGCTCTTTCGCAAGTCAGTTCTGTAATGGCGACGCCTCTTGCGCCGTCTGTTCCAAACAATCTTCCCATGGTATTATGAAACTCCTTTGTATTCTTTTGTATTCTATAGTACTATAAATGTGCGAATAAACATGAATTTCATGATTCTATACAAAGAAAAAGAAAATTCTGTAGGGGCGAGCATCGCTCGCCCGCAAGGATTGGATGATTTTTTACATCGGGCGACCAATGGTCGCCCCTACAAAATATCATGGATTTGTACATTTTTTAAAATTGCACATTTATAGCTGTAGTATTAAAATTTTCAGACTTACAGTAAAGACATCTGTCCCGATGGAGCAGACGGTGCCCCCCCGTTCCGATTGGGTGCCGCATAGCCCAGATGCGCATAGGCCAGATCCGTTGCACAGCGTCCTCTCGGTGTACGGGACAAAAATCCCAGCTGCATCAGATAGGGCTCACAGACATCCTCCAGCGTAACGGTCTCCTCCCCCAAAGCGGAGGCAAGGGTTTCCAGTCCCACCGGTCCGCCGCCATAGCCTTTAATAATCATATCCAGCATTCTCCGGTCGTTGCTGTCCAAGCCCAGCTGATCGATTTCCAGACGATCCAGCGCAATCATGGCAATATCTTTTGTGATTTCACCGTTGCCCATAACATCTGCAAAATCTCGTACACGCTTCAGCAGCCGGTTGGCAATACGGGGCGTTCCTCGTGCACGCCGTGCAATTTCCATTGCACCATCCAGTGAGCAGGGAATTTCCAGAATCATACTGCTGCGCCGTACAATATCTGTCAGCTGCTCCGGTGTATACAGCTCCAGACGCTGAATCACACCAAATCGGTCACGCAAAGGGCTGGAAAGCTGTCCGGCACGGGTCGTTGCACCCACCAATGTAAAGGGATTCAGGTCAATACGCAGCGACCGGGCAGACGGTCCCTTTCCCATAATAATATCAATGGCGTGATCCTCCAGTGCAGGATACAGGATTTCTTCCACTGCACGGGAAAGCCGGTGAATCTCATCAATAAACAGCACATCTCCTGTTTGCAAATTGGTCAGCAGTGCCGCCAGATCCCCGGGCTTTTCAATGGCCGGACCGGTTGTTACCCGGAAATTTACACCCATTTCTCTTGCAATAATTGCTGAAAGCGTTGTCTTGCCCAATCCGGGCGGGCCGTACAGCAGCACATGATCCAGCACATCGCCCCGGCGTTTTGCGGCTTCAATGTATACCGCCAGATTTTCCTTGACCTTGTCCTGACCAATATATTCATGCAGCGTCTGAGGACGAAGGGAGCTTTCTGCTTCCCGATCCTCCGGCATGGACTCCGGCGTTACCATGCGCTGCTCAAAAGACATATCACTGGTTTCAATCATGCTGTCACCTCCCTATCAAAGCATAAAATCCTTACAATCCATCATCTGCGGCTGCCAATGCGCCGCAGTGTTTCCTTAATCAGTTCCTCGGAGGACAGATTTTTATCCAGCTGCGACAGCAGCGGCATAATTTCCTCCTGTGCATAGCCCAGCACCATCAAAGCAGAAATCGCATCACTCAAGGCAGAATCATCCTGATAAACTGCGCTGGATGCCAATGCACTCCAATCGGAACCGGAATTTTCCTTTGCAATTTTATCTTTCAGCTCCAACACAATACGCTGAGCTGTCTTCGCACCGATTCCTTTGCTTTTGGTAAGTGTTTTGCTGTCACCGGATGCCACCACCAATGCAAATCGATCGGATGACAAATCCGACAAAATGGCAAGAGCCGCTTTCGGTCCCACACCGGAAACGGATGTCAGCATCTGAAAACAGTGCAGCTCCTGACGGCTTGAAAAGCCGAACAAATCCACTGCATCCTCACGCACGGACAAATGGGTATACAGCATGACCTCATCCCCTACGCTGCCGATTTCCGACAGTGTAACCTGCGTGGTGCGGCAGGCATAGCCTACGCCTCCGCATTCTACAACAGCCACTGTGCCATCCTTGGCAATCAGTTTTCCATGTACACTATAAATCATACCGTTCTTGTTGCCCTCCCTTCTGCTTCCTGCAAACGCTGACCCGTTGCGGAATGGCCGTGACAAATCGCAATTGCCAGCGCATCTGCTGCATCATCCGGCTTTGGAATCTGCTCCAGATGCAAAATGCGCCGTGTCAGATCCATAACCTGCTTTTTTTCTGCTCTGCCATAACCCACAACTGCCATCTTCACCTGAAGCGGCGTATATTCATACAGCGGTATTTTTCGCTGTGCAGCACAGAGGATGATCACACCCCGTGCCTGTGCTACGTCAATGACCGTTTTTTGATTGGATGTAAAATACAATCGTTCCAAAGCGATACAATCCGGCTTCCAGCGGTCGATTAAAAATGCAAGATCCTCATAAATTGCCGTCAGACGATCGGCAAAAACAGTTCCTGCCTCCGTCGTAATCGCACCATACTCCAACGGAGTAAAATGCATACCGCTGTAATCGACTATGCCGAATCCAACAATTGCATAGCCGGGATCGATTCCTAATATCCGCAATTGAATTCCTCCTGCTCCGTTCCAGAATTTTGCACGTATACTTTATTATATCATAAAACACGGCAGATTTTCAATAGCTATTCAAATTTTTATCTTGATTTTTGAAAAAAAAGTGTGTATAATAAGAAAAAATAAGTATTATGAGAGGAATCCCACATGAATTTGAATGAAATCCGTACCGAAATTGACCAGATGGATAAGGCGTTATTAGATTTATTCCAGAAACGCATGAACCTGTGCCGCCAGGTTGCTGCATATAAAAAGGAACATCATATGCCCATTTTTCAGGAATCCCGTGAACAGGAAATCCTGCAAAAAATGGAAAACCTTGCACAGGACGATATGAAGGCCAGTGCACGGGGCTTTTTTACTGTGATCATGGATATCAGCAAACAGCTTCAGCAGCAAATCATTTCTGCCGATGAAACCGCCCCCGTTTTTATTCAGCCGGACTTCGATGCCGCCAAAAAAGTGGGCTGTCAGGGCTGCCCCGGTGCAAATTCTGAAACGGCTGTCCGTACCTTTTTCCCTGACCGTGAACCGTATTATTACCCATCTTTCCATGAGGTATTTGAAGCAGTAGAAGCCGGTGAAATTACATATGGCGTTTTGCCGATTTACAATAGTACCGCAGGCTCTGTAACCCAGACCTATGACCTGATGGGAAAATATAATTTCTTCATTACAGCAATGAATCAGGTAGAAGTCGCAAACTGTCTGGCTGTACGCAAAGGCACAAAGCTCAGCGACATCACCCGTGTGTATTCCCATCCCCAGGCTCTTTCCCAGTGCTCCGATTTCATCAAAAAGCATCATCTTCGGATGAAAGATTATGACAATACAGCAACAGCTGCCAAAATGGTAGCGGAAAGCGAGCAGCCCATTGCTGCCATCTGTTCTGAACGCTGTGCAATATTGAATGGTCTGGAAATTCTGGAATCCCGTATTTCCAACGTATTGCCCAACTATACACGTTTTATCTGTATCACAAAAGATATGGAAGTTTCTCCGGATGCAGATGTAATTTCTGTGATGCTGACCCTGCCCAATGTTCCCGGAAGTCTGAGTAAGCTTTTGATGAAATTCTTTCTTCAGAATATCGATCTGGTGAAAATTGAGAACCGTCCCATCCGTGACGGCAGCTTTGATGTTGTTTTTTACATTGATTTTAAGGGAAATCTGCGTGACCGCAGCATCGCACTGTTTCTCACAGAGCTTTGCAAAAGCTGTAAGGAATTCAAACTGCTTGGAAATGCAATTTCTTTTTAAAAAATACATGACATACAGAAAAACCGCAGGATACACCCCTGCGGTTTTTGTCATTTATGAGGACACGGTTTCCTTTTCGGCTTCTTCTGCCTTACAGGTATCTGTATTTGCACATTCCGACTGTATGTTCTGCGCTTCCAGATCGTACTTCCGCAATGCACGAATGGTTGCCATACGCATGGCCAGTGCAGTTACTGTAAGAATGACAACACCGCCGCTGATCATCCAACCCAGCACCGTATAGCTTGCATGAAAGATATCATCATAAGATACAAAAGCAGCGATGATATAGCCATCGTACTTATGGTAACGCACCATAATCGTATCGCCAGAAAGGACTGTATCAAACTTTCCCTTGTTCTTATGAAACTGCTCTGCATCAATGGAACACGCCATGCCGATTTTGCTCTGATCCGTATGGCTCAGATAAGTCAGTGTTTCTGAATCCAGAATGGCTGTTTTTCCGTCAGAGTACAGCGGAAAATTCTTTGCCACTGAAGAAATCGATGCATTCTCAATCAATGAAACCAACGATTGCGCATCAAAAGTAATTTGTAAAAAATATCCACGATCTGCCAGCTGTGCTGCTGCTGCCACATATGGATGCTCTTCCTGCTCATACAGGATTGCATCGTTATAATTTTTTTCATGCATATGCTTCTGAAACTGCGGATCAATAGAAACACTGCCATCATAGGTCGCAGTGCTTGCCACAATATTTCCTTTATCCGAAAATACACTGACTTCATCCGCACCCACCGTGACACGGATTTCCTCCAGAATGGTTTCATTTTCCTCCAGAGCATCCGTATCCTGAAGCATCATGGAAATGACCCGTGTTTTTGTACGATACTCATCCAGAAACTCTTCCTGAATCCGTTCACTGGTTTCAGAGCCTTGATCCAGATAAGCTGTAATTGCATTGACATTGGTATCAATCTGGCGTACCACATCGTTGCGATCCAGCACGCTGACTGCATAAACTGCCAGAATACAGATCATCACATAAGCAATCACCATGGTGAAGAAAATAAACCGATATGCATAGTGCAGCAATGCCCGCTCATGGCTTGCATCCGGAGTTTTCTCAAGCATCTGCAAAACCTTTCATCATACGGAATCCCTCGTCTATATAAAGACCAGTTTCCTTGGCTGCACGCTCATGAAAAGCTTCCACACCATTTACCGGTTTTGTGCTGTCAAACAACAAAAACGGAATCGGATCATTTGTATGCGTTTTCAAAGACAGGGGCGTTGCATGATCCGGCATAACAAGCACTTTAAAATCACCCATCTGGCGCAGTGCATCCGTCACCGGCCCCAGAATCTTCTCATCAATCAGGGAAATGGCACGCACCTTATTTTCAATCTCGCCCCGATGGCCGCACTCGTCCGGTGCTTCCACATGAATATAGACAAAATCCTGACCATTTTCAAATTCATGAATGGCAGCCGCTGCTTTTCCGTCGAAATCTGTATCAATATAGCCCGTTGCACCCTGCACATGCACCACATGCATACCGGAAAATTTGCCGATGCCTTTGAGCAGATCCACTGCGGAAATCATAGATGCACGCAGACCGTACTTCTCCTTGAAATCATCCAGCTCCGCACGAACACCCTCGCCCCACAGCCAGATGCTGTTGGCAGGACGAAGCCCCTTTTCCATACGTGCAATATTGATGGGATGGTCTTTGAGCAGCTCATAGGACTGCTCCATCAGCCGCTGAAGCTTTGCTGCGTTGGGACTCATTTTTGTGGGAAGATATGCCCGAACCGGCTTGCCGGTAATATCATGGGGCGGTGTCAGCCCTCCCAAATCCGTCGTGCCGTTATCCCAGATCAGGCAGTGCCGATAAGCAACACCTGTATAGAACTGGAATTCCTTGCAGCCCAGCTTTTCCTGAATATATTCAATCAGAACACGAGCCTCTTCCGTGGAAATGTCATCTGCACAATAGTCCAGAATGGTCTTATCCTCATAATTCGGCTCATCACTGACGGTCACGAGATTACAGCGCAGTGACACATCTGTTTTTTTCATATCAATGCCGATACTGCCTGCTTCCAGCGGAGAACGCCCCGTATAGTATACCATGGGATCATAACCCAGCACAGACAGATTGGCAACATCACTGCCCGGTTTCATGCCATCCTGAACCGTTTTTACCAACCCCACGGTTGCCGTTTTCGCCAATGCATCCATATTGGGCGTATCGGCAGCCTCCAGCGGTGTTTTTCCGCCCAGTGCATCTACAGGATAATCTGCCATACCATCACATAAAACAACAAGATATTTCATCTTTTTCCTCCTCTATCATCAAGCGCATTTATACGCTATGCTTACAGTGCTTTTTCATTATAGCACATTCCCGGTGATTTGTCCAGTAGGATAAAAAAGAAAACCAGGGTATTTCGCCGTCTGCGGACGGCGACCAGGGACGCTGTCCCTGGACCCTGTCAGCATTTTTTTGCAAAAAACTGCTGGACCGAAAAAAATTCTTATCTATAAAAAAAGTATATGCGCTTCTGCCCGTTCATGATACCTGACAAATCCCCATAACTGCGATGGATCCATCAAAGCTATGGGGATTCATATAAAAAGGCTGCTCAGACCGCAATCATTGCCTTTTGGTTGAACTCCTCTGGCGTGATAAAGGTCGGAACCATCTCATGCAGCGCAGAAATGGCAAGTGCCTCGTTATTCACCTGTGCAGCGTCACGGAGAATCCGAAGACGCTTTGCAAAGGTTTTTTCTTCAATTTCAATCTGCTTTCCGATAAATATCAGCTTGTTGGAAGTCTTTTGCAGACCTTCTTCATTCATCAGAAGCTCTTCTTTGATTTTTTCACCCGGCCGGAGTCCCACAAATTCAATTTTCACATCTTTGTAAGGCTCTTTTCCATACATTCGAATCAGATTTTCAGCAAGTGTAACAATTTTTACAGGCTGTCCCATGTCCAGAACAAAGATTTCACCGCCTTGGGCAATAGCTGCTGCTTCCATTACAAGATTGACTGCTTCCGGAATGGTCATAAAATAACGAATGATATCCGGATGTGTCACTGTCACAGGCAGACCATTTTCAATCTGCTTTTTGAACAGCGGAATCACCGAACCATTGCTGCCCAGAACATTTCCAAATCGGGTAGTAACAAATTCTGTCACGCCTTCATGCTGCTGTGAAAGATATTGAATAATCATCTCACAGCATCGTTTGGATGCTCCCATAACATTCGTAGGATTCACTGCCTTATCCGTAGAAATCATGACAAATTTCTGTACATCATGAAACTGTGCCAGTGTTGCCACATTGAATGTGCCCATAATATTGTTCTTTATGGCTTCCATAGGGGAAACTTCCATCAGCGGCACATGCTTATGTGCTGCCGCATGAAATACAATCTGCGGTTTATACTTCTTGAAAATCTGATTCATACGTTCATAATCACGAACAGATGCGATCAGCGTCACCAGATCCAATGCCCCTTTGTATTGCATCATAAGCTCCTGCTGAATATCATAGGCATTATTTTCATAAATGTCTACAATAATAATCTGCTTCGGATTGTATTTGGCAATCTGACGCACCAGCTCAGAGCCGATAGAACCGCCTCCGCCTGTTACCATACAGATCTTTCCGCTAATGAAATTCTGGATATCCTCATTCTGAAACTGAATGGGTTCTCTTCCCAGCAGCTCTTCCGTTTTGATATTTCTGACCTGATGCAGCAAAGAACTGTTTTTTTCGTTAAAAATCAATTCGCTGAGAAAAGGAATGATTTTCAGCGGAAGCTTGGTTTCTGTACAAATATCGACAATTCGCTTACGTTCTTCCTCAATGGCTGACGGAATGGCAAGAATAATCTGCTCAATATTCATACTCTGGACATATTTGGGAATTTCGTTTGTACTGCCCACAATCTGAATGCCGCAAACCTCTTTGCCAATTTTATTGCGATCATCATCAATAATACAGACCGGCTTAAAAGGAACATCATCTTTTGTGGGATTTTCATTGATACTGAACAATTCTTTCAGCAGGGTGTTACAGGCTTGCCCGCCGCCGATAATCATCGTGCGTTTCATTTTTACATCATGCTTTCCGGCATCTATCAGATCAATAAATGTCTGCTTGAAAATAAAACGAAACAGACATATGCCAATCAGAGAAATTACACAATGAAGTACAGCATAGGCAAATGGAACGTTTCCTTTCATAAGGCCAAAAAACAGGCAGGCAATCGTTATGCCCAGCACAACCCCGTAAATACAGGACAAATAGTCCTTGTAATTAAAATACCGCCACAGCTTGTTGTATGCTCCGAATGAAAAAAGACAGATTCCACAGGAAATAACGCTCATAACTATGGATACCATCAGATAACGCTGTGGGATGTCACAATGAAATACAGCCATTACAAAATTAGACATCAGTGCTGCTACACCAATGATAAAAGCATCTGCCAATGCAAGAATACATTTTCTATATCTGAATTTTTGCAGAATTCTCTTCATGTAAACATCCCCCAATGATTTTTTGTTTTCTCCTTATATCTGTCATTTCTGCCTGCTATCAGAGCATTTTCAGATTTATTCCACCGTTACACTTTTTGCAAGATTTCTCGGCTTGTCCACATCATAGCCCTTTGCAACCGATACATAATACCCCAAAAGCTGAAGCGGCACCACTGCCAGACTGCCGGCAAACAGCTGATCAATCTTCGGAATATATACGGTAAAATCCGCAATATCCTCCATCGCATAGTTGCCATAGGTTGTCAATCCCATAAGATGTGCACCACGGCTTTTGACCTCTACCATATTGCTGACGGTCTTTTCGTAGAGATTCTGCTGTGTGACCACGCTGAATACAATGGTTCCGTCTTCAATCAGGCTGATGGGGCCATGCTTCAACTCACCTGCTGCATAGGCCTCCGAGTGAATGTAGCTGATTTCCTTCATCTTGAGGCTGCCCTCCAGACTGATGGCATAGTCGATGCCTCTGCCAATAAAGAAAGCGTCCTTTACCCCTGCAAGCTTGCTTGCAAACCACTGGATACGCTCCTTATCCTCCAGAATTCTCTCAATTTTTCCGGGAATTGTATAAATTTCTTCCATCAGCTCCGTATATCTCTGCTCCTCTATCTCCCCTCTTGCCTCTGCAAAGCCTATAGCCAGAAGATAGGCTGCTACAAGCTGTGCACTGTATGCCTTTGTGGTAGCAACAGAAATTTCAGGCCCTGCAAGCGTGTAAAAAACATTATCCGCTTCTCTTGCAATGGATGACCCTACAACATTTACAATACCCAGTGTTTTCATGCCCTGTTCCTTTGCCATACGGAGAGCTGCCAGGCTGTCTGCCGTTTCGCCGGACTGACTGATAATCATAACAAGGCTCTCTTTCGCCATATGCATTTTTCTATAGCGGAACTCAGATGCAAGCTCCACACGAACGGACAAACTGGTAAGTGCTTCGATGACATATTGTGCTGCCATACCCACATGATAAGCAGAACCGCAGGCTACAATATAAATCTGGCTAATGGATCGCATGGTTTCATCATCCAGACCAATTGCGGCAAGGTCAATCTTTCCATCCTTTACAACAGAACGAATGGTATCAGAAATGACCTTTGGCTGTTCATGAATTTCTTTCAGCATAAAATGCTCATAGCCGCCCTTTTCCGCTGCTTCTGCATCCCATTCGATTTCGGTGACAGGCTTTTCAATTTCTTCTCTTTCAATATTGTAAAAGGTTACATTGCCTTTGCGGAGTCTTGCAATTTCCATATTGCCGATGTAGTACACACTTCGTGTATATTTGAGAATGGCAGGAACATCAGATGCCACATAGGTTTCGCCGTTTGAAATACCGATAATCATAGGAGAATCTTTTCTTGCGGTATAAATTTCACCCGGCAGCTCTTTGAACATCACGCACAGAGCATAAGAACCACGGATACGAATCATAGCACGACAGATGGAATCTACCGGCCCTTCCTTATACTTGTTCCAGTAGTAGTCAATCAGCTTTACTGCAACTTCTGTATCTGTCTGTGAATGAAAAACATAACCTGCTTTTATGAGCTTTTCTCTCAGCTCCTGATAATTTTCAATAATGCCGTTATGTACTGCAATTACATTTTCGTCATCACTCGCATGGGGATGTGCATTCAGTGCAGACGGTTCGCCATGGGTTGCCCAGCGTGTGTGGCCAATACCGCAGCATCCTTTTACTGCTTTGCCATGGTCCGTCATTTCCTGAAGAACTTTCAGCTTGCCCTTTTCCTTAATGATTTCGGTGACATTTTCTCCGTCACGCACAGCAATGCCTGCTGAGTCATAGCCTCTGTATTCAAGCTTTGAAAGACCGTCAAGCAGTATGGGAGCTGCCTGATGTTCCCCTGTGAAACCTACGATTCCGCACATACTATCTCTCCTTTGCCTGATAACCGTTGGGGTTGTTTTTCTGCCAGTTCCATGTATCTCTGCACATATCAGCAAGTGTTTTTTCTGT
Source organism: Ruminococcus sp. (assembly GCA_051882115.1). Classification (GTDB taxonomy): domain Bacteria; phylum Bacillota; class Clostridia; order Oscillospirales; family Ruminococcaceae; genus Ruminococcus_C. The sequence goes on along the minus strand of JBJERF010000056.1, from coordinate 27,239 downwards.
CTTCCAGCCAAGCATACGGTATGCCTTATCCGCATTTGCATAGCTTTCGGGAAGATCACCCGCTCTTCTGTTGCCGTATACATGACGAATCCGGATATGATTGACTTCTTCAAATGTTGTAACAATCTCCGTTACACTGTATGGAGTACCTGTACCAAGATTGAAGATTTCAACACCGTCATTTTCAAAGACATATTCAATGGCTTTTACATGTCCTTTGGCAAGGTCAACCACATGGATATAATCACGGCGGCAGGTTCCGTCCGGTGTATCGTAATCATTGCCGAAGATGGTCAGCTGCTCACGTCTGCCCACTGCAACCTGTGCTACATAAGGCATAAGATTATTGGGAATTCCCTGAGGATCTTCTCCGATTCTGCCGGATTCATGTGCGCCGATGGGATTGAAATATCGAAGCAGAACCACAGACAGCTTTTTGTCAGCCTTGGCTGCATCCTCCAGAATCTGTTCCATCATCACCTTTGTCCAGCCGTAAGGATTGGTACAAGTACCCCGCTTCATTTCTTCTGTGTAAGGCACAGAATTCTCCTCACCATAGACGGTTGCACTGGATGAAAAGATGATGTTGTTCACATCATACTTTTTCATACACTCAAGCAGAGAAAGCGTAGTATCTATATTATTTCTGTAGTAAAGCACCGGCTTTTCCACGGATTCGCCTACAGCTTTCAGTCCGGCAAAATGAATCACAGCATCGATCCTGTTTTCCCGGAACACGGTTTCCAGTTTTTCGCTGTCTTTGATATCCACTTCATAGACTTTTACAGATTTGCCGGTTATCTCTTCCACACGCTTTACTGCCTCCGGACAGCTGTTGGAGTAATTATCGGCGATGATAACTTCATAGCCGCTCTCCAACAGTTCAACAGCTGTATGAGAACCGATGTAGCCAGCTCCGCCTGCAAGTAAAATTTTTTTCATATATTTCCCCTTTCTGGTGATTTCAGAAACGAATCGGACTGTTCAATGATTTCTTTTTTGCATTTTTTTACAATTACATCCCAATTGGGCTTTCGCTTTGTAAGATTATGTGCATCACTGCCAAAGAGCAGTGTATATCTATCTTTTATAAGTTTCTTTACAAAATTTCTTTGGGAAAAGCTTTCAAAAGCTTCGTTGTTGATCTGAAGCACTGCGCCTGTTTTCAGAATCCGGCACATTTCTGCCTTGCTGTAATCATGCAGATACCGGTGAATATGCGCAAGCACCACCTTCAGATGATAGGCAGTTGAAATGTGATAGATTTCCTCTTCCATCCATTGTTCATACCTGCCATACGGCAATTCAAGAAGCATCCAGTCTGTGCCCTGTACGGCAAGCTTTTCAACATCTTTCCATTCAGAAATACCATGCTCAAGCAAGACCTCTGCACCCAGAATGATATTGGAAATGGCTGCCTGCTCACGGATCCTTTCAAAGGCTGCCTGCCGTTTTACCAGAAAATCCTCCACCGATTTTTCCCGATGTGCGTAAAAATGCGGCGTTGCAATGATACGCTCAACGCCCTGATGCCGCATCATTTCAATCATAGCAAGTGACATCTGCACATCCTTCGCACCATCATCCAAGGCAGGCAAAATATGGCAATGATAATCTGTACGCATTATCCATCATCCTCAGATGTTTTCGAAGCAGGAATGCCATTATATTTGTAATTTTTATCACATTGATACTTAGAGTAATAATTGCTCAGATGCTTTGATTTTACATCATTCAAAACAAATCCAAGCAGATTCATCTGTGAAAGCTCAATTTTCTTCATGGCAAATTCTACTTCTTCCAATTTGGTTTTTCCATAGCGAAGTACCATAATCATCCCTGCAATATGCTTTGTAAGCTCCATGGCATCTGTAACCGGATTAACAGGCGGCGTATCAATCAGAATGATGTCATACTGTTCCACAAGTTGACTCAGAATCTTGCCCATTTGCTCGGATGCAAGCAATTCAGATGGGTTGGGAGGAATCGGACCCGCTGTCATAACATCCAGATGATCCACTACATTTTTTTGAATGCATTCTTCTACAGAATTCATTTTGCTAACGGCAGAAGAAAGTCCCTTTTTATTCTGCAATCCAAAAATTTTATGCTGCTGCGGCTTGCGCATGTCGGCATCTATCAGAAGAATTTTACTCTCCCCCTGTGCCAGAGTCTGTGCAAGATTGGCAGATATGGTAGACTTACCTTCGCCCGGGTTCGGAGAGGAAACTGAAAAAATCTTTTTATCAAAAGTAGAAAGCGAAAAAGTAATGTTGGTACGAATCGATTTATAGCTTTCAACAATAGAAAACGGCAGTTTCTCATCGGTCACTTTGATATACACATCGCTATCCGATGGCTTTTTCTTTTTATCCGTATCAATATGCTGGATTTCCCCAATAACACCTTTATTATACAGTTTCGTAAGTGCATCGGTTTTTTTAACAGTATTATCAAAGAAATCTATCATTACGATAATCAGAAGACTCAGTACAAGACCAGCAGCAAGACCCATCATCGTATTTTTCCGGATATTCGGAGCAACCGGTGTATGATAGACTTTTGCAGTATCAATCACATTGATAGAACCGACACCCACAGCCTGACGCAGATACAGCGGTGAAACTCTTGCAAGATGATTACAGATTGCAGCGGAAAGCTCTGCATGATGAGTTGTAGCAGTTACTGTCAATGCGCTGGTATCACTTACAGAAGTGATGGAAATACAAGCACGCAGGGATGAGGGGGCAATTGCTCCCTCGCTCATAGAAAAGTTCTGTTTTAATATGCTTTCATCAAATTTCTCCGTAAGGCCATCGGCAACGGCGTTCATAACTGCGTCATCTTTGAGAACTTCAATATATGTATTGATCAGCTGCTTGGAGTTGCTGATATTGTTATAACCCTGACTTTCATCCTCCGAAGAGGATGATGTATAACTCTGAACATACATAGAAATATGGGAAGAATATTGCAGCGGCATAGCAAATTTTGAAACACAAAATGCAGCAATTCCGCCGCATAAGGTAAGTACCACAATCAGCCAGATCTTACTGAGAAATAACTCAAGCAGAGATTTCAACGAATAATTCTGTTCCATTTATTTATCCTCTCACTTCAGAAATATGATTGCATAGCGAATAAACCTGAAAAAAATATGCGTCACAGACCCAAATATCGCTTATCCGGAACCCAGCCGCCTGCAAGAGCATTCTTCTCAATGATTCATACTGTTTTTTCAAGTTTAGCTACTATAAGTATGATTTTAACTCATTATATCATATTTTAATCAGGAAGTCAATTATTTGACAAAAAATTCTGTGGGAATTCATTTGGATGGATAATCCAAATCCGATAACGTTTTTTCTGAATATATTTATACTTTTTTTGATAGTTCATTTTTATGTGAAAAGCCCAGACCATACGCATGAATAACAAAGTGTAAACAAAATAAAGAAAGTGGTATAATAGAAGAAAAAAGACGAGGAGCGTACCACATATGGAAGGATTCATGGGGATGCTGGCGTGTATAGAGGATACCAGACAGCAAAGCAAAGTGAGATACCCCATAAAAAAATTGTGCCGGATGTGCTTTTGCATTGTAAAACGCTGTCAAAGCAGTTTTATTGTCCCTGAAATCATAAGTGTGCTGAATCAGCAAACCCGGCCTATTTTTCATTTTGTCGTATTTTGTCGAATCAATTGCAACTCAGTTATATTATTTTATTTTTTCTTTCCTGAGAATGAACTTGAAAATTACTGTGGCGTATATTGGGCATGTGGTATATGCTCGAAAGGATACAAAAATCAATTACCTAAGCCATAATTTTAACGACAAAATGCCACAGCAAGAAATTACTGCAACAAATAATCCCCGAAAGCATCGGACTTTCGGGGATTTCGTTGATTTATAGAAAAAATCTTAGAACTTGCCAGCCTTAGCTGCCTCTTCAACAGAAACGGCAACAGCAACAGTCGCACCAACCATGGGGTTGTTACCCATACCGATCAGACCCATCATTTCAACGTGAGCCGGAACAGAAGAAGAACCTGCAAACTGTGCATCAGAGTGCATACGACCCAGTGTATCTGTCATACCATAGGAAGCCGGACCAGCAGCCATGTTATCCGGATGCAGTGTACGTCCTGTACCGCCGCCGGATGCGACAGAGAAGTACTTCTTGCCCTTATCCAGACATTCCTTCTTGTATGTACCAGCTACCGGATGCTGGAAACGTGTCGGATTCGTGGAGTTACCAGTAATGGAAACATCTACGCCTTCCTTCCACATAATTGCAACGCCCTCGGTAACATCATTTGCACCGTAGCAGTTTACCTTTGCACGCAGACCATCAGAATATGACTTACGGAATACTTCCTTAACCTCGCCTGTGTAGTAATCCATTTCAGTTTCAACGTATGTAAAGCCGTTGATTCTTGCAATAATCTGTGCAGCGTCCTTGCCCAGACCGTTCAGGATAACTCTCAGCGGTTCCTTACGAACCTTGTTTGCCTTTTCAGCAATACCGATTGCTCCTTCTGCAGCTGCAAAGGATTCGTGACCTGCCAGAAATGCGAAGCACTTTGTCTCCTCTTCCAGCAGCATCTTGCCCAGATTGCCATGACCCAGACCAACCTTACGCTGATCTGCTACAGAACCCGGAATACAGAATGCCTGCAAACCTTCGCCGATTGCAGCAGCAGCATCCGCAGCTCTGCGACAGCCCTTCTTGATTGCAATAGCTGCACCTACTGTGTAAGCCCACTTCGCATTCTCAAAGCAAATCGGCTGAATGCCTTCTACCATGGAATATACATCCAGACCAGCTGCCTTTGTAACTTCAGCAGCCTCTTCAATAGAGTTCATGCCGTATTCCTTCAGAACAGCCAGAATCTGCTTTTCTCTTCTCTCATAAGATTCAAACAATGCCATTAGATTCTACCTCCTCGATTTCCTTATTCTTTTCTCGGGTCAATAAACTTCACAGCATCAGCAACACGGCCATACTGTCCCTGTGCCTTTTCAAATGCAGTGTTTGCATCGTCGCCAGCCTTGATGAAGTCCATCATCTTGCCAAAGTTTACAAACTTATAACCAATGATTTCATCATCCTCATTCAATGCCAGAGCCGTTACATAGCCATCTGTCATTTCCAGATAACGAGGTCCCTTTGCCAGTGTACCATACATAGTACCTACCTGAGAACGGTTGCCCTTACCCAGATCCTCCAGACCTGCACCAATTGCCAGACCATCCTCAGAAAATGCACTCTGAGAACGACCGTATACGATTTGCAGGAACAGTTCTCTCATTGCAGTATTGATTGCATCACAAACCAAGTCTGTATTCAGTGCTTCCAGAATGGTTCTGCCCGGCAGAATCTCGGAAGCCATTGCAGCGGAATGGGTCATACCGGAACATCCGATGGTCTCAACCAGACACTCCTGAATCACGCCTTCTTTTACATTCAGAGACAGCTTACATGTACCCTGCTGCGGTGCACACCAGCCCACACCATGTGTGAAGCCGGAAATATCGCTGATTTCCTTAGCCTTTACCCACTTTGCTTCCTCCGGAATCGGAGCGGCACCATGGTTTACGCCTTGTTTTACGCAGCACATTTCATTTACTTCGTTTGAATAAATCATTTTTATACTCCTTTCATAATAGGACATACTGTGCAGTTTCAGCACACAGATTTATTATACTACATTTTTATTCCGGAATCAAGCATTTTTTTAAAAAAATCACGAAAAACCATTTTTCTGAAAGTGCACAGACAACCTATGGCAGCTTATGCAGGATTCATTCTTTTTCAGCTTGATTCCCTCTAAGAGCCTGTTTAAAACTGCATCTGCTCCAGCTCCTGTTTGATCTTACACATGGCACGTATATACAGCATCTGCTGATCGTCATAGCTTTTTCCGGAAACATCCAGCAGTTCCTGTCGGATCCAGTACAGCACATTTTTGCATACCCTTTCGCTGATGCAGTCATATTCAGACTGAAAGGCAAGAACGCCCAGCCAGAACCAGATATTGTCTTTCCGCTGATGGACATAGGAACGGCACATCTTATAGAGATTTTCTTCAATCTCCTCCTTTGTTCGTCCTTTTTCCAGTGCGCCTGTTAAATCATGATAGATCTCCTGTACCTTCTTTCGATGCAATAAAATCAAAATCCACGGTTTCATAATATCCCCGTCCTCTCCTTTTTTGGACTTTTTATTATAGCATAATACATGCCGGATTTGGGAAAAATTGCATAACCTGTCGTTTTTTCTGCACACATTGCGTCAAATTTTGCAATTATATTTCCAATCCTTTAAAAATAAAAAAACGGTTGAAAAAAACGGAAAAATATGCTATAATAATTCAATCATCTTTTCTATGCACGGGAGGCTTTGACATGGGCAAAAAATATGATGATTCTGTAAAAAACAGCATCAGCCGTCTGATCTTTGTCATCATTGCAATTCTCATTGAAATCGGATGGGTGCTGCTGCTGTTTCTGAAATTCAACCAATCCAGCATCTGGATTTCTACAATTACAAATATCATTGCAATTTTAATCGTACTGGAGGTCATCAATAAACATAACAATGCGGCTTTCAAGCTGCCTTGGGTCATTCTGATTCTGATTTCACCGCTGGTTGGTCTGATCTTATATCTGCTGACGGGACGTTCCAGTGTGACCAAACGGAAACAGAAGCAATTTGAACGCATCGGTTCTCTGCTGCGCAGCCGCCTCAGCCACTCAGAAACAATTCTACAGGAGGCAGAACAGCAGGGCTCCAGCCTTACCAATCAAATGCGCTACATATGGAATGACAGCCAATATCCTCCTTACAACCATACAGAAGTGCGCTTTTATGGAAACACCTGTCACGCACTGGATGCACTGATTGATGCGCTGTCAAAGGCTGAATCATTCATTTTTATGGAATACCATGCCATTGAGGATGCAGCTGCATTCGGACGCATCCGGCATGTTCTGTCTGAACGTGCCGCTCATGGTGTTGAAGTTCGCATCATTTATGATGATATCGGAAGTGTGGGCTTCATCAGCCCGGAATTTATACGGCGTATGAAAAAAGACGGTATTCAGTGCCGTGTTTTTAATCCTCTGCTTCCAGTGATCAATGTATTCATGAACAATCGGGATCATAGGAAGATCACGGTCATTGACGGCCAAGTCGGTTTTACCGGCGGATACAATCTTGCCGATGAATATTTCAATATAACCCATCCCTATGGAGAATGGAAGGATACCGGACTGCGCCTGACCGGTGATGCTGTACAGAATCTGACCGTACAGTTTCTGGAAATGTGGAATACCATTCAGGAGACAGATTCAGATTTTACACCGTATTTTCCACCCATATGCTCTTCCTGTTCCGGTGCAGGCTATGTTCAGCCCTATGGAGATTCTCCTTTGGATGATATCTATCTCGGCGAAAATGTATATATGAATATGATCAAGAGCGCAGAACGGTATATCTGGTTCATGACACCCTATCTGATTATTGACGATGAAATGAGTCGGGAATTAACGCTTGCCGCACGCAGAGGCGTGGATGTACGAATTCTTACACCTGGTATTCCGGATAAGAAAATTGTATATCAGCTCACTCGCTCCTACTATCATCAACTGGTGGAAAGCGGTGTAAGGGTTTATGAATTCACCCCCGGCTTTTTACATGCAAAACAATGCGTATGTGACGACCGCACCGCAGTAGTCGGTACGATCAATCTGGATTACCGCAGCTTATACTTCCATTTTGAAAATGCTGTGTTCTTTGCACAGTGCGATGCTGTACAGGATGTGAAGGAGGATTTTCTGCAAACAATGCCCCGCTGCTGTGAAGTTACGGAAAAATACAAAAAAGCACCATCCGGACTGCTGCGCTTGTGGAATCAGATTCTCAGATTGTTTTCACCGCTTTTGTAAGAAGCGGATACTGAAAGGACAGGCATGAATTGCTTCTACAAACAGACTATACTTTATAAATGGATTCCTGTAAAAAACAGGAATCCCGATTGACATCCAGGGCGTGAAATATTATAATAAACATATACAATCCAGCTTCTGTTTTGTTCAATCCGTACCATCCCACCAAATGGAATGGACGGTAGTTTTCAATGAGGCTCAAATTTAAGGGGGGAAGGATACCCATGAAACGAAATCTATCTATTGCTGCGGCTGCTTCTGTGCTTCTGAGTACTGCAATTGCATTTCATCCGTCCGCTTCCCTATGGAAGGTAAGTGGAGTCACAGCGGATAATTTTGAGAATACAGCTTCCTATTCAATACAGGATATCAGAAATCTACAGGATTTTTTGCTTGCAAGAAATGTGGAACTGCCTGTCGATGTGAATTATGATTTCAATCAGGATGGCGTATGGAATGTGTTTGATCTGTGCTTCATGAAAAGACAATTTGTGGGTCAGTCCCAGAAAAATTGTATTTCTGTTTCAAATGATGAAGAACTGAAAAATGCACTTTTGAATGCTGCCCCAGGCGATACAATTGTGCTGCAATCAGGCATCTACGAAAGTAGTGATTACGGTACAAAAAGCTCGATTTTCTATTCTCCTTCTGAAGGAACGGAATCTGCACCAATTACAATAAAAAGTGCCGATCCAGAAAATCCTGCCATTTTAAAAGGTACTGACTTATCAAAAGGAATTGTCTTATATATCACAGGAGATTACTGGAATATACAAGACATGATCTGCTGCAATGCCCAGAAAGGAATTGTACTTGATCATTCCAATTATTCTGTGATAGAGTCTGTTGAGGTGTACGATACGGGTCAGGAAGGTATTCATCTCAGAGACGGAAGCTCCTATTGCCAAATCATCGGCACCAATGTTCATGACAACGGTTTGATATCAGAATACGGAGAAGCAATTTATATCGGAAGCGCAAAATCAACCAGCGGTTATGCCTATGACTGTGATCATAACCTTGTGAAGAATTGCACACTGGGACCGAATACAGTAGCGGAATCTGTTGATATCAAAGAGTATACAACAGGAAATATCATTGAAGACTGCACTATGTACGGAGAAGGCATGACCGCAACAGACAGCTTTATTGATATTAAGGGCAACGAAACCATCGTCCGAAACAATGTATGCTACGCTCAGGAAAATACTAATATTGTGGATGGATTTCAGCTGCACTGTCAAGTAGAAGGCTGGGGAATTGAAAATTGGATTTACGGCAATACCATTTACTTTTCTGGTGAAACCGAATATGTTGTAAGATCCTGGAGCGGAACCTCATGTACTGTGTATAACAATATAAGAAACCCGGAAAACAATGATTATATGTACAGAGCATATAGCGGCAGTTCCATTACAATCGCTGACGAATGATTCCGTCTGCGTATGGCGGCAAGGGGGCTTCTTGCTCTCTTAATCCCCCTCCCTTGTGGGAGGGGGTTGATGCTTTTCCGTTTTCCGCGACAAACATTGGACACTGAGGGTTGACAAGCTGCGGTTTACAGTGTATAATAGATAAATATGAGAATGATTTTCAAATTCAAGGGAGGTACTTTATGCTGAACCGAAAAATTGCTTCCATCCTGCTGTGTCTGTCTCTGACCGCATCTTTTACAGTAGGCTGCGCTGATTCTTCTGCACCTGCCAAAGACTCGGATTCCCTGCGCATCGTCTGCACACTTTTTCCTCAGTACGACTGGGCAAGACAAATCATCGGCTATACGGAAAATGTGGAACTGACACTGCTTGCGGACAACGGTGCCGACCTGCACAGCTATCAGCCCGGAACAGATGATATGGTCAATATTTCTACCTGTGATATACTGATTTATGTAGGCGGAGAATCCGACAGCTGGATTGAAGATGCTCTGACCCATGCTGCCAATCCCGACATGATTCGAATCAATCTGACCAGTATCATGGGCGGTTCCCTGAAAGAAGAAGAACATATAGAAGGCATGGAGGAACATGACCACCATGAGGAGACGGCTGAATATGATGAACATGTCTGGCTGTCCTTGAAAAATGCCATAATCTTCTGTCACGCCATCTCAGATGCTTTGTGCACTGCCGATGAAGAACATGCAGACGGTTATCGGGAAAACGCAGAATGCTATCTTTCTCTGCTCCAAAATGCAGACGCTGATTTCCAGACAACCGTTCAGCAGGCAAAGCGAAAAACGCTGCTGTTTGGCGACCGTTTCCCATTCCGCTATCTGATGGATGATTATGGTCTTACTTACTATGCCGCTTTCCCCGGATGCTCAGCAGAATCTGAAGCAAGCTTTGAAACCATTGTCTTTCTCGCCAATCAGGTGGATGAACGCAAGCTCCCTGCTGTTTGTACCATTGACGGCTCTGACAGCAGCATTGCAGAGGCAATCATTTCCAATACATCTGAAAAGAATCAGAAGATTTTACAGCTGAATTCGATGCAGTCTGTCAGCCGCACAGATATCGATAACGGTGTAACCTATTTATCCATCATGGAGGAAAATCTCGCAAAAATCAGCGAGGCATTAAACTGATATGTGTATGCAACTAACTTGTGAAAATGTAAGTCTCGGCTACGAAGGTACTGTCGTTACAAAAAATCTGAACTTTTCTGTCAGCAGCGGCGATTATCTTTGTATTGTCGGAGAAAACGGAAGCGGAAAAAGTACGCTGATTAAGGCTTTGCTTCATCTGAAAGCACCTATCAGCGGTAAAATTACGCTGGGCGATGGACTCACCCAAAAAGAAATCGGCTATCTGCCGCAGCAAACCATCGTACAGAAGGATTTTCCGGCTTCTGTTCAGGAAATTGTCTTGTCCGGATGCCTGAACCAGTGCGGTCTGCGTCCCTTTTACAGCCGAAAAGAAAAGCAGCTGGCAGAAAAAAATATGGAAAAATTGGGGATTACGTCCCTGAAACGGTCATGCTATCGCTTTCTGTCCGGCGGTCAGCAGCAGCGTGTGCTTCTGGCACGTGCACTTTGCGCAACTCAGAAAATGCTTCTGTTGGATGAACCCGTTACGGGTCTTGACCCGAAAGCTGCATTGGAAATGTATGAACTGGTCGCTCAAATCAACCGTATGGATGGAATCACTGTGATTATGGTTTCCCACGACATCCATGCAGCTCTGCAATATGCAACCCATATTCTGCATCTGGGACAGGAACCACTCTTTTTCGGAACAAAAGAAGAATATCTGAAAAGCGATATCGGCAAAGCATTTACATCTGCATCGGGAGGCGGCATCCATGAGTAATCTTCTGGAAACTTTAAGCTTTTATTTTTCCTATCCTTTTGTACGATATGCTCTTCTGGTGGGTGTCCTGATTGCACTCTGCTCCTCTTTGCTGGGGGTAACGTTGGTACTGAAACGTTTTTCCTTTATTGGAGACGGTCTCTCTCATGTGGCATTCGGTGCAATTGCTATTGCCAGTGTCTTGAACCTGACCAATGAAATGCTGATTGTTCTGCCGGTGACGGTAGTCAGTGCCATTCTGCTTCTGATGACAGGACAGAATACGAAAATCAAGGGAGATGCTGCTGTTGCGCTGATTTCTGTAGGTTCACTGGCATTGGGCTATCTGCTGATGAATTTGTTTTCCACCTCATCCAATGTATCAGGGGATGTTTGCAGCACACTGTTCGGCTCCACATCCATACTGACATTATCAGCGGCGGATGTGTGGCTGTGTGTGATTCTATCCGTTCTTGTGATTGGCGTATTCTTGCTGTTTTATCACAAAATTTTTTCCGTGACATTTGATGAAACATTCGCATCGGCAACGGGTGTACGGGCATCCCTTTATAACCTGATGATTGCAGTGATTACAGCCATGATTATTGTACTTGCCATGAATCTGGTAGGCTCCCTTCTGATTTCAGCGTTAATTATCTGTCCGGCTTTGTCAGCGATGCGGATGTTCCGGAGCTTTCGTGCCGTCATTCTCAGCTCTGCAATTCTATCCGTTGTATGCGCAGTGGCAGGCATTCTGATTTCTATTCTATTCTCTACGCCAGTAGGCTCTACCATTGTGGCGGCTGATATTGCCGCATTTCTCCTGTTCTGGATACTCGGTCAAATGACCGGACGTTCAAGAGCATAAAAACGCTCATAATCAGATACGAAAAAGGACTGATTCCCGGCAGGGATTCAGTCCTTTCATTTTCATCATGATGTTTCTATACCGGCAGCTGAAGCGGAATAAATATTCAGCACTTCCGCTGCATCGGAAAGATCAATGACACCATCCTGATTGACATCAAAATATTCCTTGTAGTAAGCAGAGTCGGGGAAGCTGGCATTCATTGCATAAACACGCAGAATCAAAGCGGCATCGGTAAGATCTACCATACCGTTTCTGTCTGTATCCCCCACAGGATATTCCAACACATCCACAATCGTACCCGTTATCAAGTCAATGGTGGGGGTTTTTACCTGAACATAACCGCCTTCATTGATCAGGCATATCGGCATCACGCCGCTGTCCGGATATAAAGTCCGGATTTCATCTGTCAAAGAAAGTGCAGCATCAAAGGCTGTACGATCCATCAACAGCGTACAGGGATCATCATCGGAGCATTCAGCATTGTATTTTTCTGCAATTTCCTTGAGTCCCTCTGCTTCCAGTGTCAATGTTTTTCCAAGGTCAATCTCACCATCCCAAAAACCGCCACAACCGTCCGCTATACAATAGGTATACGTTGCATCTGCAATTTCTGTTTCTGCTTTCAGCTCGTCACACATCACCTGCACAGCATCCAGCTTTACGGAAAAATCAGATGCATCAAAAGTCCTGTTTCCGCTTTCATCATACCAATCATACAGCTGCACATAGGTTATGCCGTCCTGCTCCTCTATTTCACATTGGTCAAAGTCCAATTCATCCTTGTATTTTTCATAAACTGCATCGAACTTTTCCGGATCAGACAGCTGTATTTCTGTAAAGTTGTATTTCGGATCATATACAACGGCAAAATTTACAAAATCCACATCTGTATATCGAAAAATCTTATAAGCACTCTTATTGGAAGACAGTGTATGTTCACACATACCATATGGATCATCAACAGCTTCCAGATTGTTCAATATGAATTGCGTGATATCGACTGAAAAAGATGCATCGGCATGTACAACAGCAGAGCTATTCAGAAGCAATGTACCGGCAAGAATGGCTGCACAAAGCTTTGTTGGCTTTTTCATTGCGATTCCTCCTTTGAATAAAATTACTTTGTTTTCTGATTCTATACTGAAGCTGCTATTTTCTATAAAAATTATATCATAATCTATAGTATTTGTCAATATATTCTGTAAAAGAATAGATATATTGCACATTTTTTCGTTCTGCTCTTGCTCTATCGTGAAATCGGCTGTTTCTCACCTTTTTCAGTTCGTGCATTTGTTTAGCATGGGGTGTTTCACCGTCTGCGGACGGCGACCAGGGACGCTGTCCCTGGACCCTGCAAGCCTTTTGAGAAAGGCTTGACCGAAAACTTTTATAATAAAAGGCTGCTGCAACCACATCGGTGCAACAGCCTCTTTGATTTATATAAGTTTACTGATTTTCAGCCTTACGCTGCTCCAGCTCCAGCAGTGCGTCCTTGCGGGACAGGCTGATCTTGCCATCTTTAATTTCCATCACCTTTACGATGATCTCATCGCCGACAGATACAACATCCTCTACATTCTCCACACGCTGCTTGTCCAGCTTGGATACATGCACCAGACCATCCTTACCCGGTGCAATTTCCACAAATGCACCGAACTGCTTAATAGAAACGACCTTACCACGGTACAGTGCACCTACCTCCGGATCATGGGCAATGGTGTGAATAATCTGAAGCGCATTCTGACAGCCTTCCAGATTCATACCGCTGATGAATACACTGCCATCCTCATTGATGTCAATCTTTACATCACACTCCGCAGAAATCTTCTGAATGACCTTGCCGCCCTGACCGATAACTTCACGAATCTTGTCCACCGGAATTTTCGTCTGGAACATCTTCGGTGCATACTGGTTTACTGTTTCACGAGGCTCCGGAATTGCCTTGAGTATAATCTCATCCAGAATATACAGACGTGCCTTTCTGGTCTTTTCAAATGCTTCCTTGATGATTGCAGGGGTCAGACCGTCTACCTTAATATCAACCTGAATGGCAGTGATACCCTTATGTGTACCGCCTACCTTAAAGTCCATATCACCGAAAAAGTCCTCAAGTCCCTGAATGTCCACCATGGTCATGAACTCATCGCTGTCCGGCATAGTAATCAGACCGCAGGAAATACCTGCAACCGGTGCCTTTAAGGGAACGCCTGCATCCATCAGAGCCAGTGTAGAGCCACAGATAGAACCCTGAGAGGTAGAACCGTTGGAGGAAAGCACCTCAGAAACCAGACGCATCGCATAAGGGAATTCTTCAACAGACGGCAATACAGGAACCAATGCACGTTCTGCCAGTGCACCATGACCGATTTCACGGCGTCCCGGACCTCTGCTGGGCTTGGTTTCTCCAACAGAATAAGACGGGAAGTTGTACTGGTGCATATAACGCTTGGTAGTTTCTTCATCCAGACCATCCAGCTTCTGGCTTTCGCTGATGGGTCCCAATGTTGCAATGGTCAGTACCTGTGTCTGACCTCTTGTAAACAGACCGGAACCATGTACTCTCGGCAGAAGACCCACCTCAGCCGCCAGCGGACGAATTTCATCAATGCCACGGCCGTCCACACGCTTGCCCTCATACAGCCAATTGCGGACAATCTTCTTCTGGAGCTTATACAGGCACTCATCAATCATCGGAATCTGTTCCGGATAAGCTTCATCAAATCTGACATGCACTGCATCGATAATCGGCTGCAAACGGGCATCTCTTTCATTTTTGTCATTGGTATCCAGTGCATACTTTACCTGCTCTGCATACTCTGCTTCGATGGCATCAAACAGATCATGGTCAACATCCATAGACTGGAATTCAAACTTCGGCTTGCCGATTTCTGCACGGATTTCATTGATGAAGGCAACCATCTTCTTGATTTCCTCATGACCTGTCAGAATTGCTTCCAGCATCAGATCATCGGGAACTTCATTTGCACCGGCTTCAATCATAACAATCTTTTCCATAGAACCGGCAACCGTCAGCTGCAAATCATTGTTTGCACGCTGTTCCAAGGTAGGATTCAGTACAATCTGACCATCAACCAGACCTACACTGATACCGGCAATGGGGCCGTTCCACGGAATATCAGAAATGGAAATGGCGATGGAAGTTGCCAGCATACCGGTAATCTCCGGTGAGCAGTCCGGATCCACTGCCAGAACGGTCATAACAACAGATACATCATTGCGCATATCCTTCGGAAAAAGCGGACGAATGGGACGGTCTACCATACGGGAAGTCAGAATGGCCTTCTCAGAGGGCTTTCCTTCTCTTTTCGTAAAGGAACCGGGAATACGGCCCACCGCATACATACGCTCTTCATAATCTACAGACAGCGGGAAAAAGTCTACGCCTTCTCTCGGCTTTGGACTTGCCGTTACATTTGCCATAACAACGGTTTCGCCGTAACGCACCCAACAGGAGCCATTGGACAGCTCACAGGTTTTGCCTGTTTCTACAACCACCGGACGTCCGGCAAAGGTCGTTTCAAACTTTCTGTAATTCTCAAACATGAATCATATTCCTTTCTTCTTTTTATACAAGGTTCGATACAGCGACAGATTAGCAGAAAACCCTGCATCCCCTCTCTGAGATGTACGGTTCTATGCTAATGCTCCGCCGCTGCACACGGATGCAAACACGGAAAGGCAGAGGGATTCCCATCTGCCTTTTATCGTATTTGTTCGTAAATTACTTACGGATGCCCAGCTTTTCGATGCATGCACGATAGCGGTTAACATCCTTCTTCTTCATGTAAGCCAGCAGATTTCTTCTGTGACCAACCATCTTCAGCAGACCTCTTCTGGAGTGATGATCCTTCTTGTGGGTCTTCAGGTGTTCCGTCAGGTCATTGATTCTCTTGGTCAGGATGGCAACCTGTACCTCAGGAGAACCTGTGTCGGTTTCATGCAGACGATTCTGCTCAATTACACTTGTCTTTTCTTCTTTCAGCATCATAATAAATTCACCTCATTGAAAATTTCATCATGAACATAGAATCGGGCAGGTGATGCTCCGGTTTCCGGCTAAATCCCGAATCCAAGTACATGACCTGTTTATTATACCACAGATTTCTCCATTTGTAAAGTTACAATTTTGTGAACTTTACAAAACGGTCAGGAAATAATCTTTCCCTTGTGATGGGCAGTCTTTTTGCTGCTGCCATTTTTGGCTTTGTCACCCTTTTTCTTGACAATGGGTGTCTCCTTACCGCCCATATCCTCAAATAATGTCTCTTCCGGATCCGGTTCCACTTCCATCTCACCCATCAGTTCCGGATTGATTTCGCCTCGCTGCTCATAATAGGGATTGATAATATACTTCTGAATCACCGGATAACTGTTAAAACAGATAACCAGACCGATCCAGGATGCCGGTAAAAACGGAAGCAGAGAAATGGCAACAAAGGAAATTTGCAGATCTGTATACAGAATCAGCAAAACAAATACAGCCGCAAACGCTGTCAGAATCAGCAGCGTAATTACATTTTTCTTCAAGGCAACAATGGCAAGAGAAAGCGAATTCTTGAAAACATTTTTCAAAGAAAGGGTTGTGGAAATAATGAGCAGGAACATATAGAAATTCATCATGAGCACAACCAGTCCCACACTCAGGGTAATGGCAAAGAAAAAGTAAAAAACATAATTTCCTGTCTGTTCAATCAACTGGGGATAAACATACAGTGCCGCTGCTACGCAGCAGATCACGGCACAGTCAAACAGTCCCACAATACAGGAAGATCGGAACTCAGAGCGAAAGGTCTTGAAAAAATCATGCACCATAAATGCCGGCTTTTCCAAAACATAGTTCCGCAGGATCTTCGTATGTCCTGCTGTTGCCGGCCCGATGAGCACTGCAAAGAGAATCAGCAATGCTGCAATGATGATTTTGGTAGGCGTTCCGCCGTACAATGTCCCCCCCAAAGAAAGAAAAAGAATGACAATTGCCGCTGCAAGAGGGATGTAAAACAGAAAATACAGCAGATTTAAACCAAACATTTTCCAGAACTTTCTGCCGAATATCTCCATAAAACGGAAAAAGCCCTTCTTTTTGGGTGCGTTTTTGGCAATGCCCGCACCCGCATTTTCATAATTCTGTCCGAACAGACCCATTTTTTATAAATTCCTTTCTGTAACAGTTTGCGCCGGTATCAACAGGAAACTGTACTATATTCTATACATATCCAATCATTCAGAATAAAACACCATAGAAAAGTGCATAAAGACCGCTTACGGAAAGAATCAACAGCAGCAACACAACAAAGCGCACAGCATACATCCGAAGCCGCCGGCACATTTCCTGTGCATCTGCACTTTGTGTGCAGATTTTCAGATACACACAAGAAAGGCGCATAGATTCCCGCACGCCCAACAGCAAAAGAAATGACACAGCCATCCCGTATATAGCCGCAAGAATATATGGAAACAAAAGCGTCCGGACTGAAGCTGCATCCATCAGACCCGTCAGCAGACAGCCCAGCCCGAATCCATGCAGCACAAGCAATGTGCAGAGAAAAGGCTGTCCGATGGCACAAAATCCCAGACAAAAGCTCATCAGCAGAATGCATCCGTTCCAGCGCATAGATGCCAGAAACAGGCTGCCGTCCATATTGCTGAGACAAGGAATCCCATACCGGATACAAAACCGGCAAAGCGGCGCAAAAGCATCCGTCATCCGACAAATGGTACCGGCTGCACAACCTGCAATCAGCAGCACCATATAACAAAAAATACCCAAGGCTCTGCGCTGGGAGGCAGTCAGCCAGATTCTGATGTTCATCCTGTTCATGAAAATTCCCCTTTCTTTCTACATGGCTTTCTGTACAGCATATGCAGAAAAGGGAATGTTTAGAAGCTGTTATTTAGACAGCTCATAAGCACGCTTCGTGCAGCGGTTACAGGCATCTCCCACAATCTCTGTCAGCTTCCCTTCGTAAAGTGCATCCAGACCGGCAAGAGTTGTTCCGCCCGGAGAGGATACCATACGAATCAACTCCTCCATGGTCATACCGGAATCCGTCAGCATTTTTGCAGCACCCGTCAAAGACTGGGCAAACAAAGGCAGTGCAACAGATTCAGAAATGCCCACCTGTTTTGCATAGTCCATAAAGCCCTTTGCAAACAAGTAAATAAACGCCGGACTGCTTCCGTTAATGGCGATGATTTCCTTCATCTGATTGGGCTTCACCACAGCGGTCACACCACAGGCATCAAAAATCTGCCGTACAACGGAAAATTCCTCTTCTGTAGCAGGCGGACAGCAGGCAAGTGCTGTTGCTCCTACCCCCAGAAGCAGCGGTGTGTTCGGCATAACCAGTACTACCTTTGCGTTAGGAATGGTTTCCGAACGTATGTACTCAGCTGTAATTCCGGCTGCAATGGATACAATGACCGTATCCTCTGTAATTACCGGACGCAGCTCCGGCAGAAGCGAGCCAAATTGCTGAGGCTTAATTGCCAAGAATACAAACTTGCAAGTTTTTGCAACTTCTGCCGCACTGGTGCACACCTGAACACCATATTCCTTCAGCTGCTGCGCCTTTTCCAAAAGACAATCATAGACATACAGCTGCGTTTTCTGCGCCATGGGGCTTCCTGCAATGCCTTTTAAAATAGCAGTACCCATGTTACCGGCACCGATGAATCCAATCTTCATTTGATTTTCCAAAGTGAACCCTCATTTCCTAAAAGAATTGATACTCTCATTATACAGCATACTGCACAAAATTGCAAGTGATAATTCCATGAAATTCACGGTATTTCAATGAGCAAACAAATCATGAATGAAAGCAGAAGAACAAGATTTTATCAAAATAAGAGAAACCAAGCATGCAGCAGAACTGCTTGTCATGAAAATTTTCTTTACGGCATTGCTTTCTGTGTGAAAAATCCTTGCCAGACGACAGCCTGCCTGCGGACTTTTTGCCAGATAACCAGCGAAAATTCCCTTGAAAATCTGCGCACGTCAAGATACGAAACAGGCTATAAACAAAACCACCCAGCAAAAATACTGAGTGGTTTTATTTGCATGGTACTGTAGGTGGAGATTATGCGGTGTTGTCTTAAGAAGAATGCTCAATGGCATCCAATGTAAAAGTGCCGCCGATCACTTTTATTGTTACAGAATGTTTACCGTCAGGTAAATCACCAGCATAACTACATTGTCTTGGTCTCGTTCCTTGTGTAATCTCTACAGTTTCCAGGAATTCTCCATCTGCATAAACTTCCAATGTTGCGGGAGCAGTTTCGCCGATTAATGCGAAATGTGCTCCGGTAAATTGAAACATAAAGCTTTTTTCTTCCGTACTGCTTTCGGATGCTTCTGCACGGGAAATGGTGCGGTTAAAATGAATATATCCCTCAGGCACCGTTCTGTACCAATCACCTGTATATGTGATTGCATTGTCATGGTCGTCCAGTCTTGTGACAGAAGCTGGCATATCATCCACTGGTGTTACTTTCAGATTGTCAAACAAATTGTTATAAAGTCCGCTGCCAATGGAAATTCTTCCCGAATGGGCATATCCTGCTGTATCTTCGTAAACAGTCAGCTCTGCGCCATCCACAAAGGCAGATATGGTTTGCCCCGCAGCAGTGACCCGAATCGTATGCCATGTACTGCTGTCAAAACCCTTCATGGTTCCGTTTGCAATCACTTGCGCATTTTCATAGAGTGCCCATGTGCCGTTGGGATAAATCTGAATGGAATAGCCATTCTGAGCAGTTCCTGCGTCCAGCTCCGCCGTCAGATACCGGACGCCAAAGGAAACATAATTTTCCTGTGAAGCATCTGCAAACTGAAAATCAATCTCAGCGGAGTAGTTACTCCAACGGTCATCTCCAAGAGATGTGATAGGATTGGGTGTACCTCGTAAACGCCAGTCAGTGGGCTTATTGTCTGCATGGATTATCTGCATCAGCACTTTATTTCCATTGACTTCTGCAACTTCAAAGGCTCCGCCGTAATCTGTGGTATAACGTGGCGCATTTCCTCTGGACGAAAGAAAACTGTCCTCATATTCAAAGTCATCGCTGTAATTTATATCCAAAGGTGTATTCTCGTAATGGCACTGGGAAACAGAAGAATCAGCTGTTTTATCAAGAGTTGTGACTGTAACAATGGAATAAGGCTTGACTTCAATTGAGTAGGCATAGTCATTTTCAGTTTTTACAGGTAGGTATGTTCCGATATTCTGAAAATAGTTTGTGTCATAGTCCTGTCCCTCATCCGGACCCCTCGTTTCCCAGATGGATATTGGCACGGCTGATTTCTCCATATTTTTCAGAGTAAAGGTATAATTTCTTGCAGCATCACTGTCGTTGCAAATCACAATGGAATAATCTCCGGTTTCCGGATCTGTAACTGTCATATAGTTATTGGTGGTATCGGAAATAGAATGATTCTCTGCACCATCCCCATAGCAGGCACTATCTACAAAACGCCAGCCATCTTCCATAAAATGTGTGAAATGAGCAGATGTCCAGATACCGCAGTCTGCCTCATAATAGCCGCTCCATGGATTCTGTGCACTGATCAGCGATTTCGGGAAAAATTTCGCACCGGAATAATACGCAGCAACTGCCGGCTGATATTCATACATGGTCATTCTGCCATTGTAATAGCCATTGATGATACGATTGCAAACATCCAGTGCACCATTGGTTCCATTAATACCGCTGCCGCTGCTTGTTACCGCCAGCTTTGCAACAACAGCCGGCGAAATTCCCTCCGTATACCAGATTTCCTTACCGTAATCACGGTTTAATGTTTTTGCTGCATCACTGGCATGGGTATTATAATGCTCCCCAAGAATGTCAACAGCATCTCTCAGTAATTCATTTTCCATCATGGCATCGGCAATATTCCATGAGCCCACTTCATCCGAAGCAACGATCTGAATCTTTCCATAGTCATATCGTGCCTCTTCTTCATGTTCCAACCTGTCTGCAAAATAAATGATCCAATCAGCATCCACCTTGGCAGGTTCATTGCCATCGGCACTGATATGGGTAAATTTGATTCCATACGTATCATAAGCACCATCGATAGCTGCCTTATACCATTTATACCGTGCTTCAAAGCCTGATTCCTGACCATTTGCAAAGGCATCTGTCACCCATTTCGGCTCACCCCAGCGAAGCAAATCCACCGTGATATCCGGATTGATGGACAGTGCATCCGCAGCAAACTGAAAACCTGCTCCCCTCGTAACATCTGCTGGCTCATCTTCTGCACGCATAATCGACGGCTCTGTTCCGGAAGAAGAGTTGACATCTGTACCGAACTCAATTTTAACATGCGTTAATCCGGCACCATAATCCGGCTGAAACAACAGCTTCATGAGCTCCCAGTAGGCATCGGGATTTTCTGCTTTATAATCCAGCAGAAGCCGAGAGGAATTATTGGCACTGACTGCCCCCAACCCCCGATATACTGTCCCATCATCCATATTGACAGTGTTTCCGTCAATTGTAATTGCCTGATAATCAGGATTGACGGATGCAGATGGAATATTCTCTTCTGTCTTCCGAGAATCTTCTTTATTTTCTGCACATCCTGCTGCCATGAAAGAAAGCATCACTGTGCCGATTGCCGCAGCTGCAATCTTTATAAACTTCATAGGCTTCATTCCTTTCCAATAAAATACTACACTCATTCTACTGAAATACAAAACAAATTACAATAAAAAACCTGCTCATAATAATAGAAAATCTGCTGTAAACCTGTTGCTGAATCAAGACAGGTATGCTATAATATGAGCAGAAAGGAGCGGAATATATGGCAATCATAGAACACGCAAAATATTACAGCAATGAAATATACAATGTCAGCCATTCTCATACTTCATGTGAATTGATTTATCTTACAGAAGGCAGTTTGCGTATCGTGACGGATAAAGAAGAATATACACTGCATAAAAATGATATGGCACTGATCAAAAGCTGTCAACACCACACCATTACTATCTTGTCAGAAAATACATACTGCCGTTATATTGCCTTCATCAATCCATGGGAATTGAAAAAGCAGCTTGTCCGTCCGGACTTATTTGCCATGCTGACAGATAAAAGCACAAGCGGCATGATATATGTAAAAAATGTATCCAACGCCCAAATCCTTTTTGATGAGATGACAGACATTTTTCTGCTTCACTCTAATATTTATGCAGAACTTGGAACAGTCCTCCGGCTGCTTTCACTGTTTTATCGTATTTCCAAGCTGGAACAAATACCGGTTGCCCATGCCGGAAAACGGCTGGCAGAATCGGTCCGAGTATACATAGAAGAGCATTTTTCAGAAAATATCCGCATCAGCGATCTTGCACAGCGGCATTTTATCAGTCCGGGTTATCTCACACATGTATTCAAATCCGAAACCGGCATGTCTCCCAGAGCATATCTGTCGCATATTCGCTGTACCAGGGCATATGACCTGATTCTGCATACCAATATGAAATTCGCAGAAATCTCTGATGCAGTGGGCTTTTGCTGTTCCAATGATATGTGCAGGAAGTTACGGGATTATTATGGCTTGACACCTTCAGAAATACGATTCGGTAAGTCCATTTCATAGTGATCTACAAACCATATTTCTCCTCAATTTCCATTCGATGGTATGTGCTGCTCTCAAATATCAATTATATTTTATTTTAGCTCTTGACAACTAGTGAACGTTCGTGTATAATACAAATGAACTAGTAAATACTAGTTTGGAAATGCTGAACAGGAGATAAAAAATGACGACGAAGGAAAAAATCACAAAAGAGGCACTGGCTCTTTTTGCAAAGCAGGGTTACAAAGGTACAAGTGTAAAAAATATTGCCGATGCAGTGGGAATCAAAGACGCTTCGCTTTATAACCATTTCAAAAGCAAACAGGAAATCTTTGATTCGATTGTGGAACTTATTTCTGAACACATTTCAGGTCTGTCAGAAACACTGGGTATGCCGCAGGATGATGGAAAATATACGGAAGCATCCATTTTTTATGAAAAACTGAATCTGGAAAACCTGAAAGAACTTTCCAGAAAAGTGTTTCTCTTTTATCTGACCGACCCTTATATTTCAAAATTCTGGCGCATTGCCCACATGGAACAATATTCAAACCCGCAGATTTATACAATGTTCAGAAAAATATTCATGGAAGACGCAATATCTTATCAGGAAAAACTGTTTGCAGAAATGATGAATCAAGGCGTGTTTTACCCCGGAAATGCGAAAGCAGCCGCAATCCATTTTTATGCACCGGTTTTTCTGCTTTTATCAAAGTATAACGATCAGCCGGAAAAAGTGGATGAAGCCCTTGCAGTTTTAGATAATCAGATTGCAGAATTTTATCGGATTTATCGAAAAAGCTGAATCAGCATAGATAAAAATAGAAAGTACAGGTGAATGCAATGAAAGAAAATATCAATATCCAGGAATACATGACTGCCGGAGTAGAAAACATCATCAGAGATCTGGCAAAAGCCTCTTTGACAAATCCGGCGCAAAGTATTTTCATGGCAAAGTTTGCAATCGCATCGAAAAAGGCATCTGCCAAGCGAAGAGCTGCTGAAATGTCAGGCGAACATATACCAACTTTTCTGATTGCAAGCATTACAAGCAGCTGTAATCTCCATTGTGCCGGCTGCTATGCCAGAGCGGTTCATTCCTGCTCTGATGCTGTATGTGAATGTCAGCTTTCCGCAGATGAATGGGATCGTATCTTCGAACAGGCAGATGAGCTTGGCATCAGCTTTATTCTTTTGGCAGGCGGAGAACCGTTGATGAGAGATGATGTGATTGAAAAAGCAGGAAGCAGGCAAAACATACTATTCCCGATTTTCACAAACGGCACGCTAATGGATGATCCATACATAAGAACATTCAAAAAATGCAGAAACCTTATTCCGATATTCAGTATCGAAGGTACCGGGAAAAAGACGGATACGAGAAGAGGAGAGGGTGTATATGAAAAAGTGCTTTTTGCCATGAAAAAAATGCAGAAAGAAAAACTGCTTTTTGGTTCTTCTGTAACGGTCACGAAAGAAAATCTGGAGGAAGTAACATCAGATTCATTTATAAAAGAACTAAGGGAAAGAGACTGCAAAGCATTGTTTTTCGTTGAATTTGTACCTATGACAGAAGAAACAAAAGAACTGGCTCCTGAGGATCAAGAAAGAGAGTATATGGCTCAGCGGCTTTCAGAGATAAGAAAAAAATATCAGGACATGATATTTCTGTCTTTCCCCGGAGATGAAAAAGCATCCGGCGGATGTATTGCCGCGGGACGAGGATTCTTTCATATCAATTACCACGGTGGTGCAGAACCATGTCCTTTCTCGCCGTATTCAGACATCAATGTAAAAAATACATCTTTGAAAACTGCCATGCAATCTGAACTATTCATGAAATTACAAAGCAGTGGGACGCTGATGAAAGACCACTCCGGCGGATGTGTATTGTATGCGCACAAAGATGAGGTGGAAAACTACTTGCTGCAAAATGCCAGTAAAGATTACAGCCATTCCAATCAAGATAAGGAATAACCAGTAATATCATATGTGTCTCTTCCACCTTTGAATATATGTAAACATGCACATGCTCAACAACTTCTTTGCTATTTTTCGGACTTTTTCTATACAAAATGCTTGATTTTTATAGAAATATGTGCTACAATAAAGCAAAATCATCTTACAAGGAGAATCTTCCATGAAATTGAAATTATTCAAAAAAATCATTCCTTTTCTGAGCAGTGCTTTTATTTTAATGGTACCGGGTATACCATCTGATACAACCGCTTCTGCTGAACGTGTCCTGACCGGCTATCGGGGCGATGTCAATCTGGACGGAACACTGTCTGTACTGGACGCTGTACAGCTGCAAAAGCATCTTTTAAATATTGGTACCATTGAAAAAGAAACGGCATGCAATTATGCTGACCTCACGGAAGATGGCTTCATCAATTGCTTGGATCTTGCTTATCTGAAACACTGTCTGATGGATCCGGAATCCTGGATTGGCATATACGAAGAACAACCAGATACAGAAACGCCATTTATTGAAGCCCCTATTTCTGCTGTAAACAGCTCCTTGCCCTCACAAGGTGATGCTGCGCTTGTTATTTTCTACATTGATTTTCCGGATTGCACCTATAGCAATCAGCTGTCTGAGGAACAGATACAGGAAATCGCTTTCGGTCCGGCAGATTCTTCATCTGAATATTATCCTTTTGAAAGTATGCATGCTTTCTACGAACGCTCATCCAAAGGCAGTATGAATTTAACAGGTCAG
The DNA here is from genome assembly GCA_051882115.1 of Ruminococcus sp. Lineage (GTDB taxonomy): Bacteria > Bacillota > Clostridia > Oscillospirales > Ruminococcaceae > Ruminococcus_C. The sequence goes on along the minus strand of JBJERF010000056.1, from coordinate 1,802 downwards.
GTATTTTCCTATACAGCTCAGAATTCTATTTCTGCTTATCATGAAAACAAAGTGGCATTGGCAGAAGAATGCTTTGAAGCATTCAAGGACAGCGTGGATTTCAGTGCATATGATAAAGATGGAGATGGTCAGATTGATGCAACCTTATTCACTGTCCCGGAAACTGCCAGCGAAGATTACTGGTGGCCTTGTGCCGGTGGATTCGGCGATCCGGAGTATACCGTGGATGGCGTGAAAGTCGGTCATATTATTACCGGAAATGCGGAGCCCTCTGACTGGATGAATTTTAACAGCAGCTATCTCCACGAAATGGGTCACTGCATGGGCTTGCCTGATTATTATCTGTACTATTCCGAAGATTTTGATAGTATGCACGGACCTGCCGGTACAGAAATGATGGATGCAGATGCATATTCCGACTTCTGTTCCTTTTCAAAACTGATGCTGGGCTGGTATCGTCAGAATCAGATTATGGTTTATGACTCATCTGTGGGTACCCAGACGTTCCAGCTCTGCGATGCACAAACCGACAACGGAAATTGCGTGATTATTCCCTATGGAAATCTGGATGAAAATTATTTTTCAGAATACTTCATCATTGAATATTCTACGGAAAATGCCAACAATCAAGCTGTCAACAGTCTTTGGTGGCAGGAATTTGACAGTGGTATTCGCATTCATCATATCTATGCAGAACTGTACTCAGATGACTGGTGGACTTATCTGAAATATCAGAACGGTTCAGAATTTACCGGAATGAACGACGAGGGCATCCGGTTGATTCGTCTGGTAAATGATAGTGGCAGCATCTTTAAAACCGGAGATGTCATTAACAATAGTACACCCGGATTCGGCTGGTACGACAGCAATGAAGAGGAATCCATCGACCCAGGTGTGACAATTTCTATTGGAAATCAAACGGATGGTCAATACACCATTATAATATCTGCAAATGAATCTTAAACGAATGGGCTGTTGCAGAGTGCAGCAGCCCATTTATTATAGAAGTTTTGAACTTTGAAAGTCATTCCATCATTTACTTTTACGAAGAATCATCTCCAGTTCCTTTGCATCAGAAACAATTACTTGTGCACCATGTGCCATCAGGAAATCACGGCTGCGGAATCCCCAGTCTACAGAAATACAATCCATCTGTGCATTTCGTGCAGTTTCAATATCCACGTCAGAATCTCCGATATATACGGCACGGGAACGGTCAACTCCAAGCGTTTCCAATATCAGATTCACCAGATCCGGAGACGGCTTTTTCTGATACCGGGGAAACTGCTCTCCGGCAGCCATATCAAACAAATCATCGAAATACTGCTTGCACAATGCCTGTACAGCATAATCTGCTTTATTGGATACAACGGCTGTCTTGCAGCCGGATTGATGCAAATTTTCAAGCAGCTCCCGTATTCCGTTATAAGGCTGTGTATGATCCGAACAATGTACTTTATAATGTGCAGTAAAAAGCTGATGCACCTGAACAATTTCCTGTTCACCTGTTCCACATGGAACACTACGCTCAATCAGCTTGCGAATACCATTGCCCACAAAACTGCGCACTTCATCCATCGTCCGTATCGGATACCCCGCACATTTCAGGGCATAGTTGACACTTTCTTTCAAATCCATCAGTGTATCCAGAATGGTTCCATCCATATCAAAAATTACTAAATCATACTGCATCACAATCACTCCTTTGTTTTCCATTATAACACAGTTCCCGAATTTGTCAACCAGAACAGGGCAACAGCATTTACTTTTTTCGTTGAAAATGTTCCACCGGAACATTTTCA
>JBJERF010000055.1:0-22515 GCA_051882115.1 Ruminococcus sp. | reverse complement strand
ATACCTGCAACGACAGCTGTATTGAAGCACAGATGGCAGCAGCACTCTGTACCGGCTATCTGGTATTCAAGGGTTCCGACCCGACCCGTGCAGAGGGTTATCTGGAGCATGCCAAGGCATGCTTCGAGCGTGCAGATAAGAACCGTTCCATCGGGGATGATGCACAGGAGCAATCCTATTATAAGATTACAACCTTCTACGATGACCTGTTCTTTGCTGCAAACTGGCTGTATATGGCAACGGGTGAGCAGAAGTATCTGGATCTGTGCGCATCGGATTATATCAGCAATCTGGGCAAGGAGGAGCAGTCCTCTGAGCTGAAATATACATGGGGTCACTGCTGGGATGATACCATGCAGGGCGGTATGCTCCTGTATGCCATCAATACAGGCGAAAGCCAGTGGAAGGAACAGTTCAGAAAGCATCTGGAATTCTGGACAACGGGCTACGGCGGAAAGCAGATTACAAAGACACCGGATGGTCTGTCCTGGCTGTTCCAGTGGGGTTCCCTGCGTCATGCAACCACCACAGCATTTCTGGCTTATGTAGCCGTGGATGAGCTGTTTGCAGATGATGCAGCCGCTGTTGCAAAATATACTGAATTTGCAGATGATACCATGAATTACTGCTTCGGCGACAACTCTGCAAATTACAGTTATGTTGTCGGTATGGGTGAAGATTATCCTCAGGCATGGCACCACAGAACCTCCTCCGGTGCATGGAACGACAAGTGGAGCAACATCGGTCAGACCGAAGGCGAGGATGCGAAACCTCATGCACATATCCTGTACGGCGCATTGGTCGGCGGCCCTGACCAGAATGACGGTTATTCCGATAAAATCGGCGACTATCAGTATTCTGAGGTAGCCATCGACTATAATGCAGGCTATACGGCAGCACTTTGTGCCATGGTAGAAAAGTACGGCGGATCCTCTGATCCGGACTTCCCGCCTACAGAAGAGCCGAAATGGAACGAATTTTTCATGCGGGCTTCCATCAATCAATCCGCAGGAAGTTACACAGAAATCAAGGCATTTGCCATGAATCATACAGCATGGCCGGCAAGAACCATCAAGGATCTGTCCTACAACTATTATTTTGATATTTCTGAGCTGGTTGATGCAGGCTACTCCATCAGCGATGTTTCTGTAAGAGTGGGCTATGACCAGCATGCTTCTGACAAGGGTGCCATTTCCATCTCTGATCCCATTCAGTATGACGGCAATATTTACTATGTAAAGCTTTCCTTTGCGGATGGCAGCGTAGTAATGCCCACGGGTCAGTCTGAGCATCGGTCGGAATGTCAGTTCCGCATCTCCATTCCGGACAATATTCAGGGCGTATGGGATACCTCCAATGACTACTCTTTCCAGGGTCTGACGCAGGGCGGTGAAGACGCCATGGTCGATACGCCGTATATCACCATGTATGATGGTGACACACTGATCTGGGGTATTGAGCCGGACGGTACGGAACCGGAAAAAAAACCGGAAACGACTACGAAACCCACCGAAACGACAACAACGACAACGACTACGACAACAACAGAAACTACAGCAACAGAAACCACTACAACCGTAACCGAAACAACCATGGTTTCGGACGATACCACCGCAACTTCTACTACAAGCACCACCACAACAACCGTTTCTGTTACAACCAGCGAAACCAGTGAAAGCGGCGGTCAGCCGGAACCGGGCGATATACTGTACGGTGATGTCAATGCAGACCAGAGTGTCTCCTTGATAGACGTTGTTTCGCTCAATAAATATCTGGCAAATTCCATCACGCTGAACGAACAGCAGACGAAGAATGCAAACTGCTGCTATGATGACAAGATCAATTCTGCGGATGTAACGGCTTTGCTGAAATATGTAGTAGAGATTGTAAAGGAACTGCCGGTTCTGCCATCCTGATGTGCAAAACGGGTCTGATTCAGTCGAATCGACAGTAATTTGAAAAAATTCATGTATCAGAAACAATTGACTCTTGACAAAACGGAACGGCATGTGTTATAATAATTTCAGGCATTGCCGGCGTACAGTCGAGGTGTCTGCTTAACCCGATTTTGATAACGGAATAAGATAAAACGTAAAAGAGAACGCCGGATTCCCCCACAGTTTCTTCAGAGAGCATCTGTCATCGGCTGAAAGCAGAGCGAAACAGGGAGTCAAATGGTACACCATTCTCCGAGTCTGCCCAATCCGCAGCGGGATACTCCCGTTACAGAGTACTGAAAGAGGCACTGTCTGTGCGACAGGGCAATAAGGGTGGAACCGTGGTTTTGAGATGAAATCGCCCCTTGTACATCTGCTGGATGTACAAGGGGCATTTTTTTACAGAAATATCGAGCTGTTTTGACTGCAAATCCGGAAAAGCACCAAAAGACACGACAAAATACGCCAAAAAAACAACCCGATGGATTTTCGAACTATATGGAGGTGTAAAGCAACATGCAGGTAGATACAAAAGATATCGCAGCAACCACGGCTTATCTCATGGGTGTGCGGAAAAGCGCATGGGAAAAGCAGTTTGGTGAAAGCTGTCCCCAGCTTCTGAGCGAGCTGGATGAGAAAAAGGAAGCCCGTATCATCCGTTCTCTGTGCAAGATCCGAACCACACTGATGCAGAAATTCAAACATACAGACAATGAAATCCGGTATGAAATGAAAAATCTGGATACACTGCCGCAATGGTATGATGTAGAAAATATCAAACAGCTGATGCGGTGGGAAATTCCTGTCATTCAGGTAAATACACGGGCGCAGGAATATTCGGTACACATAAATGATTTGATTGTAAAGCATATTGACAACTGCAAAGCCCTGTATCCGGAGTGGATCAAATGGGAATATATCCGTGATTTATTTGTCATTCCAAAATACACAAATTCCACAGTAATGAAGCATGAATTTGCAAAATACATGGAAAAGATCCAGATGTATCCGTATCAGGTATATATGCACTGGAAGCCGCAGGATCTGGGCAATATTTTCTATACAGACGGAAAATTTCTGAGTGTGCTGTATGATATGCATGGGGATTATTTTGATGATCGGAGCAAATTCCGTGATGCAGCAGAGGAAACGAAGAACAATATTTATGAATTTATCAACAACAGCTACCGGACAGCCCTGGTGGTGGACTGTGAAAACTCGGATGTATATAAGCTATATGGTGTACTGAAAAATCTGAATGCGGATGAAATCAATAAGATCGGAAAGATTATATTATATGATGATTTTCACACAACGAACGGGTGGGATTATCTGGAAAAGATGATCAGCATACCGGTAGAGCATATTGAAGTAGACCGTGTGACGGATCATAAATCTCTTGTAGATATGAAGGTAGCAACGGGGGTATGTCAGGAATTTTACCGGAATGATGTATCTTCATTCATTCTGCTGTCCAGTGACAGTGATTACTGGGGCTTGATATCGTCTTTGCCGGAGGCAGATTTTCTGGTGATGTATGAATATGCGAAATGCGGACAGGCGATCAAGGCAAAATTTGAGGAGCATGGGATTCCGAACTGTTCGATTGATGATTTTTGTACCGGCAACATTGAAGATTTAAAGCGGATTGTATTGATCAATGAACTGCGGACATATTTGCCGCATATTTTAGAGCACAACGGCAAGGAGCTTGCGGTACAGCTTTTCGAGCAGGCACGGATTGAAGCCAGTGAAAATGAGATCACAAATTTCTACAATCGATATATTAAAACATTGCGGTTAAAGGTTGATGCAGACGGCAATTTCAGCATCGAGGTCAACTACTAACCAGCGTACCGCTGGACCGTCTACCCCACCCCCGTTTCAGTTACTGAAAACAGAAAGGAATTAGCCCCCTCCCACAAGGGAGGGGGGGAAAACAATTATAGAAGTTTTCGGTCAAGCCTTTCTCAAAAGGCTTGTGGGGTCAAGGGGCAAAGCCCCTTGTCAGATTCAGCGAGTAAAACAGGCTCTCCTTTTAAGGAGAGCTGGCTTGCCGAAGGCAAGACTGAGAGGTTCAGAGGGTTTCTATTCGTTGGAAACATTCCGGTGGAACATTTCCAACGACTGTAGTCATATAACCACAAAAGCTCAAAAACAGGCTATACACAAATAGCCTGCGCAATAAAAAAAGAAAGAGGATGAAAACATGATTCAACTGAAACTGAAAGACGGCAGCATCCGGGAAATCGAAACTGCCGCAAGCGCAGCAGAAATCGTCAAGGGGATTGGCATGGGTCTGTACAAGGCTGCATGCTGCGTAAAAATCAACGGCGAGGTAAAGGATCTGCGCACAGTCATTGACAGTGATTGTGAATTTGAGGTAATGACCTTTGACAGCATGGAGGGCAAAAAGACCTTCTGGCACACAGCATCCCATGTACTGGCACAGGCAGTAAAGCGGCTGTATCCGAATGCAAAGCTTGCCATTGGACCAGCCATTGACAATGGTTTTTACTATGACTTTGATCTGGAAAAGCCGTTTACAGCAGATGAGCTTATAAAGATTGAAGCAGAGATGAAGAAGATTGTAAAGGCAAATGCGGAGCTTGTACAGTTTGAGCTGTCTCCGGAGGAAGCTATTGCAAAGCTTCGTGAGATGGACGAGCCGTACAAGGTAGAGCTGTGTGAGGAGCATGCAGCGAACGGCGAGCCGATTTCCTTTTATCAGCAGGAGGAATTCATCGATCTGTGTGCAGGTCCGCATCTGATGAGCACAGGTTCTATTAAGGCAATCAAGCTGCTGTCCTGCACGGGCGCATACTGGAGAGGTTCTGAAAAGAACAAGATGCTGTCAAGAGTATATGCGGTAGCATTCCCCAAGGCTGCGCAGCTGGAGGAGCATCTGAAGCAGCTGGAAGAAGCAAAAATGCGTGACCACAACAAGCTGGGCAGAGAGCTGGAATACTTCACCACAGTAGATGTTGTGGGACAGGGACTGCCGATTCTGCTGCCCAAGGGTGCAAGAGTGGTACAGCTGCTTCAGCGTTGGGTGGAGGATGTAGAGCAGTCCAAGGGCTGTCTGCTGACCAAGACACCTTTGATGGCAAAGCGTGAATTCTACAAGATTTCCGGTCACTGGGATCACTATCTGGACGGCATGTTCATACTGGGCGATCCATATGATGAGACAAAGGAATGTTTTGCGCTGCGTCCCATGACCTGTCCGTTCCAGTATCAGGTATTTCTGAACCGTCAGCGTTCCTATCGGGATTTGCCCATGCGTCTGACAGAGACATCCACCCTGTTCCGGAACGAGGACAGCGGAGAGATGCATGGTCTGATTCGTGTTCGTCAGTTCACGATTTCCGAAGGACATTATATTCTCCGTCCGGATCAGCTGGAGGAGGAATTCAAGGGTTGTCTGGAGCTGGCGAAGTACATGCTGGATACAGTGGGGCTGCTGGAGGACTGCACATTCCGTTTTTCGCAGTGGGATCCGGCGAATCCGGGCAACAAGTACGAGGGCACACCGGAGCAGTGGGAAGAAGCGCAGCGTGTCATGGGCAATATTCTGGATCATCTGGGTGTAAAGTATGAGGTAGGCATTGATGAGGCAGCTTTCTACGGACCGAAGCTGGACATTCAGTATAAGAATGTATTTGGCAAGGAGGATACACTGGTAACGATTCAGATTGATATGCTGCTGGCGCAGCGTTTCGGCATGGAATATGTAGACAAGGACGGCACGAAGAAGACGCCGTACATCATTCACAGAACCTCGCTGGGCTGTTATGAAAGAACGCTGGCATATATGCTGGAGCATTTTGCAGGTGCGCTTCCGCTGTGGCTGGCACCGGAGCAGGTACGTCTGATACCGATTGCAGACCGTCATCTGGACTACACATATGAGATTCTGCACAAGCTTCAGGCAGCAGGGCTGCGCTGTGAGGTAGACAATCGTGCAGAAAAGGTAGGTTACAAGATTCGTCAGGCAGTGATGGAAAAGGTACCGTACATGATTACGATAGGTGACAATGAGGTATCGGGGCAGACCGTAGCTGTACGGAGCCGGAAGGACGGCGATCTGGGCAGCATGCAGGCAGAAGAGCTTCTGACAAGACTGACCGAAGAAGTCATCACCAAAAAGAAATAACAAGCTGGAATCAGCTTGACCATTCTTCCCCACCCCCGTTTTAGTTACTGAAAACGGAAAAGCATAAGCCCCCTCCCACAAGGGAGCCAGCGTACCGCTGGACCGTCTACCCCACCCCCTTCCATGTTACTGGAGATGGAAAGGCATCAACCCCCTCCCACAAGGGAGGGGGGGGGGGAAGGTTGCTGCAAGTTCAAAAAAATATAAAAGTTTTCGGTCAAGCCTTTCTCAAAAGGCTTGCAGGGTCCAGGGACAGCGTCCCTGGTCGCCGTCCGCAGACGGCGAAACGCCCTTGCGCCATTCTTTTGGCGCGCGGAGGGGGTGGTGAGAAATGCGACAGCATTTCGAGGAGGGGCGAACAAGACCGCCCCTCCTTGTTCCAGCGATGAAACAAAGTATATCTTGAAAACGTTCCGGTGGAACGTTTTCAACGCCAATCACACCAAACCCAACAAAAAAGGGGCTGTTGCAAGCACATGCAAGCAACAGTCCCTTTGTTTATTTGGTAATTTTGTGATTTTACTCCGTCCAATCCTCAGCATACTGAGAGGTAATACCGAGGTATTCCTCCAGGCACAGACCCAGCTCCCGCATTTCCTTAGCAATTTCTACACCAACATACCGGATATGCCATGGTTCATACTTATAGCCTGTAATATCCACCTTATCTTCCGGATACCGGATGATAAAGCCATAATCTGCACAATGTTCTTTCAGCCATTGAGCCTCTTGGGTTTCGCCAAAAGCATCATCAATGGAATTCACATCAATGACAAGACCGGTCTGATGTTCAGAAAATCCCGGTCGTGCAGAAAACGTATCCGCCATTTCCCAGCCATAAATCTCTACGTAATTATGATAAATGGTATTCTGATAATCATAGTCCCGATAGTCTGAGCTGTCATAGATATCCAGACCTTGAGCCTGTGCATCTGCCTGTAACTGTGCAAAAGCATCCGCAGCAACCTCCTGAAAGCCCGGATTAAAGGAAGCATCTGCAGGATAGGTCTTGTTGATGACCAGAATATCGTCCACATAGGTGGCACCGTCTTTTTCCTCTATGTGGCGTACAACGCAGCGTACCTGAGCGGATATGGTAGGATTCTCCTTGGCAGATACAGTCACGATGCATTCGCCGGCACCCACGCCCATGATTTTGCCATCCTCAGAAATCTTTGCAACCGCTGGATCACTGGTTTCCCACTGCAAATCGGCAGCACTGGCAGCCCCCTTTGTGGTCATGCTGATTTGCAGGGCACGTGTATCGCCTTCCAGAACGGATATATAATTCTGAATGGGTGCAAGCCCCAGAATATTGCATTCGGCCTGTGCACCGTCAGAAATCAGATTGCCCTGTTCATCGGTCACACCGGTCTGAACAGACAGTGCCTCATCGGATGTCACCGCCGGTTTTTTGGATTGAAGGGTATTTACGATCAATCCGGCACCCAGACCGATGACAAAGACAATGGCAAGTCCCACAACCAGCCGTGTAATGCGTGCATGTCTCTGGGCACGCTGTCTGCGCTGAGCGGCAGTTTCTTCGGGCATAGTGAGTTCAAAATCGCCCTCCGGGGGTTCCTCATCGGGAGAAACCTTCTCATATTTTCCACGTTTCCGTGGCATATCCTCTGCGGTAGGCAAAGAGAAACGGCTCTGTGCAGGAGAATTTCCGTCCTCCTCAGGCACACGCTCATATTTTCCCCGTGTGACCGGAGCAGCCTGCTGCTCGGCAAAAAACGCCTCCACCGTCTGAGGTTCCGTCTCCGGTTCCATCTCCGGCTCCGGTTCCTGTACAGGTTCTGTTTGCGGTTCTGCCGGCTGACGATAGCGAGGCGGAACCGTTCGTGCCGGCCGGTTATCACGGCGCAGCATTTCTGCAATTTCCTCGTCCTCCTTGGCAGGCTCTGCGGAGCCCAGTTCTCTCTGAAGCAGCTTCTGGAACTCCTGAAACTCCTTTTCCGACATATTTCTGCTTTCCATAATAGAAAACCTCCGTTATTTTCACCCAAGCTGCAAACGCAGCCATGTCTTTCTATGCATAAAATCCGGTATTATACTATATTATCATAAAATCCCCCTTTGTGTCCCTTTCTTTTTTATAACATACCATAAATAAATCATGAACGGTTTTCCAATAACCGTAAGACAGCGCAAAAACAGGGCTTCGGATTGGTAAAAATCAACAAAAATTACAATCTATCCGGAAAAAGCAATTGCAAAGAATGACAATGTATGGTATAATATATTTGAATGAAAATTCGTGCACAAAGCAAGCACAGACACAATTGAGAAAGGAATGAAACAAATGAACAAATTCAAACGAGGGCTGGCATTGTTATCGTCAGCAGCCATTATGACGGCTGCGCTGACCATACCAGGCGGCACAAACAGCATGGCAGAGGCAGCATCTGCGAGCATCGAAGATCAGATGACATTCGGAGCACTGGGCATTGCAGGAGGTGGTTTCGTCTCCGGTATTATTACCGGTGATGACCAGATGTATGCACGTACAGACGTAGGCGGTGCATATCGGTATGATTATGAAACCGGCAACTGGGTGCAGCTGATGGATTTTCTGGGGGATGAGGAAAGAGGTTTTCTCAGCATTGATGCATTCTGCGTAGATCCCAACAACGATGATGTTCTGTATCTGCTGGCAGGCTGCGGCTATTTCACAGGCGCAAGAACTGCCATTTTCCGTTCCACAGATGCCGGAGAAACCTTTGATATGATTGACGTTACGGATCTGATTCAGGTACACGGCAACGGCTACGGCAGACAGTGCGGCGAATCCATTGCCGTAGATCCGGACAATCCGAATATCATCTACTGCGGCGGTGATGCAACTGCCGGCAGCTCCGGTCTGATTATGAGTGAGGACGGCGGCGATACATGGAAAGCCGTAGAGGGCTATGGCAAGCTGGATCTGTTCCAGTACACCATCAACTGGCCCACATGGACATCCCATCAGGTAAAAACCACGGCGGACAAATATGACGGCGGTGCAAATGGTGTCAGCACGGTCATGATTACCGGGGGCAAGGTTTATGTAGGTACTTCCGTAACAGGCGATGCCAACAATATGGTAGTAGCGGATGTGGGCAGCGATGATTTCCAGCCCCTGAGCACGGAGCTGCCCACAGATCAGATGCCGTCCCGTATCAATCTGGATGCCGACGGCAATCTGCTCATCACTTATATGACAGGTGTCATATTTGACAGTGGCCCCGGCGGTGCATACAAATACAACACGACAACGGGTGCATTGACCAATATTACCCCCACAGATGTCGGCGGAAAATCTGTTGCCGTAGGCTATGGCGGCGTATTCAGTGACCCCAATGATGCCAATAAGCTGGTAGCTACCACCTGTGCTCAGTGGTATTCCCAGAGCTATTCAGAGGATGCATGGGATCGGGATGCCATTGCATGGGGCGACCGTTTCTTCAAATCCACAGACGGCGGTGCAACCTGGCGTGAATTTACGCCGGGCAACCGGGAAAGCTGGGGCGGTCCGCTGCTGGGTGATTACCTGCAAGACGGCGGCAGACCGTGGATTTATGACAAGGCCATCCACTGGACAGGAGCCATCGTTATAGACCCCAGAAATCCGGACAGAATTCTTGTTACATCGGGTAACGGCGTATTTGCCTGTGATAACGTATGGGATACAATTCCGCAGATGTATTTTGAAGCAGACGGCATTGAAGAAGTCGTAGCATTGGATATGGTGAGTGTACCGGGGGGCAATCCCTATTCTGTCATCGGTGACTATGACGGCTTTGAGCACACCAGTCTGACAGAATCGGTGCAGCACAAGCCCAGTATGGCTAAGCTTACAAATTCAACGGCATCTTCCGCAGGCATTGCATACTGTCCGTCCAACCCGAAGGTGATGGTACGTCTGGCAGAGGGCTTTGCCATGGGCTATTATACAACAGACGGAGGAACCACATGGACAGAGCTTCCGAACTGTCCGCTGTCGGGGGCAAAGGCTGCCATCAACCAGCTGGAGGATGGCTCCTATAGAATCATGCTGAGTGATACAGGCAAGGTTTCCTATACCGATGACTTTGGTGCAACATGGAAAGAGGCTTCTCTCAGCGACAGTCTGAGCAGTGATATCTGGCTGTGTGTAGACGAAAAGAATCCTCAGTATGTATATGCATACGGCTACTATTACAACCAGTATTATTTTTACAGCAAACCTTCTGCTACCATTGACGATGCACGTTATATTCTCATGGTCAGCGATGACTACGGCGCAACTTTCAAACAGGAACAGACCATCTGTCAGTATGACGAATGTGACAATGCGTTCCGTATTGCCTATCTGGATGAGGGTACCTTTGCCATAGCTGCGGGCTGGTATGGTGCCTATCTGGTAACGGACTACGGAAAGACCGTAACCAAGATGGACAGCGTCAGCTACTGCAAGACCATGGGCTATGGTGCAGCTGAAAATGAGGGGGATCCGTATACCCTGTACATGTGGGGCAAGCCGGAGGATTCTGATCCGCAGGGTGTTTACCGTTCCACAGACTGCGGTGAAACATGGGTAGCCATCAACACGGAGCACACCTATGGCGGTACAGGCAATGGCAACTTCTTAGTGGGTGATATGAACACATTCGGTACCGTTTATATGTCCACCGTTGGCTGCGGCATTGTATATATGGTACAAAGCGGAAACGGTGATCCGAAGCCGCCGGTAACTACAACAAAGCCTACTGAGACAACCACAACCACAACGACAACAACCACAACGACCACCGCATCATCAGAAACGACAGGAACCACTACGACCACAACCACAGGCACCGTAGAAACGACTGCAACAACAGCAGGCAGCACAACAACAGAAACAACAACAAAGACCACAGCCAGCACGATTCCGGCAGATCCGAATGTTCTGTATGGGGATGTAAATCTGGATGGTTCTGTGTCACTGATTGATGTAATACAGCTGAACAAATCCCTTGCCGGAGCGATTGAACTGAATGATCAGCAGACGCTGAATGCGAACTGCTGTGCGGATGACAAAATCAATTCTGCGGATGTTACGGCACTGTTGAAATATGTAGTAGAGCTTCTGAAGGAACTGCCGATTCTGCCTGCATAAAATCTGACAGAGGAGGATACAGAGCATATGGAGTCATTCCGTTACGATGTACCGAAGCGTCCGCCGCAGTCGGGCATACAGGAGCAGCCCATTCGCCGGCGGATGCCGCGCAAAACAGAAACGGGCAGTTTATGTATATCGGGGAAGCGTTTTTTCGGGCAGATACTCATTGATCACTGGGTACTGCAAATTGGCGGACAGAAAGAGTCCGTACCATTTGGGAAGGATAAACGGACGTTGGAACTGCCGGCAGGGATCTATACAGCGCAGGCATACACGCCTTATCTGGGCATGCACTGCATGGCAGCGGAAGCAGAGATTGAGATTCTTCCGGGGCGCACCACAAGAATCGCCTATCACACAGTATTTGACATTTTCAAGGATGGTATTCTTTCCAACCAGCGTGCCGCTGGACCGTCTACCCCCCAGCGTGCCGCTGGACCGTCTACCCCCCAGCGTACCGCTGGACCGTCTACCCCACCCCCTTGAACGTTGCTGAAAGCAGAAAAGCATCAACCCCCTCCCACAAGGGAGGGGGGAAAAACAGCGGACGGTGCGAGTCTTGTCGGATTCAGCGAGTGAAACAGGCTCTCCTTTTAAGGAGAGCTGTCTTGCCGAAGGCAAGACTGAGAGGTCAAGAACATTGCAAACGTTCCGGTGGAACGTTTGCAGCGAAACATCCCCTATTGCTGTTAACATCATATATACGCTGAAAAAAGTACAGCTGTTTTCCGGAAAAACTTGTAAAAAAAGTATTCCCATAATGGAAAGAATGTGGTATAATAGAGATTGAGATCGGGTGCAAAGCATCTGACGAATAAAAACTCAAAAAGAGGGGTTACTGAAATGGAAATCAAGAAGAAATTGACCACTGCTCCGAAACAGAAACCGACAGATGAGAGCAAGCTGGGATTCGGTCATATATTCACCGACCACATGCTGATTATGCCGTATGATACGGGTAAGGGATGGCATGATCCGGAAATCGTACCTTACGGAGAAATCTCACTCAGTCCGGCAGCTATGTGTCTGCACTACGGTCAGACTGTATTTGAAGGTCTGAAAGCATACCGTACAGCAGAGGACAAGATTCAGCTGTTCCGTCCGGAGGAAAACTTCAAGAGACTGAACAAATCTAACGAGCGTCTGGTCATTCCGGAGCTGCCGGTAGAACTGGCGATGCAGTGTCTGAAGGAGCTGCTGGAAGTAGAAAAGGACTGGGTACCGCATCTGGATGGTACATCCCTGTACATCCGGCCGTTCATTATCGCCGTAGATCCGTTTTTGGGTGTACGTCCGGGCGATCAGTATCTGTTCATGATTATTCTCAGCCCATCGGGTGCATACTATGCATCAGGGCTGAACCCTGTAAACATCTACGTAGAGGACAAGTATGTACGTACTGTAAGAGGCTGTATGGGCTATGCAAAGACCGGCGGCAACTATGCAGCATCCCTGCACAGTCAGGATGATGCGCACAAGCAGAATTATTCTCAGGTACTGTGGCTGGACGGCGTAGAGCAGAAGTACATTGAAGAGGTTGGTGCCATGAATATTTTCTTCGTAATTGACGGAGAAATCGTTACACCGTCTCTGGAAACGGGTTCTATTCTGAGTGGAATTACCAGAAAGTCCACCATTGAGCTTTGCAAGAGCTGGGGCATGAAGGTTTCTGAGCGGCGCATTACCATTCAGGAAATTGCAGATGCATATGATGCAGGAAAGCTGGACGAAGTATTTGGTACAGGCACGGCAGCCGTTATTTCACCGGTTGGTCATCTGAAGTGGGATGACAAGGTTATGGAAATCAATCATAATGAAATCGGGCCGATTTCCCAGAAAATTTACGACACGCTGACAGGTATCCAGTGGGGCAAGGTAGAGGATCCTTTCAACTGGACGATGCAGCTGGATTAAACAAGACAGAAAAGGACTTTCCGAGGGTGGAAAGTCCTTTTTACAATAGGAGGAAAAATATGCTGAAAAAAATCTTATCACCGGAGACCTGTGCAGCATGCCGGCTGTGCTGTCGGTTTGATGCTTCTGACATCTGGGAGCTGCCGGTACTTCCGCCGGAGACTGTACAAGCCGTACAGAAGCTGAAACCTGAAACGGAATTCATGCCCATGGGAACGGAATGCACCTTTGCAGCACCGCCGCTGGAGGGGGATGCGTTATACACATGTCCTATGCTGACAGAATCCGGATGCGGACTTTCGCCGGAGGACAAACCGTTTGACTGCAAGATCTGGCCATTCCGGGTCATGCAGCATCCGGACGGCACCCATGTGATAGCAGTCTGCGAGCTATGCAAGGGCATCGGGGAACTATCTGATGAGCAGCTTAGAGCCTTTCTGGAAGAGGGTCTGGGGGAACAATGTCTTGCGTATGCAGAGCGTCATCCATCCCACATAAAGCCACTCACAGAAGGCTACCGTCCAATCCCAGCGTACCGCTAGACCGTCTACCCCCCAGCGTACCGCTGGACCGTCTACCCCACCCCCTTGAACGTTGCTGAAAGCAGAAAAGCATCAACCCCCTCCCACAAGGGAGGGGGGAAAAACAGCGGACGGTGCGAGTCTTGTCGGATTCAGCGAGTGAAACAGGCTCTCCTTTTAAGGAGAGCTGTCTTGCCGAAGGCAAGACTGAGAGGTCAAGAACATTGCAAACGTTCCGGTGGAACGTTTGCAGCAAAAAAGCGAAAAAAAGAAGGGGCTGTTGCAGCACTTAGGTCTGCAATAGTCCCTTTCATTTCCGGGAAATCAAAAAAGTGGACGCAGCCGGCATGCCACATCCACTTTACGTTTTGTCGTTTTTTTTTAAAAAGATACCGGAGCGAACCCCGGTAAAATAATAAATAGAACAAAAGAAAGGAGACAACAAAACGAGTGATAATAATTCAATATTTACATATGGATTACTCTCACTGTTATTATTATACACGATTTCGGGGGCTGCGTCAAGCATTTTTCGAAAAAAAAGCGACGGCTCAGGAAATTTATGCAACTTGTACAGTTTTCCAAACATTTCCAAAAAGAGGGAGCGTGAATTAGAAAAAAAACAGCATAGATTTTCCTGCATAGAGAGGGAAAAAGAAAGCCATACTAAAAAAGCAGAGACAAAAACCCATATCATGAAAGAGGTGAACGCAATGTGGGATAAAATCGCATTGATTCTGCTGATTATCGGCGGAATCAACTGGGGGCTGGTCGGCATATTTGAATTTGATCTGGTAGCATGGATATTCGGAGGAACCACCTCTATACTGAGCCGTGCGATCTATATTATCGTAGCAATCTGTGCCGTGTGGTGTATCTCGCTGTTATTCCGACGGGAAGCCGTAGCCGTAGAGCATGAATAGAAAAACGCCCCTTCCCCAGCGGAAGGGGAATTTTTCTGTAGCTGGTGCATATAGATGGAAGGAACGGACAAAACTGTCCCAATCTTCCCACAGGAGGTAACTCATGGCAACAAAAACACCGGACGAATACCGTGAGGAGATGATGCGGCTGTACCGCCGTGCACAGGCAGCCCAGCCGGCTGTACCGCCATCCCCTCCGCCCATTTCTGTACAGTCTCAGCCGGCTGCACCCTCTCCGGCGCAGCCGGATACAGTCCCGCCTGCTCCTCCACAGGCATCCATACCGAAGCAGGAGCCTGCGCCCGAACCGGAAGCTCCCCCCTCCCCTGCTCCTGAAATCCGTCAGCCGGAGCGAACGGAGCAGAGCCGTGTACCGGAACCGGAAACGCCTTTCCGCCCTCAGCCGGAACCGGAGCCTCCTGCCGAACGGAAAGCACCGCCGGAAAATGAAAGTGCCTTTCCATTTTCTGTCCATCTGCCGGATACGGAGCTGCAATCAGACTTTCCCCCTGCTGCGGCTTCTGTTCCAACGCCGGAGGAAACCTCTTACGGATGGCTGAAGGTCACCACACGTACTGCTGACGATGCATTGCCGCTGGAGGGCGTATCTGTACTGGTGCTCCGTGAGGACGGCAAGGAAACGCAGCTGCTCTATTCCATGCTGACCGATCAGAGCGGAGAAACGCCCCGAATCCAGCTTCCGGCACCGCCCATTAACGGGGAGCGCATGCAGCCCTACAGCACCTATACAATCCGTGCCTTTCTGCCGGGCTATTCCAGAATGGAAAGTCAGGCAGTGCCGATTTTTTCAGGCATTACCACGCTTCAGCCCTTTGCCATGCTGCCGCTGCCTGTAGGTGCAGGCGATGACCAGCCCACCATTATCTATCAGAACACCGAACCGAAATTCTAAGGAGGTGATGCTATGCCAACCGGTGAGCCCTACATTCCGGAAACCATTACGGTTCATTTAGGCAAGCCTGACGAACCGGCGGAAAATGTCACGGTTTCCTTTCCGGATTATGTAAAGAATGTAGCATCCAGTGAAATCTATCCCACATGGCCGGAAGCAGCCATCCGAGCCAACATCTATGCCATTGTGAGCTTTGCGCTGAACCGGATTTATACCGAGTGGTATCGTTCCCGCGGCTATGACTTTGACATTACGAATTCCACTCAATTTGACCAGAAATACATCTACGGCAGAGAGGTTTTTGAGAACATCTCCCGTATCACCGATGAAATTTTTGATGACTATGTGCGCCGGCAGGGCAGCGTAGAACCACTGTTCACAGCATTCTGTGACGGCACCACTGTAACCTGTGAAGGACTTTCCCAGTGGGGAACGGTTGGTCTTGCGGAGGAAGGATTTGTTCCCTACGAGATTCTGACCTATTATTACGGAGACGACATTGAGATTGTAAACGATGCCCCCATCCGGACATATACGCCCTCCTATCCGGGCTTTCCCATTTCACTGGGGTATGTAGGCAACGAAGTGCGCAACATTCAGGTACAGCTGAACCGCATCTCCCAGAACTATCCGGCGATTCCGAAAATTGCGGATGTCAGCGGAGATTTTGACTATGCCACAGAAGAAGCGGTTCGTACCTTTCAGGAGATTTTCAATTTAGAGCCTACAGGGATTGTTGACAAGGCGACATGGAACAAAATCGCATATATTTTCACCAGTGTGAAGCATCTGGCAGAGCTTGAATCCGAGGGGGTTCGTGCAGAGGAGGCAGCCCAGCAGTTTACAGAAACGCTGCATATCGGCATGCAGAGTCCCTTGGTACGCAATCTGCAATATTATCTGGCAGTCATCGGAGCCTATTATGCAGCGGTGCAGCCGGCACCCATTACAGGGTATTTTGATGCAGAAACGGAAGAAGCCGTCAAATCCTTTCAGCAGGTATTCGGACTGCCTCAGACGGGTGTGGTAGACCGTGCCACTGGGAACGACATACTGCGGGCATATTTCGGCATACTGGATTCTCTGCCCCAGCCCAGTGCGGAAGCAGGCAATGTAGTATTGTTTCCGGGCGTCGTCCTGCGTGAAGGGGCATCGGGGGAATATGTGCGGCTTTTGCAGACCTATCTGAGCTATATTCACCAGACCTATCCGGAAATCAATGATGTAAATCCCACAGGCTATTTCGGGCCGCTGACCCGATCGGCAGTGATGGCATTTCAGAAGCTGTATGGGCTGCCGGAAAACGGCATTGTAGGGTCTACCGTATGGGATGCCATTACAGAGCTGTATTCGGATCTGCGTTTCGGCATGGATAAACGGCCCTATCAGGCACCGGGGTACACCATTTCCAGTCAGTTATAATGAGGGAGGGATTCTCATGGCATACACACCACAGCAAAAGCGAGCACATATTAAAGAGCTTCAGCAGATGCTTTATGCGCTGTCCTTTTATGATGAGCGCATACCACGGATTGTTCCGGACGGGATATACGGACGGGAGACGGCACTGGCAGTACGTGCCTTTCAGCAGGACAACAATCTGCGGCCCACAGGAGAGACGAACCGTGCCACATGGGATGCCATTGTGCAGGCGTATCTGGAAAATGTGGCAAAGCAGGCAAAGCCGCTGGATATCTATCCGGAGGGGGTACAGCACATAACGGTAGGCGATGAAGGGCTGGCGGTTTCTATCATACAGGCTATGCTGAATTTTCTGAGTCTGACGTTTGACAATTTAGAAGCGATACCCGTGACGGGAAAATATGACACAGTGACACAGCAGGCTGTGCAGGCATTTCAGCGGCACAGCGGTCAGCGTCAGACGGGGCATACGGATCCTGCGACATGGAATCTGCTTGCAGCAACGGCACAGCATACGACTTAAAAGAAAAAAGCTTTTTCGGGGTATATTTTCAGGGAAAAGAGCCTGACCGGAAAAGCTTTTCTTTTTTTGGCGCATAAACCGACAAAGCCTGCAAATACTATTGCCACAAACCGAAAATTACGGAGGTAAAAGCTATGAAAGCCACAGGAATCGTGAGACGGATCGATGACCTTGGACGTGTGGTAATTCCGAAGGAAATCCGCAGAACCATGCGAATCCGTGAAGGAGATCCCCTTGAAATTTATACGAGCAATGACGGTGAAGTCATTTTCAAAAAATATTCTCCCATTGGTGAAATCAGTGAAAATGCAGCGCAGGTAGCAGATATCATGCACAGGCTTTCGGGGTGTCCGGTAGCTGTATTTGATCGGGATCATGTGATTTCCATTTCGGGGGCAGCGAAAAAGGAGTGGAATGCCCGTCGTGTTTCACCGGAGTTAGAGGAGCTGATGGAGACACGCCGTCAATATTTTTCTGACGGAAAGGAAGCAGCATTCATACCGGCGGAGGGCGTAGACAAGGGTGCAGTAGCATGTTTGCCGATTATTTCCGCCGGTGATGTTACGGGAGCCGTAGCATTTCTGGAAAACGGGACAGGAGCGCAGCTGAATGAAAGTCAGCGCACGCTGATTCAGGCTGCATCACAATTTCTCGGCAAACAAATCGAACTATAACCAGCGTGCCGCCCAGCGTGCCGCTGGACCGTTTACCCCACCCCCTTTTTAGTTTCTGAAAATGGGAAGGCATAAGCCCCCTCCCACAAGGGAGGGGGGAAAATGTTTTTGTAAATTGAAAAAAGGTCTGTTGCGTTTGCAACAGACCTTTTTTATTATAGAAGTTTTTTTGCGCCGCTTTTTTCTCAAAAAAAGCGGTCGGGGGGTCAAGGGGGCGAGAGCTCCACGAGCCCGTCCCCTCTGCCCTTCGGGCATCTCCCCACCCCGTGGGGAGTCACCCCCTTGTCGCCGTTCGCAAGATTTGTCAGATTTAGCGAGTGAAACAGGCTCTCCTTTTAAGGAGAGCTGTCTTGCCGGAGGCAAGACTGAGAGGTTTCTATATGCAGCCAAAAACTCCAATTATTCCGTTTCTACAGCACTTACAAAGATATCATAAATGCAGCGGATGGCCTGTTCAAAATCCTCCTCATTGACGCCAACAATGACATTCAGCTCACTGGAGCCTTGGTCAATCATTTTTACATTGATTCTTGCATGCGCCAATGCGGCAAAAATCCGAGCAGCAACGCCACGGGTTCTGCACATACCACGACCCACAACAGCAACCAGTGCAATGCCCTCTTCCACATACAGGTCATCCGGATTCACACGCTTGCGAATCTGGGTGACAATTTCATCCTGCTTGCCGGCGAGCTGTGCACGGTCGATGATGACGGTCATGGAATCGATACTGGAGGGCATATGCTCAATACAAACGCCGTTTTCAGCCAATACATCCAGCACATCCCGGCAGAAGCCGATCTGACTGTTCATTCTGTCCTTATGCAGATTGATTGCGGTAAAATTCTTTTTACCAGCAATACCGGTGATGGTATAAGCACTGACAGAATCGTCATGGCTTTCGGGTACAATCATCGTACCCGGAGCCTCCGGTTCATTGGTATTGCGGATGTTAATAGGAATACCAGCAGAGCGTACCGGGAAAATAGCCTCCTCATGGAGCACAGAAGCACCCATATAGGACAGTTCTCTCAGTTCTGTATAGGTAATGGTACGGATAACCGCAGGATTTTTCACAATACGGGGATCTGTAACGAGAAATCCGGAAACATCGGTCCAGTTTTCATACAGGGAAGCCCGAACAGCACCAGCAACAATGGAGCCGGTTACATCGGAGCCGCCTCTGGAGAAGGTACGCACATAGCCGTCCGAACCGCATCCATAGAATCCGGGAATGACTGCATATTCATGTTCTGCAAGGGCAGCACGCAACGCCTGGGTGGTCTGTTCCTGATTCAGGGAACCGTCAGCGCAGAAGAAAATTACATTGGCAGCATCCACAAAGGGGAATCCGAGATAGGCAGCAAAAACCTTGCCGTTCAGATACTCTCCCCGGCTTGCGGCATAATCTCTGCCGTAACGCTTGCGGAAATTTTCCTCAATCTTCTGAAATTCATCATCCATGGAGAAATCCATTCCAAGGCCGGCAATAATCTCACGATAGCGGTTATGGATTTCCTCCAGAACGGCGGAGAAATCCTCTCCTTTTTCCGCCAGATCGTAGCAGCGGTACAGGAGATCTGTGACCTTTGTATCATCGGGAAAGCGTTTACCGGGGGCAGAGGGCACCACATAGCGGCGGTCTGCATCCGCACGAATGATGTCTGCCGCCTTCTTCATCTGACCGGCATCCGCAAGACTGCTTCCGCCGAACTTTACAATCTTCAAGCTCATCGTATTTCACACAGGAGCGAAAGCTCCTGACTCCTTTCAACCAGAATCGACGCAAAAATTGCGCTATATATAAGTATATTCGATTTTGGAAAAAAAATCAACTGTGAATTCCGACAAAATTCTCTGACATGGTCGTGTATATTTGTAGAATACGCATGTTCACGGAGCACGCACAATTCAAAAAAATACGTTTTTATCGGATTTTTGCACCACACGGCAGGCTCTGATCCGGAAAGACCACCTTTGCGCTTCCGTCGGGGGCATCAGCAGCGCAGATCATGCCATTGCTTTCCACACCGCACAGCTTGGCGGGTTTGAGGTTTGCCACCACAATAATCTTTTTGCCGATCAGATCCTCCGGTGTATACCACTGAGCAATACCGGAAACCACCTGTCTGCCGCCCATACCGTCATCCAGCTGCAAGCACAGGAGTTTCTTGGATTTTTTGACCTTTTCACAAGCTGTTACCTTTGCCACACGCAGATCCACCTTTGCAAAGTCATCAATGGAGATTTCCTCTGCAAGAGGCTGCACCTCGATTTTTTCATCTTCCGGCTCCTGCGTCTTGGGCTTACTGCTGCTGATAATTTCGTTGAGGGCTTCAATTTCCTTTTCCACATCAATTCTGGGGAAAATAATGGCACCCTTCTTCACGGTTACATCTTTGCGCAGAACGCCGAAGGTACCGGCATTCTGGTAGGTATGCTCGGATTCAGAAGCACCGATCTGCTCCCATACCGTAGGCATGGTGCTGGGCATAAAAGCGGAAAGGAGTGTAGAAACAATGCGAATGGTATCCAGCAGATTATACAGCACCGTTGCCAGACGGATGCGGTTTTCATCCTGCTTGGCCAGTACCCAGGGAGCCGTCTCATCGATATATTTATTGGCACGGGATACCACCTTGAAAATTTCAGCCAATGCCAGATTCAGCTGTGTCTGGTCCATAAAGCCATCCACCGCATCACGCAGACCGGTTGCCGCAGCAATCAGCTCATCATCAAATGCACCAGCCTGACGTTCTTCCGGCAAAGTGCCGCCGAAATACTTGTCCACCATAGCAACCGTACGGGATACGAGATTACCCAGACCATTGGCAAGGTCGGAGTTAATCCGGTTAATCATAATCTCATTGGAGAAGGAGCTGTCTGCGCCCAGAGCCATTTCTCTGAGGATATGGTAACGGATGGCATCTGCGCCGTAACGTTCGCCCAGCACCAGGGGATCCACCACATTGCCCAGAGACTTACTCATTTTCTGTCCATTGAACGTAATCCATCCATGAACGGCCAGATGCTTGGGCAGGGGCTGTTCCAGAGCCATGAGCATAGCAGGCCAGATGATGGCATGGAAGCGCATAATATCCTTTGCCACCATATGCACATCGGCAGGCCAGAACTTGTCATAATCCTGATAAGCATCATTATAGAAGCCCAGAGCAGAAATATAGTTAGACAGTGCATCAATCCACACATAGACCACATGTTTTTCATCGAAGGTAACGGGAATGCCCCATTTGAAGGAGGTTCTGGACACACACAGATCCTCCAGACCGGGCTTGATGAAGTTATTCACGAGTTCTGTTGCACGGGTTTTGGGCTGGAGATAGTCGGTTTCGGTCAGCAGCTTTTCAATCCGGTCAGCAAAGGGGGACATTTTAAAGAAGTAAGCTTCTTCCTTTGCTTCTACCACATCCCGACCGCATTCGGGGCATTTGCCGTCTACCAGCTGAGAATCTGTCCAGAAGCTTTCGCAGGGAGTACAGTACTTGCCGGTATACTCGCCCTTATAGATATAGCCCTTATCGTACAGTTCCTTAAAGATTTTCTGGACGGTTTCCACATGGTAATCGTCTGTAGTACGGATATAGCGGTCATAGCTGATATTCATATACTGCCACAGGTTTTTAAAAATGGCAACGATTTCATCCACATATTCCTTGGGGGTAACGCCTTTTTCGGCAGCCTTCTGTTCAATCTTGAGGCCATGCTCATCGGTACCGGTGAGGAAGAGGACGTCATAGCCCTGCATACGGCGGTAGCGGGCGATGGAATCGCAAGCCACAGTGGTATAGCAATGCCCGATATGGGGATTTCCGGACGGATAATAAATCGGTGTGGTGATGTAATATTTTTTACACATAGGGATTTCCTCCTTGCAGGAATTTTTGTGCAGTGCACATTCATTTGTATTATACCACAAACGATCTGATTTGTCACGTATTTTTTTACACAGAGGATTTTTGTATGAAGCGGACGATGCGAGCCTTGTATCATTCAGGCTCTCCTTTTAAGGAGAGCTGGCTTGCCGAAGACAAGACTGAGAGGTAAAAAGCGTTGCAAACATCCCACCGGGATGTTTGCAAGATATAGCTTACTCCATCGCTGAAACAGGGGGAAGCGGTCTTGTCCGCTTCCCCCAATCCAAGCTGTCGCTTGGATTCCCCCCTTTCCCCGCGCGCCAAAAGGATGGCGCAGGGTGTTTCGCCGTCTGCGGACGGCGACAAGGGGCTTTGCCCCTTGACCCCACAAGCCTTTTGAGAAAGGCTTGACCGAAAACTTTTATACCTTTTGAACTTGCAGCAACCTTCCCCCCCTCCCTTGTGGGAGGGGGTTGATGCCTACCCATTTTAAGTAACATCAAAGGGGGTGGGGTAAACGGTCCAGCGG
>JBJERF010000054.1:0-23626 GCA_051882115.1 Ruminococcus sp. | reverse complement strand
ATTGGTCAATGCCGGTACCTTCCTTTAAGACGGAGCTCTTCGTTCCGTCTTTTTTCATATCTTATCTTATACGGGCCATTAGCTCAGTTGGTCAGAGCTCCCGGCTCATAACCGGTCGGTCCTGGGTTCGAGTCCCCGATGGCCCACCAGCGGTATGTTCCGCAGAAAATCTCCACCCGATTCTGCTTGGGATGGAGATTTTTTCTTTATATTGGATTTGCATCAAAAGGAAAAACACATGGAGAAAGGAAAATGGTATGCAGGAAATTCAAAAAAAATCCGTTGCAGTGACTGTGGCTGCACTTGGTATCGCTTTGCTTTTATGCTTCAGCAGCGGCTGTTCCGATCAGCAAAGTGAGACAAATGAGATGAATCAAACAACCACAGCATCAACAACAGATGCGCTTACAACTGTTACAGAAACCACTTCTGTGACCACAAAAACAACAATGGCAACAACCACCGCATCCATGACGACCACAGAAACGACTACAACAAAGCCAAATGTGGATGTCAGTGCATATATAGGCTATTGGCATAAAAATAGTGTAGGTCAGGATCGGGAACTGTCTATTTTAGATGTATCGGATCATGAAGTGGTGTTTACCCTTTGGTATTATCGCATGGATTCTATCGATTCTGTATCGGCTGTGCTGGAGGGTGATACAGCTTATTTTGATATGGAAGATATTTCCGGCTCTCTTACATTCAGCAATGATGTGATTACTGTGCAGATTACTGAATCCACTCGCCCCTTTATGCCGGTTGAATGCCTGACTTTTGACGGGCGGCACAGCCATTCATGGCAGAATGAGGGCTTTGAAACGGAGTCTGCTTTTATACCCTATACGGTGCAGGTGATGAACCCTTATGTAGCGATATTCAATGGCCCCGGCTATAATTATGATATTGTAGGTGCTATTACCGATCAGAGCACCTATACGATTGTAGAGGAAGACAGTACAGGTCTTTGGGGAAAACTGAAATCCGGTGCCGGCTGGATTCAACTGAGTACGGCTATGGATGCATCCAATGGCGGAAATTCCTATGAGGGCGGTCTTGCTGATGACGGATTGGATCCGGATGAAATGGATATGCAGCTGATTTCTTGTATTTACTGCGGATACGAATTCTATGAAGATATGGCACATACTGAATTCTTTATGTGTCCATCTTGTGGATATGGCTGGACCTATTGGTAATACTGTCTGACAGGCTCCGTGCAGCTTTGGCTGTTTGAACTTTTCACGCTTAATATTTTAGCGTGTGCGTATGCTTCGCATATGCCTGGACTTCTCGTCCAGACCTACGACCGCTTTTTTGAGAAAAAGCGGCGCAAAAAACTTTTATTTATTTTCATTTGCTTGAAAAAATAAATTGATTCTCCTGATAGCTGTTTGTTGAAAAGCTGATAAATGAAACAGGAATATTTTAAATAATATTTGCAAAAAATGCCAAAATATGCTATAATATAATAACACCGCACAAAACCTTGCAGCAAATATAAGCGGAGGAAACAGCGCAGGCAAAAGGCATAGCGAGGGTGCGGAGTGTGCTGCGCAAAAAATGGCGGATATGTTCAAAATTGCTAAGGGTTACGAACACGTAACGAAAACCATACGTCTGCCGGAGCCTATTGCACAGGAGCTTGAAAAGCTTGCAGCTGAAAATTCTCTTTCTCTGAATCAGCTCGTGGTGCAGTGCATACAGTTTGCACTTGACCATAAAGCATCAGAAGAGAATGCAGACAGCAAGCATAATTGACAGCACTTTTGCAAAGGGCAGCGAAGTGCAAAACGATATCATTTTTAACTCTATTTTTTTTCCGGTACATTCTGATATAATTATATAAAGCCATTTTACGGCAAAATATAAATATAAGGAGTGGGACAGTGGAAAAGAAAGATGAGTTCAAAATTGAGCGTAAATATGAGATGGAAACGAAAACCTTTCGGATTCCGGTACCAATGGCAGAGCAGCTTGAAAAACTGGCACAGGAATACAATGTGTCAGTCAACGGACTAATCATCCAGTGCATAAGATTTGCTCTCGACCACCTGAATTAGAGGTACATTTTATGCACATCGCCGGTAAATTGTTTTTTGTGATTAACTGGGGGTGTTGCTGATGCACAAGACCTGATCTGCGCATCGTGAAAAAACTTTGAACATCTAACGAACATATCAGCTTATATATACTCTGCTTTAAGAGCCGCTGTCAATTATGACGGCGGTTCTTTTTTCATTTTGCAAGAAAATCTGATTGCAGAAATGCTTGCAAATTTATGGCAAAAATAAGTCTATCTTTTTTCCGAGTGCTTTGATATAATAAAAATGTACCCGGGATTACGGGAAATATTTTTATTTGAAAAGGAGAAAAAGATTATGAAAAAAGTAAGTTTGATTCTTGCAATTGCAATGGTGTTGGGTATGGCGGTTATGGCTATAGGTTGCGGCGGTTCTTCAAGCAGCAGCGGAAAAGACTTGTTTGATGCAAAGTCATGGGATTACGACGGTGACGGCAAGCTTAGCGGGCGTGAGCTTGACGGCTATGCTGACTTCTATCAGGATGCATATGATTATGCTTATAATTAAAATAAAAATGTGTAGTTGCATGGTTTAAATCTGCAATTGCCATATTGACGGGATGGAGAATAAAGCGGTGATTAGATTATTTTAGGAAAAAATCAATTCTTATAAGAGTAAATTATTGTGGAGGGTAATTATAATGAAAATTAAAAATGAAGAATATTCTATATTAAATATAGGTATGTTATTGGAGGTATATACAGATAAAAAATACTCGCATGATGATGTGGAATGCGGTTGCTTTGCGGAAGCTTGTCTTTTTGTTTTAGAAAAAAATAATGCCACTGAAAAGAACGGAGAGCTGGTAGACCGTTTAAATCAAGTCAAAGGAAAGTCATGCAGAGAAATAGGCGAAGAAAAATGCAGAGAACTTTTTTTGCTGGTCAGAAATGAAGTTAAGGGCAAGAAAAAGCCCATAATAAAGATCATTGTTATAAGTCTTTCAGTACTTATATTAGCTGCTCTGGTATTTACTTTGATATACCTGCCTAATTACATAAAAAATAAAACTTTTAATAACGGCATTCAAGGAAAGTATTATTGCACAGACACATTGGTTACTCTTGCTGCACGGGCCGAGGGCTACAGCGAATCTGCCTGTGACGATTATTTTATTGGAAAATCTATAACTATAGATGAAAATGGCATCTTGTCCGGTTTAGTTATATTAGATGATTGTCAGCTAAAATTTGCCGATGATTATTTCAGCTTTGATAAAAGCTATATCCTGTATAAACCGGAAGATGAATATAAGGGCAACGGCGGTTCACCTGATGATTTCTTTGTACATAGTGTTGATTTTCACAAGAAAGGATCTCAGGTAAGTGCAGATAAATATGCAGAAACTGATCAGATAGAGCTGTATATTGCTGTCGATGATGTTAATGCTAACTTTGCATTTGTGCTTACATTAGAAAAATTAGAATAAACATTTTTTATTATAACATAAAACATGAAAGCTGCTGTGTCTGAAAAAACACAGCAGCTTTTTCACACCTTGACACCGAAAAAACAATATGCTACAATGAAACTGCAAGCAGATTCAACATCTCAAAGTTGAATTGTTAAAAGCAAAGTTAAAAGTTTCAACCTACAGGAGGCGTGGAAAAAATGAGCAAGGCGATAGTATTTGATATGGACGGCGTTTTGTTTGATACAGAGCGTGTGGGGAAAATGATCTGGATGCAGATTTCAGAGGAAATGGGATTTTCCAGCGGCGAAGCTGCGCTGAAAAACTGTATGGGGCTGAATCGGAAGGATGAAGCTGCTTATTTTGCTGAAAATTATCCGGAGCTGGATTTTGCGGCGTTTCAGGAGAGAAAGTCGGAGACGATGCGCAGATGGCTGGATGAAAACGGTATGCCTATAAAAACAGGAACCAGAGAGCTTTTAACATGGCTGCGGGAAAATATGTGGAAAGTAGGGCTCGCAACATCCACAAGGCGTGTTTCGGTGATGCATCATCTGGAGATGACGGGTCTGACGGAGCTGTTTGATACCATTGTAACAGGGGATCGTGTGGAAAAGGGCAAGCCGGATCCGGAGATTTATCAGACGGCGTGTGCAGAGCTGGGCGTGAATCCGGAGGAAACCTATGCAGTGGAGGATTCTCCCAATGGTTTGCGCAGTGCGCATGCTGCCGGAATGAAGGTCATTCTTGTGCCGGATCTGGTGGAACCCACAGAGGAAATGCTGGGACTTGCCTATCGTGTGGAGGAATCCTTGCTGGATGTGCTGAAATATTTTCAATCAGCGTAAGGGAATAAAGCAATTATAGAAGTTTTCGGTCAAGCCTTTCTCAAAAGGCTTGCAGGGTCCAGGGACAGCGTCCCTGGTCGCCGTCCGCAGACGGCGAAACACCCTGCGCCATCCTTCTGGCGCACGGAGAAAGGGGGAAATCCAAGCGACAGCTTGGATTGGGGGAAGCGGACAAGACCGCTTCCCCCTGTTTCAGCGATGAAGCAAAGTACATCTTGCAAACGTTCCGGTGGAACGTTTGCGACGTGTAAAAACTTTTTAACCTCTCAGTCTTGCCTTCGGCAAGCCAGCTCTCCTTAAAAGGAGAGCCAAAAGCTGCAAAAGGAGAGCCAAAAGCTGTGGTAGATAGAATTGAATTCTGTCCTAAATATTATGGAATTGTAAATATTTTGAATCTCCTCTTGACGAATTTAGCAGACGTGATATAATAGTATTAGCACTCAAACATAGAGAGTGCTAAATGAGCGAAAGGAGTTCTGCACAAACAGGTCGTGCAGAGTAGCGTACTATGGAACAGAAAGAATTTAAAGCCGAATCCAAACGTCTGTTGGATATGATGATTCATTCTATTTATACCCACAAGGAAATCTTCCTCAGAGAACTGATTTCCAATGCAAGTGATGCCATTGATAAGCTGTATTTCAAATCCCTGACGGATGACAGCGTGGGGATGGCAAAATCCGACTTCAGAATTCAGCTGCGCATTGATGAGGATGCACGTACCCTGACCATCACCGATAATGGTATCGGTATGACCAAGGAAGAACTGGAAAATAATCTGGGTATCATTGCAAACAGCGGTTCCCTCAAGTTCAAGAGCGAAAATCAGCTCTCTGAGGATAGTCAGATTATCGGTCAGTTCGGTGTAGGCTTCTATTCCGCCTTCATGGTGGCTTCCAGAGTCACTGTAAAATCCCGTGCATTCGGCGCAGATCAGGCTTATGTATGGCAGTCTGAGGGCACAGAGGGCTATACCATCGATACCTGCGATAAGGAAACAGTGGGCACAGAGATTACACTGGAAATCCTCCCGGATGTGAAGAACGAGGAAGGCAATGAGGAATCCTACAGCGATTACCTGAATCAGTATAAGATCCAGTCGCTGGTAAAGCGTTACAGCGATTATATCCGCTTCCCCATTGTGATGGATATGAAAAAGAGCCGCAGAAAGGCTGATGCTGCGGAGGATGACCACAGCGCAGATGCCTATGAGGATTACATGGAAGAAGTAACCCTCAACAGCATGATTCCTCTGTGGCGGAAGAATAAAAATGAGCTGACAGAAGAAGATTACGAAAACTTCTATAAGGATAAATTCAATGATTATGCAAAGCCCTTAGCACATGCTCATGTGCATAATGAGGGTATGCCTACGTACGATGCACTGCTGTATATTCCTTCCCGTGCCCCCTATGACTTCTATTCCAAGGACTATAAGAAGGGCTTGCAGCTGTATGCAAACGGCGTGCTGATTATGGATTGCTGTGAGGATCTGCTGCCGGATTATTTCAGCTTTGTAAAGGGTCTGGTAGACTCAGAGGACGTTTCTCTGAATATCTCCCGTGAAATGCTCCAGCATGATGCACAGCTGCGCAGCATTGCCAAGAGCATTGAGCGCACGGTCAAGAATGAACTGACCCGTATGATGAAGAATGACCGCAGCAAGTATGAGGAATTCTATAAGGCATTCGGACTTCAGCTCAAGTACGGCGTATATTCTGACTATGGTATGCATAAGGATGTCCTTCAGGATCTGCTGCTGTTCCCGTCCTCCAATGAAGGTCATCCGCTGACCTCCCTGGCTGAATATGTAGACCGTATGCCGGAAGGTCAGGAATGCATCTATTATGCAGCCGGTGAAAGCATCGCCCGTGTGGAGGCTCTGCCCCAGACCGAACTCGTAAAGGATAAGGGCTATGAAATCCTCTACTTTACAGATAATGTGGATGAATTTGCCATCCGCATGCTGATGGAATATAAGGAGAAGAAGTTCCAGTCTGTTGCCGCAAGTGATTTGAATCTGGAAAGCGATGAGGAGAAAAAAGCACTTGAGGAAAAGTCGGAAAACAGTAAGTCCATGCTGGAAACCATCCAGAATGCACTGAACGGCAAGGTTTCTGCCGTGAAACTGTCCGGCAGACTGAAATCTCATCCGGCATGCCTCAGCAGCGAGGGTGAAATTACCATGGAAATGGCAAAAACACTGAACGCAATGCCGGGTACAGATCAGAAGATTCAGGCACAGATGGTGCTGGAAATCAATCCGGAGCATCCGGTGTATGGCAAACTCATGGAGCTGTCCGGTACGGATGACGACAAGCTTGCAAAGTATGGTCAGCTGCTGTATCATCAGGCACAGCTTATGGAGGGTATGCCCATTGAGGATCCCGTTGCTTTTTCAAACCTGATTTGTGAACTGATGTAATTCATTTGTACAATTGACGGAAAAAGCCGTTTGGTGTGTAGAAAATACACATCAAACGGCTTTTTGTTTTCAACACAATAGAGAAAAATAAACGTTGAATCATGTGGAAGATTGACATTTTTTTGATGTTGTAGTATAATGAAAATGATTGAAAGAAAAAATGACAGAATCATGAAAAAGAAAAAAGAAGAGAGAAAGAAGACAATCGGGCGGTACTGAAAATGAAAAGGAAGTTGAAAAATGAAAAAGATGAAACGGGTGATCGGCATAGTGACCGCAGCTGCTGCCATGGTATGCAGCTGCCTTTCGACGGCTCCTTCGGCATCGGGTGCAGGCGATTGGGACGGTACCGCTGATACAAGCTGGTATAACACAACCGATACAGTTTTTACGCTCAGTACAGCAGAAGAATTGGCAGGTCTTGCAAAGCTGGTCAACGAACAAACCGATACGTTTGCCGGAAAAGAAGTTCGTCTGGGCGGCGATATTGTCATCTATGCACAGGCTGACCCCAATGCATGGGAACAGGGAGAGCAGCTTCCGGAAACAAACTGGCAGCCCATCGGCCGTGCATGGGCAACGCCCTTCAAAGGTTTGTTTGATGGCTGCGGCTATACAATTTCCGGACTGTATGCGGTACAGGGAGATGACGTTTCCGGTTTGTTTGGCTTTGCCGGAAGCGGTTCCGAAATTTGGAACCTGACGCTGGAAAACAGCTATGTCTGCTCCCAGGGCACCTTTGCAGGCGGCATCTGCGGATACAGCAATTATGCTGTCCTTCAGCACTGCATCAATTTATCATCCAAGGTACGTTCGGAATATTATGTTGCCGGCGGTGTAGCTGGCGTCAGTCTGGGCGGAGAAACCAGAAATTGTTTGAATACCGGTGCGGTATACGGCGGAAAGGGTGCCGGCGGCGTACTGGGTGAGTTATGTGTCGGTGCTTATGCAAGCAGCTGTGTGAATACAGGCTCCGTCATTTCAGAGATCAGCACCGGCGGAATCTGCGGCCATCTTGAAAACAGTACAGTCGAAAACAGCTATAATGTGGGCAATCTGTACGGCGTTGTGCGTGCAGGGGGAATTGCCGGATTGGGCATAGAAGAAGCTTTTGTGAATAACTGCTATCATGCGGGTGTGATTCGCTGTGAAACAGGAAAATCCGGCGGTATCACTGGCAATGATGTGCCTGTATGCGGCAATTGCTATTATCTGGAGGGTACGGCAGAAGCTGGCTGTGCATCCGCTGGTATTGAGGAAATTTCCGCTGATGAGATGAGCAGTCCCTCTTTTGTGCGTACGCTGGGAGATGCATTTGTTTCAGGAACAGGCAGTTTTCCTGTTCTTGCATGGCAGCTGGCGGAACAGCCGCCGGTGACAACGGATCAAACAACCACAACCACAACTACAACTGTAACGGCAACGACAACTGTGCCCGAAACTACAACTACTGCGGTTACGACTACGGCGGCATCTTCCGCATCCAGCAGTCAGAGCAATATTGTAATCTGGCCGGTGAATAATGTACGGACGCTGGTGGGCATTGGGGCAACTGTACAGCTGCTGATCGATGGAACGGAAAGCGTTCCTCAGTGGGCAACCATGAATCGGGATGTTGCAACGGTCGATAAAAATGGTCTGGTAACAGCTGTGGGAATTGGTACGGTGACCATTGTTGCCACGGTGGAAAATGAAGCCGTATCCATTCAGCTGACGGTACAGGAGGAAGCTGCGACCACTGCTTCTGCAACGGCAACAGCAACAACGACTACCACTGCCACTACCACGAAAACCACCGAAACGACTACGAAGGAAACGACCACTACCACGACTACCACGACAACTACAACGACCACAACTACGACAACTACTACAATGAAAGCCTATGCACGGGGAGACTGCAATGGCAGCCGCAGTGTGGATCTGGAGGATGCATCGGATGTGCTGCGGTATTATGCACAGACAGCAGCGGGTATGGATGCATATTTCAGCAAAGATGAGCAGACGGATACACTTGCATTCTATGCAGCGGATGTCAATCGGGATGGCACGGTCAGTCTGAGTGACGCATCCATGATTCTGCGTTATTATGCATTGCGGGCAGCCGGACTGAAAGCAGAGTGGGTTGAAGAATAAAAAAAGGGCTGTTGAACCGTGCTGGCTCAACAGCCCTTTGCAAAAAATGCTGATCCGAAAAAATTCTTGCCCATGAATCGGAAACCGTGTTGCGCTGAAAATCCATTTATGATATAATATCCATGGAGAAACGGGAAAACCGTTTCCGGACACCTTTGCATAATAGTATTCCGGGAATGCTCAGAAAAAACCACAGCACGGTGAATGGCAGACAAATCTGTCCGTACAGATTCAACGGCATATTGCTATAATCCCATACATTCCAGCCGAAAACCATGTTGTCCATAACCCCTACTACCATTTCTGTTCCTGTAATCAACATGGCTCCTGCTGCGCCTTGCAGAATCAGCGGACAGGCTGCATCCGCTGCGATTCCATAAAGCATGCTGCCTGCCACACCGCCGGTGAGCGTCATGGTCCAATGCGTATGTCCCCGAAATACAATTTCCAGCAGGCTGTAAATCAAACTCCCGATCAGGAATAAATAACAAAGTTCATATAGGTGAATCCGGCGTTGCATAAAGCACCTCCAGCAATTTTTTAAATAGTATTGTAAAAAACGGCTGTTTTATACGGTTCTCATGAAAGGAAGATTCAGTATGCGCAAAAGCGGAATTTTAATGCATATCTCCAGTCTGCCGTCTCCCTATGGCATCGGTAAGCTGGGAAAGGAGGCCTTTCGGTTCGCAGATTTCCTTCAGAAAAGCGGCGTCTCTGTGTGGCAGATTCTGCCTCTGTCTCCCACCAGCTACGGAGACTCTCCCTATCAGTCCTTCTCCGTTCATGCAGGCAATCCTTATTTTATCGACTTCGAAACACTGGAGCAGCAGGGGCTGCTCAAACATGAGGAATATGCCCTTGTAGACTGGGGCAGCGATCCGAAACGTGTGGATTATGCGAAAATCTATACACATTGCTTTCCTGTACTCAAAAAGGCTTTTGCACGTTTTGATACAGCGGATGCCGATTATCAGGCATTTTTGAAACAAGAAGCCCACTGGCTGCCGGATTATGGTCTGTTTATGGCACTCAAATCCGCCCACGGCGGTAAGCCATGGACGGAGTGGGAAAAGCCGCTTGCCATGTTTGAGCCGGAAGCCGCAGAACAGGCACGCACAACCTATGCAGAGGAGATTGCTTTTTACTGCGTGCTGCAATATTGGTTTTATAGTCAATGGTTTGCATTGAAAGCATACTGCAATGAAAAAGGAATTTCCATTGTGGGGGATATTCCGATTTATGTGGCATATGATAGTGTGGAGGTCTGGACAAAGCCGGAGCTGTTCTGCCTGGATGAAAACCATACACCCATCGATGTGGCAGGCTGTCCGCCGGACTTTTTCTCTCCTACGGGACAGCTGTGGGGCAATCCGCTGTATGACTGGGATTATCATAAGAAAACCGGATATGACTGGTGGATTCAGCGGCTGAAACGTGCTGTTACGGTGTATGATACCGTGCGGATTGACCATTTCCGGGGCTTTGAAAGCTATTATGCCATCCCCTATGGCAATCCCACAGCAGAAATCGGAGAGTGGCGTGAAGGTCCCAATACGGCACTGTTTGAAGCAGCCCGAAAGCAGCTGGGCGAAATGTCTATTATTGCAGAGGATCTTGGGCTGATTACACCGCCCGTACGCAAAATGCTGGAAGCCTGCGGTTATCCCGGTATGAAGGTGCTCCAGTTCGCCTTTGACAGCGATGCAGGCTGCGGCGATCTGCCCCATAATTATACAACCAGTCACTGCATTGTCTATACTGGTACCCATGATAATATGACGCTTCGGGGCTGGGTGGATTCACTGGGTGCCAAGGCGGTTTCTTATGCCAAGCGGTATCTGCGTGTGCGTGACAGAAATGATTTGCCGGATGCTGTGATACGCCTTGCATGGGGCAGTGTGGGCATGCTGGCAGTGGCACAGATGCAGGATTTTCTGGATGCACCGGCATCGGCTCGTATGAATACACCGGCAACACCCTCCGGCAACTGGCAGTACCGTGCACAGGCAGGAGATTTCACATCCAAGCTTGCAAAGAAGATCTATCAGCTGAATGCGCTGTACAATCGCTTGCCCATTTGTGAAAAAGTTACAGATATACCCGAAGAAATTCCCTCAGATTCTTGACAGTTTGCATGAAACGTGCTATACTATAAAAAATAGTACGGCGATTGAATGCCATACAGAAAGGAGCGACTGCTATGGAAAAGAATTACGAAATCTGTCACTGCATGGGCGTAACCTACGCAGACGTTGAAGATGCAATGCATGAGATGACCAGTTTTTCTGATGTATTGTCTGTATTTCAGCATGTGCAGGAAGTGACCCAATGCTCCACAGGATGCGGCGGATGTCATGACAAGATCCTGGATGCCATTTCAGAAATTATGCATAGTTGATGGATGAAAAAGCCTGTATGGATCGGAACCTTTGTATGTGTTTCCGGTTTGTACAGGTTTTCATTGAAAACATGCAAAAGAAAATAGCTGCTGCAAATTTTTGCAGCAGCTATTTTGTAATAGAAGTTTTCGGGGGGCCTTTCTCAAAAGGCTTGTGGAGTCCAGAGGCAAAGCCTCTGGTCGCCGTCCGCAGACGGCGAAATTCCCTGCGCCATACTTTCGGCGCGCGGGGAGGGTGGTGAGAAATGCGACAGCATTTCGAGGAGGGGCGAACAAGACCGCCCCTCCTTGTTCCAGCGATGGAGTAAGCTATATCTTGCAAACATCCCGGTGGGATGTTTGCAACGAAAAAGAACCTCTCAGTCTTGCCTTCGGCAAGCCAGCTCTCCTTAAAAGGAGAGCCTGATTATACGCTGAACCCTGCAAGCCCTTTTCGTCAGATTTTTTCGAAGTCCGAAGCTCCATGTTTACAGATGGGGCAGACGAAATCCTCCGGAAGCGTTTCCCCTTCATATACATAGCCGCAGATCCGGCAGCGATAGCCGCTCTTTTCCGCAGCTGTTGCCTGAGGCTTTGGCTTGATATTCGCCTGATAATATGCGTAAGATGCTGACGGTGCATCTGACAGCACATCTCCGTCTGTTACATCTGCAATGAACATCGTGTGCGTGCCCAGATCTACCGTATCAATCACCTTGCCGGACAGATATGCATTGGTTCCCTCCGTCACATAGGGCATGCCGTTTGCTGCGGTTTTTACATGGGGATAATCGGCAAACTTGTCTACATCCCTGCCGCTATGAAAGCCGAATCGCTGGAAAACAGAGAAATCTGCCTGTTCCGACAGCACCGAAAGATTGAATTCCTTTGTATGCATCAGTACATTGTGCGTCAGATTCTGCTTGTTTACGGTAATGGTGATACGGTTGGGAGTCGTTGTGACCTGCATGGCTGTATTGATGATGCAGCCCTGACTGCGTGCCCCCAGACTGGTGGTCAGCACAAATAGCCCATAGGTCAGCTGATACATGGCTTTTTTGTTCATATAATATCCTCCTTTTTTAGAATGATCTTGTATTTTATAGAGTTTCTGTTTTGTTATTTTCTCTTCTCGAACAGATTGCATACTGCCATAACTGCACCAAAAAGCACACCGGCAACCGGCCAGACAATCCAGCTGATCTGCCAGTCGTTTGTGAGAAAGCTCCATGCCAGATAAACAGCAGTGGCAATGAGCCAGTAAATGGTGGAAACATTGCTTTTCATGGATTTTTCATGGGGATGGGCTGTCTGAATATAGTCAGGATTTTGCAGCAGCTTCTGCATACTCGCCCAGCGGACACCTGCAATAATAAAGAATACAACGCCTGCACCGGCTATGACCATGGTCATGGTCAGTGTGACTGTGGTCAGAAAACCATTTTCCGTAAACGAACCGATAAACAGCGGAATGGGGGAAAGTACGCAGAGACAGGCACCTGTGATATTGTATTTCATATAAGTACGGCGATAGGCTGCTTCTCTTTCCCTGACCATGCCTGTTACGCCGTATTCGGTTTCAAAAGGCTCCTTTTCCAGAAATTCATAGGATGCACTCTGAAAGCCGCAGAGGATATAGATGCCGGATGCCGCCGCCACAAACAGAAGCAGCGCAATCAGTCCGGCAGCTCCTGCAAAGTTTTCAGAAATGCCCATAGACGGAACCTCAGATGCTGCTCCCAGAATCAGCAGGCAGATGGGAGAAAGAATACATAAAAAGGTTGCCAGTGCAATCCGCACCGAGGCTTTTTTGCGCAGCTCCAGAAAGGCGTTTGCCTCCTCCATGGAAACACGCCGTACATCCGGCTCTGCGTTCTCGTCGGTGAATGCTTCACTTTCCATTTCATCCTTGAGCAGATAGTCGGTTGTCACACCGAACAGACTGCTGAGCCGCAGCACTTTTTCCAGATCCGGTACAGACTGTGCACCTTCCCATTTCGATACCGCCTGACGGGAAACATGCATTTTCTCTGCAAGCTCCTCCTGTGACCAACCGTTTTTCTTTCTGAGCCGGATAATCTTATCCGCCAAAATCATACAAATCACCTCGTTCAAAAATTCGGAAGTTTGGGGCTTCCCTATGCATCCATTATCGCATTTTTTTCAGTTGCATGCCACCAATTCAAGCTGGAAATTTGTCAACCGCTGGTTGCAGGGGATGCTTTTTCTCCGAAATTCCGTGAGAATCTGCACGTTTTGGGCATTTAGTTCTTCATCTCAAAATGCTCGCCCAGAATGTCCTTGTTTGCATCCAGAATGGGCTGAATGCAGTCGGCTACAAATTCCTCGGTCTGCTGCTGACTTCTGCCGGTGAAGTTCTCCGGCTGCAAAATGACATCCAGCTCTTCCTTGCTGATCATAAACATGGGATCTGCCAGAATCATATCGCACAAATCATTCTCCAGTCCCTCTTCCTTGACATGCTTGCCGGCAATCATGGAATACTCACGGATCTTTTCGTGGAGTGCCTGACGGTCGCCGCCCTTCTTTACGGCATCCATCATGATGTTTTCCGTTGCCATGAACGGCAGCTCACGCATGACTCTCTGACGAATCATCTTCGGATAAACCACCAGACCATCTGTAACATTCATCATGATATTCAGGATGGCATCGACGGCAAGAAATGCCTCCGGAACGGAAACACGCTTGTTTGCAGAGTCATCCAGTGTTCTTTCAAACCACTGCGTACCGGCGGTAAATGCTGGGTTCAGGCTGTCAATCATGACATAGCGTGCCAGAGAGGTAATCCGCTCACAGCGCATGGGGTTGCGCTTGTATGCCATAGCGGAAGAACCGATCTGTGTCTTTTCAAACGGCTCCTCCATTTCCTTGAAGCTCTGGAGAATCCGCATATCGTTGGAGAATTTGCTGCATGACTGTGCAATGCCGCTGAGGGTCTGGAGTACCTGTGCATCCATCTTTCTGGAATAGGTCTGACCGGATACGGGTACGACTGCATCAAAGCCCATTTCCTTGGCGATTTTCTGTTCCAGCAGCTTCACCTTGTCCGTATCGCCCTCAAACAGCTCCATAAAGGATGCCTGTGTACCGGTTGTGCCCTTGGAGCCCAGCAGCTTGAGATTTGCAATTCGGTATTCCAGCTCCTCAAAGTCCATGAGCAGTTCATTCATCCACAGGGTTGCACGCTTGCCCACAGTGGTCAGCTGTGCCGGCTGGAGGTGGGTATAAGCCAGTGCAGGCATATCCTTGTATGTCAGAGCAAACTTCGACAGATTTGCCAGAACATTGATGAGCTTCCGGCGGACGATCTGCATGGCGTCACGGAGAATGATAACATCGGTGTTATCGCCTACATAGCAGGAGGTTGCGCCCAGATGAATGATGCCCTTTGCATTGGGGCAGACCTGTCCGTATGCATAGACATGGGACATTACATCATGGCGGCGGCGTTTTTCCTCGGCTTCTGCCACATCATAGTCGATATTCTCAATATTCGCTTCCAGCTCCGCAACCTGTTCCTGTGTTACCGGAAGTCCCAGCTCCATTTCTGCCCGTGCCAGTGCCACCCACAGCTTTCTCCATGTGGTGAATTTCTTGTCTGCGGAAAACACGTACTGCATTTCCTCGCTTGCATAGCGGGTGCAGAACGGACTTTCATAGCTTTTTGTATTACGCATGTTTGAAACCTCTTTCTATTCTTAAACGAGTTTTACGGCTGTGCCGTATGCCATGACCTCGGCTGCGCCGTTCATGACGGAGGATGTGGAAAAGCGCACGGATACAATGGCATCTGCGCCCAGTGCCAGAGCTTGCTGTGTCATACGCTCTGTGGCGATTTCACGGGCTTTTTCCAGCATATCGGTATAGGATTTCAGTTCGCCGCCCACCAGGGTTTTAAAGCTCTGACCGATATCGGAGCCGATGTGTTTGGACTGGATGGTGCTGCCCTTGACCAGACCCAATGTGGTATAGTTTTTACCGGAGATGAATTCTGTTGTTGTAATCAGCATGAGAAATGCTCCTTTCTTTCAGGACAATGGTTCCTGCAATATGTGTATATTATACCATATTCTCTGACCGGATTCAAGTGGGGCGGAATAATTTATCCGGACGCAGATATAGAAGTTTTCGGTCAAGCCTTTCTCAAAAGGCTTGCAGGGTCCAGGGACAGCGTCCCTGGTCGCCGTCCGCAGACGGCGAAACACCCCGCGCCATGCTTTTGGCGCGCGGAGAGGGAGGTGAGAAATGCGACAGCATTTCGAGGAGGGGCGGACAAGACCGCCCCTCCTTGTTTCAGCGATGAAGCAAAGTATATTTTGCAAACGTTCCGGTGGAACGTTTGCAACGCTCTTAACCTCTCAGTCTTGCCTTCGGCAAGCCAGCTCTCCTTAAAAGGAGATCCGGAATTACACGCTGAATCAAACAAGGCTCGTACCATCCGCAAGATTTGTCGCTGCGCTCCGCTCTTGCTCTGTTCGCTGATTCCGCTGCTCACTTTTCTGCATTACTGAAACAAGATGCTCTGAATCTGAGCTTGATTCCAACGGTGCGTTTTTCTCAGCGGAATCAGCTGTTTTCATCTTCTTTTGGTTCTTTTAGTTCTTTGCATGGGGGTGTTTCGCCGTCTGCGCACGGCGACAAGGGGCTGCTCGCCCCTTGACCCTCGACCGCTTTTTTTGAAAAAAAGCGGCGCAAAAAAACTTCTATACTGCTCTTTCTCTTCCAGCAGCCGGAAAAAGAAAAAGAATCCTTCAAAAAAATAGTTGACGGATTGCGCTTTTTCGTGTATCATTAGAATAGATGATTTGTACCGTTAAAATCACAAGTGGAGGAGCATTTTATGAAACAAAAACGATGGGCTGCTTCCCTGATGAGTGCAGCGATCCTGATGACAACAGCTACGGCATGCGGCGGAACCGGCAGCACTGCCGAAAATTATACATGGAGCAATGTCGCTATAGGCGGCGGCGGCTATGTAACCGGTATGGTCTATAATACCGGCGAAAAAGACCTTGTGTATGCACGTACCGATATCGGCGGTCTGT
Source organism: Ruminococcus sp. (assembly GCA_051882115.1). Lineage (GTDB taxonomy): Bacteria > Bacillota > Clostridia > Oscillospirales > Ruminococcaceae > Ruminococcus_C. Next base: position 7,273 of record JBJERF010000054.1, on the reverse strand, counting down.
ACCGCAGAAGTGCCCGTGATAATGATACATGGCAGCCCCTTACCGATTTCCTTGGCTCGGATAACTGGAATTATATCGGTGTCGAAAGTGTGGCTGCGGATCCTGTAGAACCCAATCGGGTCTATTTTGCAGGCGGTACCTATATGGATCAGGACGGTGCCATGTTTGCCTCCGATGATTACGGCGAAACCTGGACTCAGGTGGATGTCCCCTTCTCCTGCGGCGGCAATCAGTCCGGTCGGGGTACGGGTGAACGGCTGATGGTGAACCCCAATGATAACAAGGAAGTCTGGATGGGTACCAGAAATGCCGGTCTCTGGAAAACGGCGGACTACGGAAAGACATGGGAGGAATGCACATCCTTCCCGGTAAAAGGCAACTACTCCCAGGAAGGCAATAACATCGGTATTATGTGGGTGGAGTTTGACCCGGGTTCTGCCGATATGTATGTGGGCGTAGCTATGACGGATGGTGTCTGCATTTATAAAACATCGGATGGCGGCAGTACATGGGAGGCACTCCCTGCCAATGAAAAGGGCATGTATCCCCTTCAGGCGGATATCTCCCCCAACGGTGAAATGTATCTTGTGTATTCCGACAACTGCGGTCCCAATCTGTCTCCTACTGCCGGAAAGGTATACCGCTATGAACTGGAAAGCGGTACGTTTACGGATATTACACCGGATCTGGATGACGGACGGTATGGCGGCTTCGGCGGCGTTTCCGTGGATGCACAGCATCCGGATACGCTGGTGGTTTCTACGCTGGGCTGGTGGTCGGATTCCGGCGATAATCTATACTACTCTACCGACCGGGGCGAAAGCTGGTCGGGGCTGTTCAATGATAAGACCGGTATGGTCAATTATCAGATGGATACTTCCCAGTGCGGCTGGCTGGATTGGGGCAGAGGCGAAAATCAGGCGAAAACCGGCTGGTGGATGGCTGATATCAACATCAATCCCTTTAATTCTGATGAGATCATGTACGGTACAGGCGCAACCATTTATTCCACAACCAATATGACAAAGTATGAGACAGAGCCGGTAACCATTGCTTTTGATGCGTATGGTCTGGAGGAAACAGCAGTTTATCAGATGGTATCCCCCCCTGCACAGGAGGGCGCACCGGAGCTTTATTCCATCATGGGCGACCTGACAGGCTTTGCACATATGGATGTGACAAAATGTCCGGATGATGCGCATTTTATGAAAAACGGCAACCCTACCGATCTGGATGTGGCTTTTCTGAATCCGAATATTGCTGCCTATACAACAGAGGAACGCTGCGCTGTTGTTTATACAAAGGACGGCGGCAGTACATGGCATGAGGTGGCGAACCTTCCGGAGCCGTCTCAGGGCGGACGCATTGCTGTTTCTGCGGACGGCAGCTCCATGGTGTGGGTGCCTGCCAATGTTTCCGGCAAGCCCTATGTGACCTTTGACTTCGGTGAAACCTGGTACTACTGCAAGGGACTGGGCTTCGGTACAGAAATTGCTGCGGATCGTGTCAATCCGAAAACCTTTTATGCAACCTGTGACGGTCAGCTGTATATCTCCAAGGACGGCGGCGTGAACTTCGAAAATACAGGCAAGCTGGTGGCAGACAGTGCGGTTCCTCAGACGGTTCCCGGTAAGGAGGGACATGTCTGGCTGGCAACCGGTTCTCTGATTATGTATACAGAGGACGGCTGCGAAACCTTCCAGAATGTCAAAACGCTCTCTGAAATCCAGGCAATCGGCTTCGGCGCCGGCAAGAATGCAGACAGCGATCCGGTGGTCTATGCACTGGGCAATGATGGGACGAACGGCAGCGGAATCTATCGCTCGGAGGATAAGGGCGAAACATGGGTGCGCATCAATGATGATCAGCATCTGTTCGGTAATCTCAACGGCAAAAATGGTTATATCAGCGGCGACAGCAATGTATATGGAAGAGTCTATATTGCTACAAACGGCCGTGGAATTATTATGGGTGATATGGAAAAGTGAGCAGAAGATATCGCAGCAAAGCAGCTGTATATGTAGTACGATGGGCGGTTCTGGTGATTGTGATTGCCCTGCTGGGCTTTCTGGGTTACTGTGGTCTGCGTGTGTGGCATTTTTACCGTGCGGTGAACGGTGAAATTCCGCTGGAGGTGCCCTCTGCGGAGGAATATCCGGTGCGCGGCGTGGATATCTCCTTTTATCAGGGAGAAATTGACTGGAATGTGCTGGCAGAAGAAGACCATGTGGACTTTGCCTTTATCAAGGCAACAGAGGGCAGCAGCCATCAGGATGAACGATTTACAGAAAACTGGAACAATGCCCGTGCGGCAGGCGTTTATGTAGGTGCCTATCATTTCGTCAGCTTTGAAAGCACCGGCGAAACACAGGCAGATAACTTTATTTCTCTGGTGCCGAAACAGGCCAACAGTCTGCCGCCGGTGCTGGATCTGGAACTATATAATGAAGAAGTGATGATCAATCCCCCGGATCGGGAGCAGGTGCATGAGATCTTAGATGCCATGATCGAAAAGCTGGAGGCATACTATGGCGTCAGACCCATTATTTACACCTCCTCCAATCTGTATGTCAAGTATCTGCTGGGTTCCTATTGGGGATATGATATCTGGATGAGCAATACAAGCTGTGAGCCGCTGGCAAACTGGACCTTCTGGCAGTATAGCTTTGAAGGCAAGCTCAGGGGCTTTGCCAGCGAGGATATTCCAGTGGATTTGAATGTATATAACGGAGATGAACAGGATTTTTATAAGCAGTTCGGATTGTCTCCGGATTTTGCGGTGTATCGAAAGGAGACGGTGTCGTGAACGAACCGGTTTTTCTGAAAGGGGTCTGTAAGGATTATCTGTGGGGCGGCAATCGTCTGCGGCAGGAATTCGGCAAGGAAAGTGATCGTCCCATCATCGCAGAAAGCTGGGAGCTTTCCTGTCACCCCGATGGCTGCTGTGTGGTTATGAATGGCAGGGATGCCGGTCTTACGCTTACGGAGTACATGGAAAAGTACGGTGCAGAGCGTATTCTGGGTGCCAATTGCCATGGCGTGGAAAATGTACCGTTGATTAAGCTCATCGATGCAAAGGAACCGCTTTCCGTACAGGTGCATCCCGATGATGCCTATGCCCGTGCCCATGGCGATACCAACGGCAAGACGGAAATGTGGTATATCGTGGACGCTGAGCCGGATGCTAAGCTGGTCTATGGCGTCAATCGTGCGCTGACACGGGAAGGATTTGCCCGGCATATTGCGGATGGTACACTGGAGGAAATTCTGAATGAGGTGCCGGTGAAAAAGGGCGATGTGTTCTTCATTCCAGCGGGAACGCTCCATGCCATCGGAAAGGGCATTCTTCTTGCAGAGGTGCAGCAGAATTCCAACTTGACCTATCGTGTCTATGACTATAACCGCAGAGATGCAGAGGGGAATCTCAGGGAGCTGCATATTGAAGATGCGGTAGCAGTGACAGATCTTGTGCCGGTTTCGGAGGCATATCCTCATGGTGCCAGTGAGGATATAAAATCCACATGGGGTACAATGCGCATTTTAAGTATATGCAGGCATTTCGCTGCCACTTGCTATACGGTGACGCAACAGCTGAGCTTTACAAGAATGGATTCCTTTCGTCATCTTCTTGTGCTGGAGGGCGAGGGAATTCTGAAAACAGAATGCGGCGAATATCCGCTGAAAAAAGGCGACAGCGTACTGCTGCCTGCCGGTATGGGCGGCTACTGGATAGATGGGCATATACGTTTTATAGAGACGTTCTGCCCTGATATAGAAGAACAGAAAATGAAAACGGAGGAATAAAATTATGAAGTACTATATTGGCATTGATCTGGGCGGTACAAACATCGTTGCAGGTGTGGTAAACGAGAATTATGAGATTCTGTCAAAGGCAAGCGTAAAGACCAATCTGCCCAGACCGGAGCAGGAAATTGCAGCGGATATCATCGCAATTTCCAAGCAGGCGGTTGCAGATGCCGGTCTTACAATGGAACAGATTGAATGGGTGGGCATGGGTACCCCGGGTATTGCCAACAGCGAAACCGGCATCATTGAGTATTCCAACAATCTGGGCTTTAACAATACGCCTATGGTCAAGTATCTGGAAGAGGGTCTGGGAAAGCCGGCATTTATTGAAAATGATGCCAATGCAGCCGCATACGGTGAATATGTAGCCGGTGCCGCAAAGGGTGCAAAAAATGCAGTCTGCATTACACTGGGTACCGGTGTCGGCGGCGGCATCATTGTTGACGGCAAGATTTACTGCGGCTCCAACTTCGGCGGTGCGGAGATCGGTCATACAGTAATTTCTGTAGATGGCCCCCAGTGTACCTGCGGCAGAAAGGGCTGCTTTGAGGTATTTTCCTCTGCAACCGGTCTGATTCGTATGACCAAGGAGGCAATTGCGGCACATCCGGAAAGCTCTATGGCTGGAGAAGAAAAAATCAGCGGCAGAACGGCATTCAATCACATGCGTCTGGGCGATGCCGCTGCAAAGGCGGTTGTTGACAAGTATATCAAGTATCTGGCAGCAGGTATTACCAATACCATCAACATCTTCCAGCCCGATGTACTGTGCATCGGCGGCGGTGTCTGCAATGAGGGCGATCCGCTGCTCGTTCCTATGAAGGAAATCGTGGCAAGAGAGAACTACACCAGAAATTCTCCCAAGAATGCAGAAATTGTGATTGCAAAGCTGGGCAATGATGCCGGTATCATCGGTGCGGCATTCCTGGGCAATGCCAAGTAAGCGGCAGCTGACCCATCATAAAATTACTTATACGAAAAGCGGCTGGAAAAATTCCTGCCGCTTTTTTGCATAATTCAGATGGGTTTTGCATAGAATATCCTCACACTGAAACAAACTTTTTGAAATGTCATGTAATTTACATGAAAATTCGAAAAGTTTATTGACATTTTCAGGAGAAGATGGTATAATGAGTATATGGGAGGAATTCTTATGTTTACTTATGTGCGTTTGAAAAATTTTAAGTCCTTTGACGAGGTTACGTTCGATTTCAGAAAAAAGAAGGATCCGAAATCCTATAACGATGTAAAGCGGCTGATTGCTGTCTATGGTGAGAACGGAAGCGGTAAGTCGAATCTGGTAGAAGGTATCGCATTTCTGGGATTATCTGTTTTTAATTTTACAGGTCGTAACCGATATCAGGAAATGATGCACCAAATTCCTGATGATGATTCAGATTTTAAAGCAGCCGTTCGTAATGCGATTGTCAGCCAATTGTCCATGGCTGAAAATTTCTTCACGAAATACAGAACCATTCATTGTGATGAACCAACAGAGATAGAATATGGTCTGCTGATTGATGGAAAGGAATGGAAGTATACACTGAAATTTACAGACAGACTTCTTGAAGAGTGCCTTTATGGTATGAGAAAGGAAATCCGGGGTGTCATTTTCCACATCACTTACTGTGAGAACGGCACGATTCAAAAGTCTTTCTGGAACGAATTGTTTATCAATGACAAATTCAAGGAAGATTTAGAAGATGAGATTGATAAATACTGGGGAAAATATTCCTTTTTGAGCCTTTTTGTGAGTCAATCCAATACTCTGAATAAGGAATATGTCAGAAAAAGCATCAGAGGAAGATTACATGAATTTATTCGTCATGCACTGAATATACGTGTAGGAATTCGGAAAAATGATACAATGAGTAATATGGGCAGGAGGTATCATGTCCTTCTGGATGATCTGGAGTCAGGAAAAATTGATGAGGATGAAATGCCGATTCTGAAAACTACCCAGAAAATTCTGAAAAGCTTTTTTGCTCAGACCTATGCAGATATCAAGGATGTTTACTACAGAACAGAGCCTGCTGAAAATAATCAGATAAAATATACGCTTTATCTTGACAAAATGATTGCAGGTTCTATACGCACGCTGCCCTTTAAGTGGGAATCAGACGGCACAAAAAGTTTGCTGGAGAAGATCCGATATATTATCAATGCATTTCTTGGCACAACATCCGTCTGTGATGAAATCGACAACGGCATTCATGATTTGTTGATTGAATCCATTCTTACCTCTGCAAAGAATGAACTGGAAGCTCTCTCTGAAAATGCGGATAACTCATTTACAGGACAGCTGATTATTACCACCCATAATACGCTTCTCCTTGAATCATTAAAGCCTGCTGATATCTATGTTATAGATGTAGATTATCTGGGCAGGAAGGAAGCCGTCTGCCTCGAGGAGTTCCCGATTCAGAAAACCGATAATAAGAGACTGAAATATCTGAAGGGTCTGTTCGGCGGTGTTCCTATGGCGGACAGCATCGATTTTGATACCATCGTGGAATACGGGAAAAGTGAAAAGACCAATGCGGATGCGGAGGACCCATCATGAAACGAGAATTATCGTATCTGAAGGGCATCGTAATCGTTCACGGAAAATCAGAATATACCATCGTGGAGTATATCCGAACCAATCTGCATCTGACAATGAAAACTTATGGGAAAGATAAGGGGAAACACAGCATTCAGATTACCTCACTGATGCATGTGCTGGAAAATCGCCCCTTCGATACCCTGAATCATTTTTTGCAGGAATATGGTGAAGAAATAGAATGCACGGGCAGAGGGAAAAAACGGATATTGAAAAACTTCAAGCTGTTTCTTATCATGGATACAGATGATTGCACCGAAAAACAGAAGCAGGAATTTATGGATAAAACCATGTTCCGTGAGCATCCGCTGTATGACTATATTGTCCCCATTTTCAATACTCCTGCCCTGGAAGATGTTATGGTGCAGTGCGGTCTGATGCCAAAAAAGATCAAGGACAGCGAAAAGGGAAAATGGTACGATAAGGTCTTTCCTGTTAATAAAGATAAACCGGTGGAGGATACAGCAGAAGATATAAAGGCATTCAAAGAAAGACTGGAAAAATGTCAGAATACGAACATGGATGTGTTCGTTACATATTGTCTGGCGCATATTCATCGGAGACGATAGTATGGTTTCTTATGAACCGCAGGCATCCTGAAAAAAGACGGCTGCCTGTTTTTGTAAGAATATGACCTTTTGTCCCAGGGCAACAGCATTTACCTTTTTCGTTGAAAATGTTCCACCGGAACATTTTCAAAGGATAGATATTTCATCATGGAAACAAGGGGAAGCGGTCTTGTCCGCTTCCCCTCGAAAAAGCTGTCGCTTTTTCTCACCCCATTCCCCGCGCGCCAGAAGGATGGCGCAGGGTGTTTCGCCGTCTGCGGACGGCGACAAGGGGGCTTCTCGCCCCCTTGACCCC
>JBJERF010000053.1:0-5378 GCA_051882115.1 Ruminococcus sp. | reverse complement strand
TCCAGCGGTACGCTGGCGGTACGCTGGTTATTTGGCGATTCGCATGGAGATGTCAAAGCATTTTACAGAGTGAGTCAATGCACCCAGTGAAATAATATCTACACCCGTTTCCGCAATTTCACGAATGTTCGATTCCGTTACATTGCCCGATGCCTCCAGAAGCGCACGCCCGTCCGTAAGCGCAACCGCCTGCTTCATCTCTTCACAGCTCATGTTGTCCAGCATGATGATTTCTGTCCCTACAGCCAGTGCCTCCTTCAGCTCGTCCAGTGTACGAACCTCCAGCTCAATCTTTACCATATGACCAATCTTCTTCCGCAGTGCGGTGACTGCCCCTGTGATGCCGCCATATGCATCTACATGATTGTCTTTCAGCATCGCCCCATCCGATAAATTGTAGCGGTGATTCTTTCCGCCGCCTACGGTAACGGCATACTTTTGCAGAGGACGCAGCCCCGGCAGCGTCTTTCTCGTGTCCGTAATCTGTGCCTTGGTGCCTGCAACCAGATCTACACAGCGGCGTGTTGCCGTCGCAATACCACTCATATGCTGGAGTATGTTCAGGGCGGTGCGCTCACCCTTGAGCAGCGTCTTTGTACTGCCGCTCATGCGTGCGATGATGTCACCCTTTTTTACAATGGCACCATCTCCCATGAGCGTATCCATATGGAACGCACCCCCTACCAGCTCAAATACACGCTTCGCAATGTCAATGCCGCAGAGTACACCGTCATCCTTGGCAATGTAATAGGCATCTGCTGTATGACTGTCATCCAGCAGATAGTCCGTGGTGACATCTACATAGTGAATGTCCTCCTCCAGTGCAGTGGTGATGATTTTGTCAATATACGAATTTTGCAGCAGCATAATATGTACCTCTCCTTTGGTTGGTCAGATTACTTCTTTCAGAATCAGATAGCCGATGGTGGCAAGAGATCTTGCCTCTACGTAATTGCTGTCGATGATATAGGGCTCCGTAGTCAGAATCCGCCGGATTTCCTGCATGCGCTCAAAGCCCGGCAGCAGCTTGGATGTATCCGGAATCACAAAGCAGCTTTCCTGCATGATATGACGGATTTCTGTGCGGAAGCCTGTGGGCAGGGGCTTCGCATGTTCCTGCACCGGAAATACAGCGGCTTCAAAGTCCTTCGGACAGTCGCTGAGACGCTGGGCAATGGTCAGGGCTGCCTGCCGTGAAAAGACCAGTGCTTCCAGAAGCGAGTTGCTTGCCAGACGGTTGTTGCCGTGTACGCCGGTATGAGAGCATTCGCCGCAGGCAAACAGATTCGGAATGCTGGTTTCCGAATGGGTGTTCACGTTGATGCCGCCCATGAGATAATGCTGACAGGGATAGATGGGGATCGGCTCCCGTGTCATGTCATAGCCCTGTTCCAGTACATGCTCATAAATCATGGGGAAACGCTGACGGATAAAGTCAGGATCCTTTCTGGAAATATCCAGATAGAAATCCGTGGAGCCTGTCCGGCGGCTTTCCATGATGATGGCATGTGAAACCACATCACGGGGTGCCAGCTCCAGACGTTCATCATAAAGATGCATGAACCGTTCCTTATGACAGTTGAGCAGGTAAGCCCCCTCGCCCCGGACTGCCTCAGAAACCAGCAGACATTCACGGGTATGATGATTGTTGAAAGCAGTGGGATGAAACTGGATGAGATGCAGGTTCCGTATTTCTGCACCAATATGATAAGCCATGGCGATGCCGTCGCCCGTGGCAATTTTGCTGTTGGTGGTGAATTCATAGATTCTGCCGATACCGCCAGTGGCAAGTATCATGAAGTGGCTGTGGGCGGTGCTCAGTGCCCCGTCTTTCAGAAGCTGCACAGAAAAACCCGTGCTCGTCTTTTTCAGATCCACCATCATCGTATTTTCAAGAATGGTGACATTGGGGAGTGTTTTCACCTTGCGGATGAGGGTGTTGAGTATCTCTGCTCCTGTGGAATCCTTGTGGTGGAAGATGCGGTGACGGGAATGACCGCCCTCTAAGGTACGGTGCAGTTCACCATCGGCGGTACGGTCAAAGTCTACCCCCATATCCAGAATATTCTGAATTTCATATTTTGCATGGTCTACCAGAATCTGGACAGTTTCCGGGTTATTTTTAAAGCCGCCGGCAATCATGGTATCCTGTTTGTGCAGCTCGGTGGAGTCGTCTGTGGGTTGATATACTCCGGCAATGCCCCCCTGTGCAAGGGCAGAGTTGCAAAGCGTCAGCTCCTGTTTGCAGAGCAGCAGTACCTTGCAGCTGCTGGGCAGATGGATGGCTCCATACAGACCGGCTGCGCCGCAGCCGGCAATTATGACATCATACGTATTCTCCATAACTGAGAACAGTCCTTTCAGAAGACGCACAAGGCGTCCGTTTTCTTGCATGCCATGATGGTATACTTATTCCATTATACCATATTTTCTCCTGCTTGTCACCTGTTTTTCACAAAAAAAGAAAAGTTTTTTTGCCTCATTTTATAAAAATAAAACGCCTCAGAGGTTCTGTACCCTGAGACGTTTGCTTTTCAATGACGTTCATCGCTGCTGCCCTGCTGCATATTCCATTTTACTGCTGATGGAGCTTTTTGTATGTTTTTTGCAGGAATCGCTCTGCACCCACCTGCACTCGCTTGTGCGTACAGCTGCCGATTTCTCCCTTTTCATCCCACGCTGTAATATGATACGTGATTTCACGCCCGCTGACCTCGATGATTTCCGCTTCTGCTGTTACATGCATGCCTTCCGGTGTGGCTGCACTATGGGTCAGCTCTAAATACGTGCCCACTGTCGTCTCGCCTTCCTCCAGATAATCTGCAATTGCCTTGCATGCCGCTTCTTCCATCAATGCACACAGCATGGGTGTGGCATATACCCGCAGGGAACCGCTGCCTACGGTTACCGCAAGTCTGCTTTCATCTGCAACAGCGGCTGCTGTGCCCTTCGTTCCGATTACAACTGGTTTCATATCTTTTCCTCCTCAATGTTCAATAGACCTCCTCGGAAACTTACGAAGCACCATCTTCCTTGTCTCTTTTGCGCCTGACTTTGAGCCTCTCCCTTGAAATACACCAAGTATTCCTGTGGGAGAGGCTCTTTGTCAGGCGCAAAATATCCTGCGGAATCTGGTACTTCTCCAGTTTCCGAGGAGGTCTAATTTTTATCCTTTTCCTGCGCTTCGGATGCTGTCTCTTTGCCCCCCAGTATATCCAGTGCACTGGGCGCAACAATGTCTCCTAAAATATGATCATAGGTCAGCGCATCCAGCTTCGGATTGGATGCCTGCCGGGGATTGTAATTTGTCGAATAAACAGGTGTTACCGTCATTTCATCCAGCATGGTCTGTATAAATGCATCACGGGGCGCATCCACCCATTCCATGATGACATAGGGCAGATAGAATACTGATACGTTTTCTTTCGGCAAAAGGCTCTCATCCAGACCGCAGTTATTCCATAAAATATATTTCTGCTCATACAGTGTGTCACAATTTTCACTGGTAATGCCCAGCTGTGCATAAATTCCCTCATCGCCCCGCAGAGACGGAAAGTGATCGCCGATGAACAATACCACAGTCGGTTCCTCAGATTGCTCCAGCCGTTTCAGAAAATCTGCCAGCCCATCAGAACTGTGCTGAATCCATTCCAGATAATTGTCAAATTCATCACCGGTGCCCTGATCGTAGGGCTGGTGATTCTGCATGGTTGTTGTATGAATGAACATCGGCTCTTCTGATTCCTCTAAAAGCACCTCAATCTGATTGTAAATCGTGTTATCATCTATATATGTGCCGAAATATTCTACCGGTACCGTGAAATCATTCTCGAAAATCATCGTATCATAGGAGAAATTTGCATAAATTTTGTTTCTGCCGTAAAAGCTTGCCAGATATGGATGAATGTATGCCGTATTGTAGCCCCATGTCTTATAATATGCCGGTATGGTGGGCTGTGCTCTGCTAAGCAGCACCCGATTGGGCATGCTGGGATCATCCAGAGATTTCACCGGCAGACCAAACATCAGCTCAAACTCCGTCCGCACGGTGTAGCTTGCATAGGTGGGGGCAATTGCTGTGCCCTGCCATCCCATTTTTGCAGCCGCATCAAAACCGTCATAGGTATCTCCGATGGTGTCTGTAAGCTCCTCAAATACACGGAAATCTGCATAGGATTCCGACATGATCACAATGACATTGGGCTTGCCGTTTTCAAAGGATTCCGCCGTTTCATCGGGCTGGGACAGATAGGCATCCATGGTGCTGATACTGTTTTCCTCGTAATTTTCCGGTTCGCTCAGTCCCGAGGCAAATCCTTCGGATCCGGTTTGCAGAAAAAAGGCGATGAAGCCGTTGTTGTCATATTTTTCATTCAGAATAAATGTATTGTCCGCATCCTTGGTATCCAGTCCGAACAGGGTATAAATGGGCTGGGAGACGGAGGGGGTGGCTACAAAAAATGCACAGCCTGCAAGACATGCGATACCCGGCAGAATCCGCACGGACAGCCGGAATTTTTTTTTGTTGAGCTGCGGATTGAAAAGAAAGCCTGCTGTCAGATATGCCAATACAATCAGCACACTGATGACCAGACGAGGTGTAATTTTAATATAGGCAAAGCCCGTCAGGGAAACAATGTTGCCCGTCAGCAGCATATCCGGAATCATCAGATGATTCCCGTTGGTGCCGTATTTGAATAGTTCTGCAATACTCAGTGCCATGACGCCGAAGGCTTCTATCAGCATAGCAAGCCATCCTCGGCGCACAATCAGCAGAAGTCCCAAAAAGATGGCACCGATCATCAGAATATCGAACAGCATGATGCCCGGATGCTCGGCGATAAACAGCACCAGCTTGCTGGGATATTTGTTGACCGTCAGTTCAGACATGCATACCAGAAATACCGGAAAGAGCAGCATCAGCAGCAGATTCGTCATGGAAAACCGGCTGCTGTTTTTCGTGCGCCATGTATTCAGTTGATGGATTTTGCTGTGTATGGCTGTGAAAAGCTTTTTCCATCGGGTATGTATTTGTACCTTTGTGCTCATGGTTTCACCGTTCCTTTATGATTCAAGCATAGGTCTTTTTATGCTATATCTCGTATCTTACCACATGTTTTTGAAAACTGCAAGTGGGCGGCTTCCTTTTTCTTCTTTTTCGTTTATTTGCTCAGTTTTATATTTCGTATCGGCACTTTTTTGGTGAGTTTGACTTTCAACCTTTGGGTATGCCATTTGTTGGAAAAGCGCAGCATCAATAAAAGTTTTTTTGCGCCGCTTTTTTCTCAAAAAAAGCGGTCGGGGGGTCAAGGGGGCGAGAAGCCCCCTTGTCGCCGTCCGCAGACGGCGAAACACCCTGCGCCATCCTTCTGGCGCGC
>JBJERF010000052.1:0-5580 GCA_051882115.1 Ruminococcus sp. | reverse complement strand
TGCCCCTTGACCCCACAAGCCTTTTGAGAAAGGCTTGACCGAAAACTTTTATACTATTATTGATAATATCAATCGTCAAATTTAGCGGTGCTGTACGGAATCCTGTTTTTTATACAAACAAGAACTATCGATATTTAGTTGCCGAAGTAATAAAAGCAGCAGGACAAAACGTCCTGCTGCTTTTTTGCTGCGTGATTTAGTCGTTGAAATCCGGACGGAACCGATTCTGATTGTTCTGCTGGTTCCGGTTCTGGTTATTCTGCTGGTTCCGATTCTGGTTGTTCTGCTGATTCCGGTTCTGATTATTGTTCTGGTTATTGTTGTTCTGATTGTTATTGTTCTGGTTATTCTGATTACGCATGATACGCTCCATTTCTCCGCACCACACTCCGACGAACAACAGCAGAAAGCGGTGTGCGGATCCGGATTCTGCATTCATCGGATGCTGCACAGCAAGATTTTTTCGCTGCGCCTGCATGTGTAGTATGTTCCGGTAATCATCCGTTATGCAGTGGAAAATTTTTCAAAAAATGCGAATCAGCTGTGCCGCCAATGTACAGAAAATCACACCGCATACCGTAGGAATTGCCATACCCAACAGCATCCACTTTATACTGCCGGTCTCCTTCCGGATGGTCAGACAAGTGGTGGAACAGGGAAAATGGAACATCATGAACAGCATCATACAAAGCGCAGTGCCCCATGACCAGCCGTTTTCCGTCAGAACGCTGCACAATGCCTGCGTACTGCCGGTTTCTGTCAGAATGCCCTGTGCCTGATACAGCATAACGGCAATAGGCATAACAATTTCATTGGCAGGGAATCCCAGAATAAAAGCCGTCAGAAGCACACCGTCCAGCCCCATAAAACGACCCGGCACATCCAGAAAATCTGCACAATAGGTCAGAATGGAGCTGTCCCCTATCTGCCAATGTGCCAGAATCCAGAGCAGCAGACCGGCAGGTGCTGCCACCATACAGGCTCTTCCCAGAACGAACATGGTTCTGTCCAGCAGGGAGCGTATGAGGATTTTCAGAATCTGAGGTCTGCGATAGGCAGGAAGCTCCAGGGTAATGGCAGAGGGAACGCCTCGCAGGAGCGTCACAGACAGCAGCTTTGACACAAGCAGTGTTATGACAATGCCTGAGAGGATGAACAGCACCAGAATGCCGGCGGATAAAAAAGAACCGCCTGCACCGGCAGTAAAAAAGACGGTAATCAATGCAATCAGCGTGGGAAACCGTCCGTTGCAGGGAACAAATACATTGGTGAGTATGGCGAGCAGCCGTTCCCGGGGCGAGTCAATGATCCGGCATCCGGTGACACCGGCCGCATTGCATCCGAAGCCCATGCACATAGTCAGTGCCTGCTTTCCGCAGGCACCAGCGCACTGAAACCGGCGATCCAGCTGAAAAGCGACTCTGGGCAGATAGCCGAAATCCTCCAGCAGTGTAAACAAGGGGAAAAAAATCGCCATAGGCGGCAGCATGACTGCAATCACCCAGGTAAGCACGGTATAGACCCCATCCAGCAGCGCACCGCTGAGCCATGCTGGCGCACCGAACATCCAGCGGCGCAGAACTTCCCCCAGCGCACCAAAGCCTTTCTGAAGCCATTCAGAGGGAATATTGGCTCCTGCCATGGTAATCCAGAGAACCATCCCCAACAGCAGCAGCATAATGGGAATGCCCGTATATTTGCCCAGAAGAATCCGGTCAATCTTCCGGTCTTTGCAGTGGCTGTCCTCTGGTTTTTGCAGGACTGCCTTGCAGATTTCCTCTGCATGCTGCACCACACCGGATATGATGCTGTCTCCGAAAAGGCGTTCTGCATCGCCGCCGCACAGTCCGGCTTCCTCCATCTGGTCAGCAAGCTCCGGTGCCGTCAGCAAAAAGGCACCATGCAGCGCAAGCAGCTCTGAAAAGGCTCTGTCCCCCTCCATCAAACGCAGTGCTGTCCATCTGGGATTGAGCTGACAGCCCGCATCCTGAAGATATTTTGTCAGTTTTTCTGCCGTTTCTTCCACAGAATCCGGATATTGCAGCTGGGGGGCAGCCGGTACGGAATCCGCATCCAGAAGCGCACACAGCCGTTCCATAAGCCCATGGATGCCTTCCTTTTTCCGTGCAACAATACCTGCAACCGGTACGCCCAGCTGCCTTTCCAGTTCCTGCAAATCCACAGAAATTCTGCGTTTCCGGGCTTCATCCAACAAATTCACGCAGATGATGACCCGGCATCCTGTTTCGATAATCTGCAAGGCAAGAATCAGATTGCGTTCCAGACAGGATGCATCACAGGTAATCATGACGGCATCCGGCTTTGCAAAGCAGATAAAATCCCGTGCAGCCTGTTCCTCCGCCGACTGTGCACGGAGCGCACAGGTTCCCGGCAAATCCACCAGCAGCAGCGTATGTCCCTGAAAGGTGCATCGTCCGGCAGCATTCTGCACCGTTTTTCCTGCCCAATTTCCTGTATGCTGATGCATACCGGTCAGTGCATTGAACAGGGTTGATTTTCCTACATTCGGATTTCCGGCAAGGGCAACCACATACGTGCCCTCTGCCGATGCGCCTTGTGGCTTCATAAAAGAAAACCTCCCGCCTTATTTGGAATCCATACAGTTTATGCAGTGCATAACTGCTGCTATTCCAGAAAGCGGGAGATTTTGTCATTTCAGGACTACATCACGATAAATGATATAGGTGAGATAAGCCGCATACAGAAGCAGGAACACAATGCCCCATACACGTCCGATTTTCTTGGTGCCTGCGGCAATATAGCAGACAATGGAAGTTGCCAGTACGCAAATGGCATCGATCATATTTTCCATGGATACGGAGAATGGTGCAATCAGCATGCTCAGTCCCAGCACCAACAGTACATTGAACAGGTTGGAACCAATGACGTTGCCCAGAGCCAGATCGCTGTTTCCCTTTCGGGCTGCCACAACGGATGTAATCAGCTCCGGCAGAGATGTACCCAGTGCAACCACCGTCAGTCCGATGAGGGTGTCACTGATACCGATGCCCTGTGCGATATACTTTGCACAGTATACCGCCAGCTGACCGCCGCCGATGACTACAGCAAGACCGCACACTGCATACAGGATGCTTTTCAGCTTTGACATGGGCTCATTATCTGATACCTCATCACTGTCGTCTGCTACCATCTCGGCAAACTGTGTGCGCTTTCTGCTGGAAAGTGCGTTCATAATCGTCCATACCATGAAGACTGCAAAAAATGTCAGAACAATACAGCCGGCAAGGCGTGTTCCCCGAAAGTCAAACAGCCAGAACAGCAGCGGCACAATGACAGCAGAGCCAATCAGCAGGGGAAAATCCTTTTTCAGCAAAGACCGGTCTACACCAACGGGAACAATTACTGCACTGACACCCAGAATTACCAGAATATTCAGCATATTGGAACCGAACAGATTGCCCACCGTAATACCGGCATTGGTAGGGTCAGTAATGGCACCGGAAATACTCACCGCAGCCTCCGGCGCACTGGTACCCATGGCCACAATGGTCAGTCCGATAATCAAATTCGGCACACGCAGCAGCCGTGCAATGGAAACGCAGCCATCCACAAAATAGTCTGCACCCTTTACAAGCAGCACAAAGCTGATGACCAGGCCTGCCGCAGCAAGCAGCATATAAAGTATACTCATCTCAAATTTTCCCTTTCTACCATCAGATTCTATACAAACGGCGTCCGTTTTCCAGCGTCAGACGCAGCACCTGTTCTCCGGACAAGCCCATGACCTGTGCGGCGGCATCTGCCGTATGGACAATCATGCTGCTGTCACATCGTTTGCCCCGATAGGGCACCGGTGCCATATAGGGGCAATCTGTCTCCAGAACCAGCTTATCCGGGGGCACCTCTGCCAGTGCACGCCTTGCTTTTTTGGCGTTCTGAAAGGTCAGCACACCGGTAAAGCCGATGTACATTCCCAGTGCAAGAACCTCTCGTGCTGTCTCTGCGCTGCCGCTGAAGCAGTGCATCACGCCTGCCGGACGGTATTCCCTCAATAGCTCCAGACAGTCCGCCGCAGCATCCCGTGCATGTACAATCACCGGCAGATCCAGCTCTTTTGCCAGTGCCAGCTGCATCCGGAACAGGGCAATCTGTGCCGACCGATCATAGCCGTCATAATGGTAATCCAGTCCGATCTCTCCGATTGCACGTACTTTTTTATGCTGTGCAAGGACTTTCAGCTGGTCATAGGCATCCTCCGGAACGCCGCCGTCCAGATTCTCCGGATGAATGCCCACAGAGCCATACAGATAATCATACTGGTCTGCAAGCTGCTGAATGCTGACCGCATCCTGTAAATCCACACATGCCTGCATGACAAGTGCCACATTTTTTTCCGGCAAAGCTGTCAGGAGCGCAGCTCTGTCCCCATCAAAAGCATGATCTGTATAATGGCTGTGTGTATCAAAAATCATTCCCATAAAGCACCTCATATAATCACGAAAAAGGTATAAAAGTTTTTTTGCGCCGCTTTTTTCTCAAAACCAGCGTACCGCTGGATCGTCTACCCCACCCCCTTGAACATTACTGAAAGCAGGAATGCATCAACCCCTCCCACTGGGGAGGGGGGAAAGGTTGCTGCAAGTTCAAAAGGTATAAAAGTTTTCGGTCAAGCCTTTCTCAAAAGGCTTGTGGGGTCAAGGGGCAAAGCCCCTTGTCGCCGTCCGCAGACGGCGAAATACCCTGCGCCATCCTTCTGGCGCAGGTCGAAAAGGGGTGAGAAAAGCGACAGCTTTTCGAGGGGAAAGCGAACAAGACCGCTTTCCCCTGTTTCAGCGATGAAACAAATTTCCCTTGCAAATGTTCCGGTGGAACATTTGCAACGAAAAGCTCTCAGATTGATGACACTGACACAATCACATACAGTCAAAAACATGGGCGAATAGAAAGACTCGTCCATGTTCTGACCATTAGACCTCCTCGGGAACTTACGAAGCACCATCTTCCTTGTTTCTTTTGCGCCTGACTTTGAGACTCTCCCTTGAAATACACCAAGTATTCCTGCGGGAGAGTCTCTTTGTCAGGCACAAAATATCCTGCGGAATCCGGCACTTCTCCAGTTCCCGAGGAGGTCTGTTTTTTCCTGAATTATTCTGCTATTGCGCTTTCGTTGACTTCGTCCACAAAATTCTGAATCTGTGCATAGACTGCACTGACCGATTCGCCCCACGGTGTACCGTGTGCAGTCGCACGGATGCCATTCACGCTGCTGTCCAGAACATCTGTAATATCCGAAGAAACACCCGCATAAAAATCGAAGGTCGGATTTTCCAGAGCCATTTCATTCATGGTGTTTGCCATTTCAATCATTTCATCTGTCCAGCCATAGTCATCCTTGAGCTTCTGGTTATCCAGTTCCTTTACCTCTTCACTGAGCTTGGTAAAGCGCAGGCAATCCAGATACTTGGCAACGCCCTCCGGATTATGACCGCCCTTTACAAAGCAGTATGCGTTCATCTTTCCGGCAACATAATATGTATCCGACTCCGGATCCTTGGGCATGGGCACAAAGAAGCAGTCCTCGCCAAAGGTTGTTTTCCA